>QCFU01000001.1 GCA_003278305.1 Prochlorococcus sp. AG-363-M21
AGAAAATAATTGGGATAATATAACAGGCTTTCGCAAAGACCCTGACTCTAAGTACATTAGATTTATTCCAATAAAAGACAACGAACCTTCTAAATCTAAATCGACAATAAAAAATACTAGACCAGATAGATCTGCTCCTACACTTCGTTCTAACTTTATTAATGAAGAATCATCAGTTATACCACCTTTTATAGGTTCAAGGATTCTTCTAAACGATCAGATAGATTTCAAAGAGCTCATATTTTATTTAGACAAAAATGCTCTTTTTGCTGGTCAATGGCAATTTAAGAAGAAAAAAGATCAATCTAGATCAGATTACGAAGACTACTTGGAATCTACCGCTATGCCAATATTGAACCATTGGCTTCATAGAATAGAAGATGAATCATTAATCAACCCATCAGTAGTTTACGGTTATTATCCCTGTGGCCGGATTGGTAATAAATTACAAATATATTCTACAGAAGACACTAATTTATGCCTTGGAGAATTTCAATTCCCAAGGCAGAAGTCCGGTAATAATTTATGTATAGCAGACTATTTTAGAGATTTAAGAGATAACTTGCCTTCTGACTTCTTGCCTATGCAGGCTGTTACAATGGGAGACGTGTCAAGTAAATTTGCTCAAGAGTTATTTAATTCTGATAAATATTCAGATTATTTATTTTTTCATGGAATAACTGTACAATTAGCAGAGGCACTTGCTGAATATAATCATTCAAAAATAAGAAAGGAATGTGGTTTTGTAGAAGATGAACCTAATGTTTTGAATGAAATCTTAGCTCAAAAATATAGAGGGTGTAGATATTCTTTTGGTTATCCAGCTTGTCCGAATGTTAAAGATTCACGATTACAACTTAAATGGCTTGAAGCAAGCAGAATAGGAATAACAATAGATGAGAGCGATCAATTGTTGCCCGAACAAAGTACAACTGCATTGATTGCTTTACATAGCAAGGCTAAATATTTCAGCGCATAAATATAACTTTATGATTATTTATTGCAAAGATCTTCTATAGATTCAATAATTTCTTGTTGAAAATCTTCCATTGCGTCTGAATCACTAAGGTCAACACCTTCGCCAGCTGCATTTTGGGTCAACTCAAGAAAATGGTACGCACCTTCACCGCTTGCCAGGAATTCAATTGCAGATGTTTCTCCACTTTCACGAAATGCATCGCATAAAGCAAGAAAAGCAAGATCCTCTGTGTATTCCCAATCCATTTAGGAGATATTACTGATTGATCTTTAAACCTTTACCCCCCGCTCACGTCAAGCATCTTTCGACAGAATGTTCACTTTTGAAAAAAAAAGCCTTTGTCAATAAGAATTCTGTTTTATCCAGAAAGTCAATCCCAATAAGCGATTTAAAAGTTTTGTAGCTTGAAGCATGGCCAAAAACAAGTCTAATAATTTTTTCTTGATTATTTCAAATGTGTTTTTAGCGATTCGTTATCAGTGAGACAAAAATCATATCTCGTCTGATGGTGCGTATTAATGTGGAGAGTTAGCCACAAAGGGTGTTTTATCGTTTTCTAGGGCCACCAAATCACTTATACAGGTCAAACCATTGCTAGATTGTTAAAGGCCTTTTAAGGACCCTAATAGCTCTTGGTCAACAGAAATTGAAAATAATGATTTTATGAATTAATTTAAAAGAAAAATCCCAAAAAACGTTATTATCATTGTTGATGGAATTCTAATTAGAATGCTTATTAAGTAATTGATTGTATATTCTGCCAATTTCATTATAATAAATAGCGTATAGACTTATTTATCAGTGAAAAGTAAGGCTTTTTGGAAAGAATCATTACTGTTGACAGAAAAGGCATTACAAATAAAATCTATTAACCCAATAAAGACACAATTAAAAATCTATAATAAAGAAAATGAATATCCTTATGAGTTAAGATTACTTATTAATGGTTCATTCAAAGAAAAAGCATTTATTGGCCCAAAAACTAATCCTTTTCTACCTTGGGAAAAAGAATTAGAAATTTCACAAGTACTTGATAGTCATATGTTAATTCTTAACAAATATCCAGTACAACTTGGGCATATGTTGCTAATAAGTAAAAATTGGAAGTCTCAATCATCCTGGTTAGACCAAAACGATTTTAAAGCGTTAATTAATGTAAATAAAGATACTACTGGTTTATGGTTCTTTAACAGTTCCCCAAAAGCGGGTGCTAGTCAACCACATAGGCATTTACAGTTGCTTCCAAGAAATGACAAAGAGATTATATGCCCTAGTCAAGTATGGATAAAATCCCAAATTGAAAAAGTTAACCATAATAATTTGTTTTTTAATGGAAGCATGGCTTTATCGTCTATAAGTAATGAACTGTCAGATGATTCTGCCCTAAACCTATATAATTTATATGTTAATCTTTGCGATAGATTGAATATAGGTGTACCAGATAAATCATCCAAACCATTAGTTCCATACAACATATTATTATCTGAAGATTGGTTAATTATAGTTAAAAGAAGTAGAGAATCTGCTTTTGGCTTTGAAATTAATGCACTAGGTTTTGCTGGATATTTATTGGCAACCAACATATCAAATATTAACTGGCTGGAAAAAAACGGACTTTACTCACTTTTAAATCAAGTTATAGAAAGATAGCAACTATATTTAGTTGCTATCTCTATCTATTTGACTTTGCAATACATCGATTGACGCATTCATGGCAGCAATTCTTCGCTCTAATGAATCCTTATATAGCTTGAGTAATTCGAGCTTGCGCTGTTTAAAGTTCAAGCGCCTTTTTGCCATCATATCTTGGTTAATGCAAAAGTCGTTAATTAACATAGTGTTCTCAAGTCTTAATGATGATACTAAGAATATTACCTAATCGTGACTCATGCCACTTTATTTTGAATATTTGAGATTGATTACCAATGAAATGCTTTTCAGTATGTAAAAAGAAAATTTAGATTTTCATTAATTTGTCAATGCCAATTACTCTTTAAATAGTCGTAAATTCTTAGTGCCTACCGTTGAAGGTGAAGGATCTCGAAGAATATCTGTAGATCTTCCCAACGAATTAATAGAACGCTTTGATGAACTCAAGCGTCAATGGGGATTAAGAAGGAGAGGTGCAGTTTTAGAAAGGCTTCTCGAAGTCGTTTTAGGAGATGAAAGTGAGTCAGACAATAATTCAGCGCAAATTCTTTCTGAACTATCGAATAAAAGCAATCAAATTCAATTAGATGGTATTGATGAATTAGATAATTCAACCGAATATAATGAAGATAGTGCGATAGTATTAATAGGTAATTCAGACATCGAGAAGTCTATAGGCCAGAGTAATGAATCCAGTAAGACATATAAAAAAGAGTGGAAAAGAGTTGTTAATAACAACGAAATAGATTTACCAGGCTTTGTAAGAAAAAAATCAAGTTATTTAAGAGCTAGTTTACGGAAGAATCATAGTCAGGAAGCACATGATGAACCAATTGTATATCCAGTTAAAGAAGAAGATATAAATAAATGTATCCAAGAAGCATTGAGCCACTGGGTTTCGCTATATGGAAGTACACCAAAAGATAATGTTATTGAAGCAGCAATGATATGGCTCGCCAGAGACATTTGGCCAAATCTAGAGGGAACAGAAAACCGCCCGTTTACATGGAGAGCAGCAATTAATTCAATGATCAAAATTTGTCCGTCATGGAAAAATGCTAAACCAAGCTTTAATCGAATTATTGTCTTAGCCGGAGTGCTTGAAGATCCATTTGCTACTTCATCATTACAAGGTAGGTTGCCAACCTTGATTAGAAGGTTTGTAAACAGCTTTAAAAGAAGTCAAAATGTTACCTCTTTTCAGACTTTAGAATCAACAATGACTGTACACGGCGCTTTAAAATTACTATCACTTCCAACAACAGCTGGAGCTTCCTTGTCCCTAATTTCTATCAGGGACGCTTATAAGTCCAAAGCGCTAGATAATCATCCTGATTCTGGTGGATCGACTGAAACCATGCGACGAATAAATGAAGCGTATCAATTGCTGAAGGAGCTATACAGAAAATAATCGCATTGGTCTCATATAGGACTACTCATGAGTCTATAAACTAGACTCATGGTCTACGGGTAAGAATGTTTTATCTTTTTTGATCTTGAACCATTATTTGTTAGAAGCAATTTCTCCGTCCAAGCAATTGCATATGAGACTCTTTATAAGTCTTACTATAAGTCTAGAATAATACTTTGTCGACAAATTATTTTTCAGCGTTCAAAAGAAGTTTTTACGATTTTCTAATTGAATAATATTAGTTTATAGAACTATCATCTGATTTATCCAGTTAGATTAAAATGTGAATCTATCAATAAAATGTTGGTTGAAGCTGTTTGCTTGTAATTTTAAAATGTGGAATGTATGCAATTCGTTGATTAGAACAACTAAAATTAAATAGATTTAGAGCTTTTACTATGTCCATATTATGGCCAATATATAAAAGTCCATCTTAGAACCCTTGCAGCAAGCTTAAAAGAAACCTCGCGTAACTGTATTATAGACAGTTACGCGAGGTTTAACTACTTTCTATCCAATTGTTTAATGTCATTTATGAGAATTTTTTTAAGAGTAGAAATCTGTCTATTAAGTCTTATATGAGACTATATAGTAGTCTCAGGTCTAGTCTTTTACAATGTTAACAAGACAGTCTCTATAGTAATTAATTGATTTTCCTATAGATTCAGCATTCAAAGAATAACTCTTAATACGCGAATGCTCGTATCATGAATCTCGTATAAGAATAATAATTAGTCTATGTATGAGACACATATTATTTGCATGAGATAGACTATTGTCTTAGCTCGGCTCCAAGTTCTTTAACCAGAGATTTTAGAATTTTCGAATGTATTGGGTTAATATCTTCGTCCGTTAATGTTCGATCTGCCTTTCTATAAATTAGTCTAAAAGTCATTGCTATTTTGTCTTGATCTATGTTCTTACCTTCATAACGATCGATAATTTCAACTTCTTCTAACAGTTTCCTTCCTATTTTCTTGATTAACTTAATACCTTCATTAGCCAAAGTGTTAGAAGGTAGTATTAATGAGATGTCTCTATCCATTGAAGGTACTGTTGGAAAGTCTTTTACTCTTACCACCCATTTATTTGTTCTAGTTGAAGACGCTAATAATTTCTCTAAATCAAGTTCAAAAATGTAGGTATTTAGATTCAAGTTCATTTTGCTTATGATTCTTGGGTGAACTTGTCCAAAAAAACCTATAGCTTTTCCTTCTATAAATAATTCTGCTGATTTGCCTGGGTGCAGGTGATCTTTGTTATTAGTAATTTTATCCTCTGGATTTAATTTCATTGCCTGCAGCACTTGTTGTAGTTTCCCACGTGCTTCAAAGTATCCAATGTTGTTTGATGAAGTTGTACGCGACCAGTTTTCTAATTGCTTAGGCCCAGTTATGGTCCCAGATAATATTTTAAATTCCTGCAAATTCTCTTTTTCCTTTTTATATACCTTACCAATTTCGAATAGCCAACATGCATTCTGCCCGGCATCAATATTTCTTTTACATATATTTAAATGTTCTCTCCATATATTAGTTCTCAAATGACTTGTTTCCTTTAAAAGTGGATTAGATATTGGTACTTGTTCCTTATTGTTCTTATCATCTGGTACAAGTGAAAATGTCGTGACTTCTTGCAATCCTGATGCTACAAAGTATTTCCGTAAATTTCTTTCTGCTATTTGATAAGGAGTTAAACCTCCTGGTTTAACAGGTTGAGGTAGGTTTGATTCAAATGAATCATATCCAATTAATCTTGCAATTTCTTCTATAAGATCAATTTCTCTTGTTAGGTCGCTCGACCTATATGGTGGGACAATTACATCCCAGCCATCTTCCTTTTTCTGATAGGTGCATGCTAGCGCGTTCAATATTGATTCTATTTCCTTTTGAGAAACAAAGTTCAACTCTTCTTTTCTATTAGGATCGTTTTCACTTTGTATTTCTTTTAAAGTTTCTATATTACTCTTTATTCCCTTTTTACCTAGGATCTTATGTACTCTGCTCAACCTAAGATGAATAGGCAAAATTTCCTCCTTTTGATCTTTGTTTTTTAAGCAATCTACTACTTTAGAACTGAATATCATCTCTAGTAATTCAATAGCCCTTGAAGCTGCTGGTAAAGTAAGATGTTCTGATATTCCTTTTTCATATCTACTACTTGATTCTGTACGAAGGCCTACTTTTCTTGAATTTATTCTGACTGATGATGGTGAAAAAAGAGCAGCTTCTATAATTATCCTTTTAGTAGTTTTCTTGACACTAGAATTTTCAGAACCTATTACACCAGACAATGCAATTGGGATATCTTTACAGGTTATTATGTTACATTCTTTGTTTAAGCAATATTTCTTGCCATCTATGCCTATGAAGGATTGTTCATCTTTTGAATTTTGAACCTGTATATCCTTAATATTGATATCATGTCCTAATAATTCATTTAACCTATCAACATCAAAAGCATGTAATGGTTGCCCTGTTTCTAACATAACATAATTTGTTATATCGACTATTGCATTAATGGAATTAATTCCAGCCTTTGATAATCTTTCTTTTATCCATTGGGGAGAACTAACACTACCGTCTACACCTTCTATATAATGTAAGGAATATATACCATTCGCTTTTATCGCAGTTTGATTATTATTTAGAGAATTAAAAATTTTGTATTCCTTATATTCTTCTGATTGTTTATAATTAAACTTAAGATTCCTAAGGGCAGCAATTTCTCGTGCAATTCCAACGATAGACATACCATCTGGTCGATTTGCAGTTATAGCTAATTCAATTACTGTGTCATTTAAATTAAGTATTTCCTTTGGAGACTTCCCAACTTTAGGTTCTCCATTATTAAGTTCTTCTAAAATAGCAATTCCTTGAGATCCATTGGCCAACCCAAGTTCGTCGTATGAACATATCATCCCATAACTGGTAACTCCCCGTATATCACTTTTTTTGATCTTTAAACCTATTGCCGGCAAATATGTTCCTACTTGAGCGACTAAAACATGTGTTTTGCTCTTTACGTTGGGAGCCCCGCAAACGATTTGAAGAGTTTTGCCATCTCCAATAGTAACCTGGCACACCTTTAATTTATCCGCATTGGGGTGTTTTTCTACCTTTTCGACAAAACCAATTATTATTTCTTCCACTGATTTCCCCATGTCTTCTATTGAATCAACTTCAAAACCAGCTATAGAAAGGGATTCACAAAGTTCTTCTATGTCTTCTTGCACCTCGACATATTCACGTAACCAGGAGATGGGAGCCTTCATTTGTGGTGAATAGTTATGTTAATGATCCTACTTTCAAGAAGTATCTTTTAAAAATGACTCTTTAACTAGTAGTATAAATGATTGTACTTAAGTCTCGAGAGATCCTCGCCAATCCTTTATGGGTAATTCTGAAGAGAGCATTTCTTACTCTCTTTAATCAGGGCGAAAAATCTTTACACTCCAACCAAGCACTTGCCTGTTTTATCAAGGTTCAAGACACAATAGAACAGGTTGATATCCTATGTCAGGTTGGGGATAATGCAATTTTTGTCCTTACTGAATTAAATTGACTCAAAACATTTGAGGTCAAATAAGTCTGGAACTTTAAACTAACTCAATTCTTATGCCAAACACTCCATTCAAAAAAAAGCTTTCTCCAATAAAACCAGGAGAGCCAATAGATTATAAAGATGTTGAAACGTTGAAAAAATTTATTACAGAAAGAGGAAAAATATTACCTAGAAGATTAACTGGCCTTACTGCTAAGCAACAAAGAGATTTAACAGTTGCTGTTAAACGAGCTAGAGTTGTTGCTCTTCTCCCTTTTGTTAACCCTGAGGGCTAAGCTTCAATAAAATCTTAGATATTTTAATATCTATGAGATTTATGCAAAGTATTAATAATCTTAATAACAATATAGAACAATTTGAGGCG
Source organism: Prochlorococcus sp. AG-363-M21 (assembly GCA_003278305.1). GTDB lineage: Bacteria > Cyanobacteriota > Cyanobacteriia > PCC-6307 > Cyanobiaceae > AG-363-N16. The sequence goes on from QCFU01000001.1 coordinate 7,969, forward strand.
AATAAATTACCTGGACAATATAAAGTAATTGATAGTGCTATACAAAATCATAAATGCTTAAAGACATATGTAATTGATGATTATGATACTTTAGAAAGAGATGATGCTATCTCCTTAGAAGAACTTAACGATAAATATATCCTATGGATTCATATAACTAGTCCTAATGAACATATAGAACTTAGTTCATCTGTAGATAGAGAAGCTCGATTGAAAGCTTCAACTATTTATTATGTTAATAAACCTGATTATATGTATCCAAAAGATATTATTAACCTTTTAAGTTTAGAACAGGGTCAGGATCGAATTACACTTAGCATAGGAGTCTCTTTTGATAGAAATTACAATATTATAGATTTTAGTGTGAAGCGATCTTTAATAAATCCAGACTTTATATTAAGTTACAGCGATGTAGATGACTTACTAGATTATCGGCCAAAAGAAGAAGAAGAGCTATTCATTATTTATAATTTTCTCAACCATGTACGGAACAAACGTTTTAATAACGGGGCAATTCATATAGATGAACCAGAAGGAGTCTTTTATTATAGAGATAACATTCCCTACCATAAAATTAAATTTCCATCACCATCAAAAGCATTAGTCAGTGAAGCAATGATTTTATATGGCGGTATTATGGCGACTTATTGTAAAAATAATTCAGTAATCGTCCCTTATAGATGTCAACAAGTAGTAGATATAAAGCGCATAAATAGCAATACATCAAATACAAATTCTCATTATCAGAACCATTTACTTAAACAAAGTCTTAATAAGTCTTTCATTAGTGTTGAGGCCTTACCACATTTCTCGCTTGGTCTTGAATGCTATTTACAATGCACATCCCCATTGAGAAGGTATTTAGATGTGATTGCTCAATATCAAATTCTAAAGCATTTAGACGGACAAGCAAAACTTAATATAAATGATATCAATCAACATATTAGCAATTTTAATATTAGGTTTAATGAGAATATACAAAAATATAGAGTTGATAAATTACTAGCGATTAACACTTGGTTTCAACAAAATAATTCATGCAGTTGGAAATGTCGGTTTCTTCGCTTTTTGAATAAAAAAGAAAATATCTGTATATTATATTTTATCGACCTGGAGTTGGATATATTGTGTAAGTTAGTTGATTCAGAATTAATCTCTAATAATTACTTAGTGGAAGTAAGGTATATTTCTCAAGAACCAAAGTCTGGTCTTTTGGTTTTTGCTTGTTTGAATAAATAAATTAACTGTTTGAATACTTGTTTTCACATTATTCTGTATTATAATTAGATAAAACTAATTATAACTATAATGACTCTAACTATATCTACACCTCTGTACTATGTGAATGACAAACCTCATCTAGGGAGCACCTATACAACAATAGCATGTGATGCTATAGCGAGGTATTACAGACTTGAAGGTGAAAGAGTATTGTTCATTACAGGTGTTGATGAGCATGGTCAAAAAATTCAGCAAACAGCTCAGCTTAAAAATATCAATCCTAAGGAGCACTGTGATTTAGTAGTAACGCAATATTTAGAATTATGGAAGTTATTGGATATTAAATTCGACAGATTCATTCGTACAACTTCCTCCAAGCATAAGAAATTTGTTGAGACATTCTATAAAAAGGTAAAGGAATCAGGAGATATTAAACAAGGAAAGCAACAAGGATGGTATTGCGTAGGCTGTGAAGAATATAAAGATATTCCCAAGACATCAGAAGCACCAATTTGCGCTATTCATCAAAAAAAGCTTGAATGGCGTGACGAAGACAATCTGTTTTTTTGTTTGTCTAATTATCAAGAGCAAATTATGGCTCTGGTACAAGATAATAGTTTCATTCGACCATCAACTAGAAGAAATGAGATAATTAACTTTGTTTCTAGTGGCCTAAGAGATTTTTCTATTTCCAGGCAGAATGTTGATTGGGCAATCACTGTACCTGATGACAATAGTCAAACATTATATGTTTGGTTTGACGCTCTTCTAGGTTATTTGAGTGCTCTTTACCCCGATGAGAATAACATTGACCTAGCTTCACTAGATAATCTAGGTTGGCCAGCACATCTCCATGTTATTGGCAAAGATATTCTACGTTTTCATGCAGTATATTGGCCTGCCATGTTGTTATCAGCAGGACTTAAATTACCTAAACAAGTTTTTGGTCATGGCTTTCTCACAAGAGAAGGTCAAAAGATGGGTAAATCCCTAGGCAATGTTTTAGATCCTAAAGATCTTCTAATGAAATACGATAGAGACAGCATTCGCTGGTACTTACTTAGTGACATCAAGTTTGGATCCGACGGAGACTTTCAAGAATCTCGTTTCATAGATCTAATTAATAATGACCTCGCTAATACAATAGGAAACTTACTTAATAGAACTTCAACAATGTCCAGAAAATGGTTTAATAATAAAATACCTTTGATAGAAAAAGATAATCCTGATGAATCTATTATATCTGAATATACAAGTAATATAATTACGATAGTAAAACAAGCTTACCTAAATTACGACTTTAAGTTAGTTTGCGAATCTATAATAAAACTAGCATCACAAGCTAATACTTACTTAAATGATAACCAACCATGGACTAAGGTAAAACAATCGGACAATCTAAGTGATGTTTCATCTATTATCTATAATGTTCTAGAGACATCTAGAATAATAGGTTTCCTTTTATTACCAATTATACCTGACATAGGTTCTAAAATAATTTATCAATTAGGTTATAAAGAAATTCCTAATACCTGGAATGAGGAACTTTCATGGGGAGTTCTACAACCAGGTGCTAATTTGCCTAAACCATACCCAGTAATTAACAAACTTGAAAGGGAATGACTAATATACAATTTTCACTATCAAAAATATTTTTAATTCTCTCTTTATCTAATTTGATTATTGGTTGTAGTGTAAATATTCCTGATAAAACATTAGAATTAAATACTTTCTTTAAAGATTTTACATTAAACCAATCTAATTCAGAAGGAAATATTGTCTTTAAGATGAATAGCCCACAGGCAGTTATAACAAAGGATACTAGAGCTGTGAATGCCAAGTCTACCGAAATTACATTTTATGAGAATGAGAACCCTATTTATAATGTTATTTCAGATAGATCTACAATTAGTAGTGATGGTAAATTGATTGTTTTGTATGGCAATGTTTTCCTTACAAGAATCAATGAGAATAAAATTACTATGACCGCCGACAAGGTCGAATGGAGTTCCATCAAAGATACTATCAGTTTTGAAGGTAATGTCCTTGGCAATATGGAAACATCTAAGATAAGTTCATCACAAGCAATTTACTATTTAAAAGATGATATAATGATTTTTTCTGATTTAAAAGAGTACATAGTTAAGAATGATAATAATGAAGACAATATTTTTGAACTTAAAGCTAAAACCGCTACTTGGAATGGCAGTACAGGTAAATTAATATTTGATTCATCTGGTAATGAGGTTAACAGTAAATTTTATATACCTCTTAAATAAGTCTTATCATGAGATTATCTCATAGAGCTATAATTATTCAGCAGGTCCTCAACGAACTATATCCAACACCTAAAATACCCCTGAACCATATTAATGAATTTACGTTTCTTATAGCCGTTGTATTAAGTGCTCAATCTACAGACAAAAAGGTTAATGAGCTTACTCAATCCTTATTTTTGTTGGCCAAAGAACCACAAGAAATTATCGACCTTGGCTACGATAAAGTTTATGATTCGATTAAATATTTAGGTTTAGCAAAAACAAAGGCTAAGAATATCATTTCTCTTTCTAAGCAACTTTTAGAAAGGCATAAAGGTTATGTCCCAAATACTTTTGAAGAATTAGAGTCGTTATCTGGAGTTGGTCATAAAACAGCTAGTGTTGTTATGTCACAGGTTTTTAATTATCCGGCGTTTCCTGTTGATACTCATATTCATCGTTTAGCACAGAGGTGGGGCCTAACAAATGGTAAGAGTGTAAGAACTACAGAGCAAGATTTAAAAAGAATATTTCCAAAAGATTCTTGGAACAAACTTCACCTTCAAATTATCTTCTATGGACGAGAATTCTGTACTGCAAGAAAATGTGATGGCAGAGTATGTCAGCTATGTACAACATTGTTTCCCAAAAGAACTAAACCATTTATTCATATCAAGCCATAATAATAAAGTAATTATAAAAAAAACAACAAATAGAATATTCATCTTTAATAATAAACCAAATTAAATTTTTGATTATGAAGTTAGCTATTAGCGGTGCTTCGGGGAAAACAGGTTATAGAGTATGTGAAGAAGCTAAGGCAAACGGTATTAATATAAGACTTTTATTACGAAAGTCTTCTGAAGTACCAGATAGTTTACAAAGTTCAGAACAATACATAATTGATTTAAATAATCAACAGTCATTAGATGCTGGACTTAAGGATTGTGATTCACTAATAATCGCGACAGGAGCAAGGCCAAATATTGATCTAACAGGTCCAGCAAGAATAGATGCATGTGGTGTAAGAAATCAAGTTAAAGCCTGTATGAGAAATGATGTTAAAAGGATAATTTTAGTCAGTTCTTTATGTACCGGTAAACTTTTTCACCCATTAAACCTATTTGGATTAATTCTGATATGGAAACGTTTGGGTGAACTAGAATTAGAAAATAGCAAACTAGATTGGACTATAATAAGACCAGGGGGCTTAAATGAAGAAGAAGATCAATTAAATAGACAGTCAATTTTATATACTTCCAGGAATACTCAGCATGAAGGAAGTATACCAAGAAGACTAGTGGCCAAAACATGTGTTGAAGCTCTCAATACAAAATCTTCAATCAGACAAATTATAGAAATAACAAGTAATGAAACTACTAAACAGATTTCAATGGAAAAAGCATTAAAAACCTTTAAAGTATAATTCTAGTAGTTAAGTACACATGCAAACTAATCCTAAGATTGATGCCCTGCAACTTATGTTGACTGATTTACGTACTAGAAATGAACCCATTAGGCATAAAGCAGCCTTCAAAGGATGCCAGCCTGAATTTCAATCCTTAGTAACCAAACTCATAAACCAGTTAGAAGAAGAACTATTCCTTGAAAAACAAAACTTACGTTCTGCCTAGTAATTATTTAACCAAGTTCCAAACAAGCAAGGCCATATATGTCACTTAAAGAAGCACTTGGCATTTCACCCTTATACATTCTGACTGTGTAGGTGTCATGAACAAATCCAATATCTTTTAAAACATTTTTACATAAAGGATTTAGGCCTGGAGAATCTATATATACAGTCCCTTTATTTGAGATCAATAGACTTTTTAGCAATAACTTTGCATATTCGGGTTTATCTGCTATCAAAGGACCAACACGCCATCCACTTCCTTCTTTAAGTAAACAAGGTCTTATACGCCCAAATCCTAAACATTTCTGATTAGAATCAACTAGAGCGGTTACATTCCCCGACCTATGAAACATCCAATCAGATAGGAAATGTGGTCTAGAAGTTTCTTCTTTCATATCATCGTAATTCTGAATTAATTCATGAGAGATTTCAGTTTCATCAAGAAGCGATAAACCCATCATATTGTTTTTATCAAAGGTATCTATACCTTTACTTATATATTTCCATCTGGTAGTGACTGATGAAGTTCGAAAACCCCATTTAGAATAATCATTGATCCGGTTTGGGGCTGCTTCTAAACCAATACATTTAAGATCATCCATATAATTCAACACATATTTCCATAGTGGTAAACCATATCCCTTGCCTCTATATTGCTCATCTACAATATATAAACCAACAAATCCATAGAAGGCATTATATCTAATGCCAACAATACAGCCTATTGGTTTATTGTTTAAACTCCCTATCCATAAAGCTTGACTATCCGTATTTCTATAGATATTGATATCTTCAAAACCAGGAGCAAAACCTTCTTTTCTTGACCAATCCGTGACTATATGTATATCACTATTTTGTAATTCTCGAATTTGATAATTGATTCTCATATTAATCGATTATCTTCGACTTGTGTTTCTAATGTAAGTTTTGGTACTAAGTAAAGAAATAAGTACCACCATATTAAGGTTAGTGATATAACTAACAGGTCAAGCCAGATCAAACTAAATAGATAAATAATTGATAGATTTGATAAAACACCAAAACTTATAATGCTCCAAGGCTGACACCATATTGGTTTTTTATTCCAGAAGTTAGAGTATGGATTAATGGAAAATTTAAATGTCATTTTTAAGAAAGTCTAAGCCACCAGAAATTAACATTTTAGAAAATTCTTCATAACCGCCTATAAATTTGTTATCTATATAGATTTGTGGAAATAGTGTTGATCCACTTTGAGACTTTGCTTGTTGAAAAAGATTATCATCAGTAATTTCTATAACATTGTAAGGTATTTCTCTTGAGGCTAATGTTCTGATTGTTCTTGTACTCCAAGGACAATTAGGTAAAATCATTACAGAACACCTGATCTTTTGATTTTGAATAGCCATTTCCTTGGTTTTGTTTGTATTAATTGATAAATCAGTTAAATCTCCTAATAAAATGTCGACTTGCTTTAATACTTTGCTACCTATTTCTAGGTGTCCTCCAAAAACCTGACAACTATTATTCGAAACGCTTAAATGTAGATGTAACTTTTCAGGGGAAAATGTTCCGGTTAAGCTTATTAGTTCTAAATGATCACTAACAGTAATTGGTTCTTCATTCCCAGGACATTTAAATCTAGCAACGCTAAGGTCCCCAATTGAACCTAGAATAAAACCCTTAATACCATTATCAGATGCAAACTTGTGAATTGATGTTAGTAGATCTTCTCCAGCATTTAATGATATTTGTCTGTGATTCATAAAAGAGCAAACGAATTAATATATTTTACAGCATATTAAGGATATATAGTGAGAATTAATTTTAATCCTGATCTAGTTTCTTAACTATAAATACCATTGATATAAGAGACCCAACAAGGGCTAATAGAAGAATAGTAGTCATGTGGGATATTTAATGCTAAGACCTTTATCATAGTTTATAGATTAAATGCCCAATAGTTTTTGTAGTACTTTTTCATCTATAATTTTTCTTTATCTAATAAATGTTATATAATATTTATAATCTGACTTAAATATTTATGAATATTCTACGATTAACATCAAATTTAGTAACCATATTTCGAATTTTTCTATTTTTTCCCTTATTAATTGTCTTATCTAATAAATTATATTCTGCATCATTTATCATAATAGCTTTAGCTGGCGTAAGTGATGTTCTGGATGGCCATTTAGCCAGAAGAAGTAGAACAATTTCAACTTGGGGAGCTATATATGATCCATTGGCAGATAAGATTTTCGTAACAAGTATACTGATTTGGTTATCTAGCAATGGAACTATACCTTTTTGGTCTGTCTCTTTAATTTTGTGTAGAGACCTTTTAGTAACAACTCTAAGGTCAAATAATATCTGTGGAAAGCCAGCCAATAAACTTGCCAAGATAAAGACTTGTCTGCAGTTTATAAGTATCTTATTTCTAATGTATCCAATTACATGGTCATCACAAGATTTTATTTCAATTATTAGAAATATTGGTCTATATACATATTGGATATCTTTCTCTATTAGTTTATTAACAGGTGGTTCATATTTATCATTCAAACAAGAGTGAATCATTGTCATTGTTAAATGTAAAATCATTAACCTTATAATCTTTTTCGAAACTATCCCTTAACCCATCTATTAGATTAAAGTGAGGCTCCCAATTTAAATCTGATTTTATCAAGGATATATCAGTCATAAAATGATTTAATCTAATAGGAAATAATTTTCGCGCTTTTGAATCAATTCTTGAGATATCGAATGATTTTACATCTATTGAATTGAATGGTACTTTGCAGACACTGCATACTGTCTTAATTAATCCTATAATACTAATAGATTTATTTCCTGAACAATTGTATATTTTGTTTTTTGCTATGTCATTGTCTTTAGAAATATTTATCGCTATAGCTAAATCCTTTACATGGCCTAATTGTGTAATAATTTGACCATCATTAGGTATAGGCATTATTGTTTTTTTACAAACCCTATCAAAGAACCATCTTTCTATAGGGTTATAATTTCCTGGACCATATATATATGTTGGCCTAAAGCTTGTAAAAGGTATTCCTTCCTCAATAAGCCAGTTTTCAGTTTCAACTTTTCCATAATGTCTTGAATATTCATCTACCTCACTTTCCTCAGAATAAGGGTAATTTTCATTATTCTTATATACACCAGCAGAACTTATATATATAAGCCTATGCAAAGGAGCTCCTATCACATCAATTAAATGTTTAGTTTGATCTTTGTTTCTACCAGATGTATCTACTACTAAATCAAACTTTTTATTCTTTAATTGAAGTAAGTCCTCATAGTTGTTTCTATCTCCTTTTATATGTAATACGTTTTCAGGTAAACTATTTTTACCTCTTGTAAATAGAGTGATTTCATTTTGGGATTTCTGGAATTCCTCTACTATTGCTTTTCCTACAAATCTAGTTCCGCCCATTACCAGGATTTTCATTCTTATAAAGCTAACCATCTTATATTCAAGCGCGTTAAGGTAATAGCCAAATGAATCAAAGGCATGCAGTATATATAAAGTGATAAAAAGACATATGGATATCATTCCCGCCATTGACTTGCTAAATGGAGACTGTGTAAGACTTTATCAAGGAAATTATGATGAAGTTACAAAATTCAATGCTGATCCAATAGATCAAGCTTTAATTTGGGAGTCTATGGGAGCTGCCCGAATACATCTCGTGGACTTGGATGGAGCTAAATCAGGTCAAGGTGCAAATTATGAGTTGATAAGCTCTATAGCAAATCAAATCAACATTCCAATTCAACTAGGTGGGGGTATTAGAAGCTTTGATTACGCTAAAAAGCTTATTGATAATGGTATTGACAGATTAATTCTTGGAACTATTGCATTAGAAAATCCAACTTTACTGAAAAAACTTACAAAGGAATTTCCCAATAGAATAATTGTTGGTATAGACGCAAAAAATGGTTATGTAGCAACTAGAGGGTGGCTGGAAGAAAGTAAAATTCTAGCAACAGATTTATGTCAGGAATTATCAGAACTAGAACTTGCTTCGATTATTTATACAGATATCTCAAAGGATGGAACACTGAAAGGACCAAATATTGCTGAATTAAAACTAATTGCACTTTCATCTAAAATTCCAATAATAGCTTCTGGTGGCATAGGTTCATTAGACGACTTAATAGCACTAACACCCCTTGAAAACATTGGAATAGAAGCAGTTATTGTAGGACGAGCTTTGTACGATGGATCAATAGATTTAAAGGAAGCAATCAAAACCATCAAGAATTTGGATATAACTGACTATGACCAGTACAAAACAGAAAAGTTCTGTTAGGTGTTCATAGAAAGACTTAATAATTATTCTTCTCAAAAAAAATCTCTGTAAGACTGGTTTTCTTGAGGATTCATAGTTAAATTTTATTTGTCTCCAAATTTTATCCATTTTGGAAGAAGGTACTCAAAAACAAATTTTGTTATTAGCACCGGATCTTTTGGGTCAGTCGCTTTCACTTCAACTAACATCAGAAAATACAGATATTAATGTATGTTTACAAGAGCAGCAATTACCTAGGCATCCATCACTTGTTATATGGGCTATAGAATCCATTGAGAGTTATAATTTAACAATAAATGAATTAAAAGTATTACGTTTAAAATGGCAACCCTGTCCAGTCTTATTAATTCTTCCGTCCAAATTAAAACTGACTCCTATAGAAGTTTTAGAATTTGAGTGTGAGGGGATTCTTCAGGATCCAGAATACAATACTCTTCAAGACACAATAGCAACTATATTAAAAGGAGGTAAGGTTGTAAAACTAAGAGATGAGATATCAAGTACTAGTAATTTATTCAAACCACTTAATCCAATAGCTGAAAGTGTATTGACAACTTGTTTTAATGAAATAAATATTGAACATCAAAGGTTAAATCTTTCATACCCATACATATCTAAAAACTTCTTGTTGAAGATTGTATTAGATGGAAGGAGAAGAGAGTTAAAGGCAGCAAAAGCTTTTCTTATATGGTTTTGGGGTCCATTAAATGAAACACAGCAAAGAAAGTTATATTTCAATGATTTTCAGACAAAAAAGTCTGATGTTGAGTATGCTACAAATATAATTATTAGTAATGATACTTTAACATCCTTGCTTGATTCAGTATTTTCAAGTATTGAAGATACATTTAACGATAGACCTGTTAATGATACTGGCACTATATTTGCTTTTGAAGCTATTAAGGAATCAAAGAAAATTGAATTATTTAAAGATCAATTGTTTCAGTTAAAAAGTGTTTTAAAAAAACTTCAAAAGAATATTGTTACCAATAATAATTCCCTTATCCAACAATGGCATGGATGTCAGTTGCAGATGAAACAAGAATCAATTAGAAGTATAATTGGTAGCTATACTCGTTTTCTATTTAATGGAGAGTCAACACCAGTAGCTGAAACAGTGCTTTCAATTGTTAATCTTGAAGATATAGATGAAGAATTGCCTAGTCCTAAATTAATACTAGACGCATTAGTATTAAATAAGCCCATACAAGTAGAAGGCCGTCTGTTATCTAACTCTGACCCTAGAACGCTCCTTTATCTAAAACTTCTGATTATTAATTTTTTAATTCGCAATAGTGAATTGATATCCTCAGAACTTTTAAATCTATGTTCTAATTGGCCAGAACTGAGGCATCATTTATTAGATGATCGTTTAATTTCTACTAGAGAACTAGAAAGACTGAGAAATCGTTTAAATAGTCAGAATCGTTATATATCTTTGATAAAACGACCAATTCAACTTTATGAAAGCAAACGTACGTTATTCAATATAAAAGAAGGTAGTCTCAAAACTGTCATACTAACGGAATTAAGAGATGATGAACTTAGAAATCTAGATTGGATTCAGCGTCAAGTAACCCTTTTAGTAGAGGCTAGAGATGCTTTGGCGCCTCAAATCCAATCACTAATTCGTTATATAGGAGATTTTATGGTTATTCTGCTCACAAATATACTTGGAAGAGCTTTAGGCCTTATAGGCAAAGGAATTGCTCAGGGCATGGGTAGGTCATTTTCTAGAAAATGATCTAGTATCTTTAGAGCAGACAGGCTATTGAATTTGAGAAATTACTATGAATAAAATACTTATTAAACTCATATTTGCTTTTATTCTTGTTTTGTTATTCATATCTCCAGTTCAGGCAGCAAGGGATACAGATAGTTTTGATGGAAATATATACCCTATTTATGCTGGTAATGGTTCGTTGGTTCCTCCGGCATCTACATTAGAGCAATCATTAAAAAATAAACGGACAAGTGTTCTTGTTTTTTACCTAGATGACAGTACAACATCTAAAGTTTTTGCTCCTGTTGTATCCGGTATTAAATTACTTTGGTCTAGTTCAATAGATATTATTCCCCTGACAATCGATGATATACAGGATAGGCAATCTTTAGATCCTAATAACGCATCATACTATTGGCGTGGGAAAATACCACAGACTGTAGTAATTAATCCATTAGGTGAAGTCCTATTTGATAAAGAAGGGCAAGTTCCAATTGAAGATATAAATCAAGCAATAAGCAAAGCAACTGGTAAGAAGCCACCAGATTTTAAGGTAAATATTAAAAGTTACAATGAATATAATAGTGAAGCTTCAAAACAAGGTTATACCGATCCAAGGTGAACTAGAAATCCTATTTAATTATTATGATTTTATTATCAGTAAATCTATTTCTTCTGTTATTAGTATTAATACTAATAGTACAAGTTCAACATACAATAAATCCTCGTCCGAAATTAATTTTTAAACCAAAATTGATTGATCGAAAAGATTTAGATAACCAATCAAAATTATCTTTAGAACTTAATATATCGAACCCTTTAGAAAACAAAGAAATCATGATTCCATCATTTACATTACAACATAAAATTCTATCAAATGTAGATATGAAAAAAATTAGTGTAAATATAGATTTAAAAACAAACTACCCTGATCAGACCAATAGATTAGATAATTATTGGCAATCATACATCTTAAAAAGTAAATCTACTGTTACCTTATTATTATCTATCGATATAACAGACACTTCATATCAACGTTCATTATCAAAGATAGATGCCTTATGGATAGATGCTATATGGTCAAATTATGATTCATCAGGACTATTAAATCGAAAAGATGGATTTGTCATACCTTTTGATATTCAAACAGAAAAAAATACACAACAAATTCAATCCAATAATAATTTGCAATTGATTCCAGTTAAAACTCATTTACTCGGAGTTCTTGATGACCCAATTACTACTATCGTCGATTACATAAAACCTCAACTAAGAAAAGGTGACATTATTACTATAGGAGAAACACCTTTGGCAATAATGCAAGGAAGGTATATTCATCCATCTTCTATTGTTTGTTCAAATTTATCACAGTTGCTTTCTAAATTTTTTCATCCAACAAGTAGTCTTGCCACAGCATGTGGAATGCAGGTTTTGATAAATGAAATTGGACCCTTGAGGTCATTATTTGCATTTATCTTGGGAGCATTTATGAAAACAATTAAAATTAAGGGCTTCTTTTACCGTATTGCAGGTACACAAGCAAGATTAATAGATGATATAACAGGAACAACTCCTCCGTATGACCAAACTATAGTTCTAGGACCAACAAACACTAAATCCTTTTGTGACGAAGTTTCTAATATCATTGGTTCTCCTGTAGCGATAGTTGACGTAAATGATTTGGGAAGAGTTAAGATTTTAGAGTCCTCAGATGTCACTCTTAATAAGATTATTAGCAAATCACTTGTCACTAATCCAGCTGGCAATGCAGATCAAAGAACACCAATTGTCATTATAAGGCCATAAGAATTTATAACATGTATTTCTACTAAAAATTATTAATTTATAATGATGGTTAATCGAAATATTATTGTTGAACGTCTTAATTTTACTAACTTTTTAAAGTACTTAGATTTTACTAATATTGAATCATTATCTACTATACAAACTCAGCTACGAAAATCAACATTATATCAACTTCAAACAATTATCCCAATCTTATCTAGGAACAAAGTCTCTATAACATATCTAGCAAGTTATAAACATAAAATACTTAGCACTATAGAGATAAAAGCTTATCTTAATAACAGAATGTGTATGTATATACATAAACCGCTAATACTAAACTCTGATGATCTAATTTCCAATCAATCTATTAACTATAATTTAATTAACCATATTATAAATGATAAATACCTAGATCCACTAACTTGGCTTATTGAATTTAAACCTACAAATCAGGATATTTTGATACCGGTAGCAGAACTTGGTTTTAGTCAAATTTCTAGCTCTTCGACCTGGACAGTGTCTACTCAATCCATAAGTGATGATTTCGATTATAGTAGCATTTCTTGGAAATATATCACTAATTTCGATATCGACGAACTTAATAGTTTTATCGCACGCTCATTACCATCAAATATTCGACCTTTTGTTAATATTACTAAAGAAAATATTTATACTAACTTGCTGGATAAGAGTATTATATTATGTTCTGAAAATGGAAATAAACATAATATAATATCAGTATTATTGTATGAGTTAGATGAGATTGGAGGTTATTACTATAAGATTTATACAGATGTGGCTTTTGACGAACGTTTAAAAACTTCTCTACCCTGTATGCTGAATTATCTTGCCCGAAATAATAATTCTGTAAAATTTCAGGTCATGTTTAATAAAATAACAGAACAGATATTATTCGAAGCGGGCTTTATTCAAAGCACTCAATCAGTTTTATTCGCTAGATCTAAGTCAATCAGATTGAAAAATACTAAGGCACAATATTCTCCTAAATTACTTGATTCACTCGTTGACACTTTATTTCCTAAAGAATCACCATTACCTTCTCCAGTAAAACAATTTCAACTATAATTATGATTCCCCCATTTCCTAAGTCTGTTCTTAGTATAGATTTTGGTTCTAAAAGAATTGGATTAGCTGGTTGTGATCCTTTGGGAATAACTGTAACGCCTTTGAAACCTCTATATAGGAGTAAATTTCGCTCAGATCTTAAATATTTAAGGCAACTCTGTAATGAAAGATCTGTAGAAGGACTAGTTATCGGGTTACCTTTAGATGACAAAGGTAATCCAACTCTACAATCTCACATTTGCATGAAATATGGTACGAGGATAGCCATCGAACTAGATTTGCCTGTAGCGTGGGTTAATGAAAACAGTAGCACTTGGGAGGCAGGCAAAAAGTTTAATATTCAAAATGATCGTACAGGAATGCTAGACAGCCAAACTGCACGTATACTTCTTGAACAATGGCTGAAAGAGGGACCTAACCTTCAATCATTATCTACTCAGTCCAAAATTAATTCAATGAATAAGAACCCTTAATCCTTAATTAAAACAGCAATTAACATGTCAAATTCTAATCAAGGTAAAACAAATGAAGTTCCAACTTTACTCGTTCAAGATAGTAAGGGATCAGAGCTTCTTTGCTATCTAGAGCAAATAGTTCCTATAAAAGGTATTGATTATGTTTTATTGACACCAGTAGATACTCCTGTTTGCTTATTTCAATTGCAAGATAATCAAGACCCACGGTTAATAAAAACGATTGATTCTAGTGAACCAATCTTAGATGTAGCAGATGTAGTTCTTCAGGAACATGAGTTAACACTTATACGGTCAGCCGTCACATTAACTGTTGCTGGTGAGTTAGAAGAGCCTGATTCAGATGAGTTAGAAGAAGATGACTACGATGATGATATAGAAACATACGAACTACTTGTAAGCTTCAAGGTTGAAAACCTCGAATATGGTTTATATATACCATTAGATCCATTTTTTATAGTAGGTAAACTTAAGGAAGGCCAAGCAACAGTAGTTGAGGGTGATGAATTTGATAAGATACAGCCAATTATAGAATCTGAACTTGAAGATAGAGATTTATAATTTATGCAAAATAATCTTTTTAGGCCCGATTGGCAAACAGAATCAATTATTTCCAAGCTTTCATTAAATGATATTTGTAATAGAGATTTAAAAGGTTTGTTAATTGATGTAGATCATACTTTGTTGACTAGAGATGAATCTATTGTTCATGAATCTGTAAGAGAATGGATTGAATCTGCTAAATCTTATTTTAAGTTACATCTTATAAGTAACAATCCTTCCTACAAACGTGTTAACTCAGTAGCTAAACAATTGAATGTTGGTTTCTCATACAAAGCCTTGAAGCCTCGAAAAAGTTCTTTATTGGAAATAGTAAAGTTATTCAAATTAAAAAATCATGAAGTTGCAATGATTGGTGACAGAATATTCACAGACATACTAGCTGGTAATCGAGCAGGAATGTATACAATATTGGTTAAAGGAATTGGAATAAATGGTTCATTACATCGTAATAACTTTAATCAACATATTGAATCAATGATAGCAAAATCATTAGGAGCATAGTTTATGTCAAAATGGGTAATTAAAATAGGAACAAGTGTATTGAGAGGTGATAAAAGTAGACCAACAAAAAGTATAATCGAGAATTATTGTAGGATAATTAGCGACTTTAAAAAAAAAGGTGAGCAAGTTGTTCTTGTTTCTAGTGGAGCAGTTGGCCTTGGATGTCATCGCATAGGGATAAATAAACGTCCAGTAGATGTAACTTCATTACAAGCAACTGCCGCTATAGGCCAAGGCTACTTAATGTCCTTATATGAGGAATATATGAGCACATATGGATATAATGTAGCTCAAGTACTTCTTACACGTGCCGATTTTAGTTCAAGAAAATCTTATAGAAATGCTTCGAATACACTAAACAGACTTCTTGAGTGGAACATACTTCCAATAGTTAATGAAAACGATACGATTTCGGATGAAGAATTACTTTATGGAGATAATGATACTCTTTCAGCATTATTATCAATAGCTATAAAAGCTGATAAACTAGTATTACTTACTGATATCGACAAACTCTATTCAAGTGATCCTAAGACTGATAGACAAGCCACACCTATATTAGAAGTACATAATACTCAAGAGTTGTTAAACCTAAAGGAAATCTCAAATCCAAATACACCTTGGGGTACAGGAGGAATTAGCACTAAACTAACTGCCGCAAAGATAGCTACAGAAGCCGGTATTAAGGTTCACTTGGCTGATGGGAGGAAATCGACATCTTTGGACGATATCTTTTGTAATTCAAGAGTAGGAACTGTTTTTTATCCCCAGCCCAACCCTGTTCCTAGCAAAAAAAGTTGGTTGGCGCATGCCTTACATCCATTAGGCACTATTTATATCGATGAAGGAGCATCTAATGCCTTAAAACATAAAGGAGCGTCATTACTTCTTGTAGGTATCAAAAATATAAAAGGTAATTTTAATGCTAATCAACCAATCAGAATAATTGATACCAATGGCAATGAGATAGGTAGAGGCATATCCTCCTTAAGTAGTACATTTATTCAAAATACTTTGCACGGCTTACAATCAATCGAGAAATCACCTATTGTTGTTCATAGAGATGTATTGGTTCTAATTAATTGAACCTTTAGCATTCATTTATTTTAATGCTCATGCTATTTAGCGAATTGTTAGAAACTCTCAAATCCGGTGAGACTACAATAATAGATTTTAATATAGGAAATGATCCACATTTATATAGTGCTGATTCACTAGAAGTTGCCCAACAGAATCAACTTTCTTATGTAGAACATGACAGCTATCTGATAAAAGCAATATCAATAACGCAAGCTTCTGTTGTATTGATACCAAATGAACAAGCCTTTAAGAATGAATTGAACAGTAGATCGATAGCTTGGGCTGTTTCCTCAAATCCAAAGCTCGCTTTTGCAGAATCTTTAGATATCTTATACCCTTCTAATATTTATAAAGCTTCAATTCATAAAACAGCTTGCCTTGAACAAGGTGTAAAACTGGGGGATAATGTTTATATTGGAGCAAATGTATTTGTAGGAAAAAATACGACTATTGGATCAAATTGTATAATTCACCCTGGAGTTGTTATTTATAATAATGTTCAAATCTCTGATAATTGTGTAATAGATTCAAATTGCGTTATTCATCAAAATTCAGAAATTGGAGCTAATTGTATATTTCAATCTAATTCAGTTATAGGTTCTGAAGGATTTGGTTTTGTTCCAACCAGCAAAGGATGGAGAAAAATGCCTCAAATAGGGAAGGTTATTATAGAGGATAATGTAGAGATAGGAGCCTGCTCAACTATTGATCGGCCAGCTTTAGGAAAAACGATTGTTGGTAAAGGCACTAAATTAGATAATCTTGTTCAAATTGGACATGGCGTAAAAATAGGTAAGAATTGTGCCATGGCTTCCCAAGTAGGGATAGCAGGAGGAGCAATTATTGAAGATGGAGTAATTTTGGCAGGACAAGTTGGAGTGGGTAATCGAGTTAGAATTGGAAGGGGAGTTATAGCAAGCTCTAAATGTGGAGTTCATACAAATGTAGAGCCTGGTCAGGTTGTTAGCGGATTTCCTGCTATGCCTAATAAGCTTTGGTTAAGATGCTCGGCTAATTTTAAGAAATTACCAGAACTTGCTAAAGCTATTCGTAACTTAACAAACACAATCTAATTTAGCATTACTCAATCAAATTTAATCTTTTCAAATGACTAATTATCGAATAGTAGTTCTTCCTGGAGATGGCATAGGTGATGAAATTACTCATGTTACTGTAGATTTATTAAGAGCAATTAGTAGTAAACATAAGTTTAAGTTAGATATATCTTATGAAGATTTTGGTGGCTCTGCAATAGATAAATATAATGATCCATTACCAATTAAAACATTAAACTCATGCAAGGCAAGTGATGCTGTTCTATTAGCCGCTATAGGTAGTCCCAAATATGATAATAATCCAAGAGATCAACGTCCTGAGTCAGGATTATTAAGGCTTCGTTCAGAAATGGAACTATTTGCAAACTTAAGGCCTGTCAAGACAAGGCATGCTCTACTAGAAGCAAGTTCATTAAAGCCTGAATATATAAAGGATGTTGATTTATTAGTAGTCAGAGAACTGACTGGAGGAATTTATTTTGGCAAGCCAAAAGCAAAGGTCAATACTGATAACATCAGTAGAGCCTTTAATACAATGGTTTATAGTGATTATGAAATTAACCGTATTGCTCAGATAGCTTTTGAATTGTGCAAAAACAGAAGAAAACTTCTATGTTCTGTAGATAAGGCTAATGTTTTAGAAGTAAGCCAATTGTGGAGGGAATGTGTGAATTCTGTTTCGAAAGAATATCCAGACATAACACTAAGCCATCAATATGTAGATAATGCAGCCATGCAATTGATTAGAAAACCTGACCAGTTTGATGTAATTTTAACATCTAATTTGTTTGGAGATATTTTAAGTGATGAAGCAGCGATGCTTACAGGATCTATTGGAATGCTACCTTCTGCATCAATTAATTTAGATGGTCCTGGCTTATTTGAACCAGTACATGGTTCTGCTCCAGATATAGCAGGTCAAGATATTGCTAATCCTATAGCAATGATTCTTTCAGCCTCAATGCTTCTACGAATTGGATTGCAAGAAATTAAGGCTGCGGATGATCTAGAAAAAGCCGTAGATATGGTACTTACTGATGGTTATAGAACTCCAGATCTCCTTAGCATCAACACCAAAAAGGTTGGTTGCAAGGAAATGGGGAACAAAATTCTTCAATCATTAAATGAGATTTAAATAACAAGATTACAAAAGTGTCTTTAATAAGCAATAACTTTTACAGATAACCTGCGAAAATCTATAAGTAATTAATCAAGTGTCGATGTCAAAGCGTCATCCAGTAGTAGCAGTAACAGGGTCATCTGGAGCTGGTACCAGTACCGTTAAGAGAGCATTTGAGCATATTTTTGCTCGAGAAGATATTGTCCCCGCGGTAGTCGAAGGAGATAGTTATCACCGTTTCGAAAGAGTCCCAATGAAACAGGCTATGTCTGACGCTCTATCCAAAGGAGAAAATTTTTCACACTTTGGTCCAGAGGCGAATTTGTTTGACAAACTTGAAGAACTTTTTGCAGAATACGGGAAAAATGGTGGTGGAAAGAAAAGATATTATCTTCACAGTCAGGAAGAAGCTGAAGAGCATAACGCAAGACTTGGTACGGATTTAGAACCAGGTCAATTCACTCCATGGGAAGATATCCCCGAAGGCACAGATGTTCTTTTCTATGAAGGTTTGCATGGAGGTGTCGTTGGAGATACCTATGACGTCGCATCTAAAGCAGATCTTTTAGTTGGCGTTGTACCTATAACGAACCTTGAATGGATTCAAAAAATTCATAGAGACAATGCAGAGCGTGGTTATTCTGCAGAGACAATTGTGGATACAATTTTACGTAGGATGCCAGATTATATCAATCATATTTGCCCTCAATTTAGTAGGACAGATATTAATTTTCAAAGAGTGCCAACAATTGACACTTCAAATCCATTTATTTGCCGAAATATCCCTACCCCAGATGAAAGCTTTGTAATCATTCATTTTAGAAAAGGTGCTAGGGAAAAGTGGGGGATCGATTTCCAATATCTATTGGGAATGATTAATGATTCATTTATGTCAAGTCCAACAAGTATTGTTGTAAATGGCGGCAAAATGGGTTTTGCAATGGAACTTATACTCACACCTATTATTCATAAAATGATTGAAGAGAAAACCAACTTAAAATAGAGTTGGTTTTATATAGAATTACATCTATAATTAATTTGATTCTAGGGTTTTCTATCTCGCCTTCTTTCCTAATAGATAATTCCATTAATTCTGTCTCAACAGGAATCTGTTGGGACAGAATTAATAGTCAAAAGATCATTGCTCAAGCCAGAAAAATATATTTTAATTATTTAGCCCACAGAATATCAAAAACAAAACCTATTGGCGTAATACTAAGTAAAGCAGGTGGAAAAGTAGTATTTAGTAGAAAATTATTACTACCAAACGATATTTTTATCCCATTAGATGTCTTTATAAAAAAATAATACTAATATTATAGTTATAATAAAACATTATTAACTATCATCTATGGATAGCATATTGAATATTATATTGACACTGGCTATTTCACTATTGTTATTAGTTATTAGTATTGAAGATAATAATTCGATGAATATCAAAGATAAATATTTAATTATCGGATTTTCAATATCTCTGGTTGTGATGCCAATACTTAGAAGCTTAAATTTGTTAGGCGATAACTACCCTAATTCAAAGTCTCAATTCCTTGGTTCTATAACTGGATTTACATTAATGCTTTTGATTGCTTTGATCGGGCAACTTTTATTAGGTATTCCAGCATTAGGCCACGGAGATTTAAAGTTAACATTTCTTGGCGGCTCATGGTTAGGAGTTAGAGGTGTTCTTTTGGCGATTTCAATAGCATTTATATCATCTGGGTTAATTCAAACTATGAATCTGATTCTTGGTCGCTTTAGGCCAAAACAAGCTATACCTTTTGCTCAATATCTATCCCTAGGTATCTTATCTGTATGGATTCTTGGTACAGATTTCATAATTAATACCTGGTTTGCGCTTTGGCAGGTTTAAATAGATAAATATATCGTTTTTAATTGTGTCCTTATTTGACTGGTTTGCTGCAAGAAGAAAGGATCAGTTCGTAGGCAAAGTGATCCAAGAAGCAGAGGAAGGTGATGGATTATGGGGCAAGTGCCCTGAATGTGGACAGGTTGTTTATAGAAAAGACTTAATAGGAAATGCGAATGTCTGTAGCAACTGTGGACATCACAACCGAATTAATAGTGCTGAGCGTATTGAGCTAATCGCAGACGCAAATACATTTAAGATACTAGACAAAAATTTAAGTCCTACTGATCCTCTTGGATTTAAAGACAGAAGAGCTTATGCAGACAGATTAGTAGAAAGCCAATCATCAACTGGAATGAAGGATGGAGTGATAACGGGAATATGCAAGGTTGAAGAAATGCCTTTAGCCCTGGCCGTTATGGATTTTAGGTTTATGGGCGGATCAATGGGCTCTGTTGTAGGAGAGAAAATAACAAGGCTTATAGAAAAAGCTACGAATGAAAAGATTCCCATACTTATAGTTTGCGCTTCGGGAGGAGCAAGAATGCAAGAAGGAATGCTTAGTTTGATGCAAATGGCAAAGATTTCAGGAGCCTTAGAAAAACATAAGCAAGAAGATTTGCTTTACATGCCTTTATTGACTCACCCCACGACAGGAGGTGTTACTGCAAGTTTTGCAATGCTGGGTGATCTAATTCTTGCTGAGCCTAAGGCCCTCATAGGGTTTGCAGGTAGAAGAGTAATTGAGCAAACACTTAGAGAAAAATTACCTGATAATTTTCAAACAGCCGAATACTTATTAGATCATGGATTTGTAGATAAGATAATACCTAGGACTCAACTAAAGAAGACATTATCAGTAATATTAAGACTTCATAGTAAAAGAAAGTAGTAACTACAAATATTCTCTTAGATATAACAATAATGAAAAAGTTTAGATTTTACTATCGCTATAGATTAATTTCTTAATTTTAGTCTATACATTAGATGAATTATAATAAATAAAACATTATTAGTTATGAATTCATCTAAAAAGATAGGAGTTGCTATAGCAGGATTAGGCTTTGGAAATAAAGTTCACCTGCCTGCTATAAAGGCAAGTAAGGATTTCATTTTAAAGGCTGCATGGCACCCAGATAAAGATAAAGCTGATTCATTTGCGCAACTAAATAATGTGAAAAGTTATACACATTGGGAAAGGGTGCTCTCAGACGATGAAATAGATGCATTAGTCATAGCAACTCCTCCAGCTCCAAGATTTCAGCTTGCATTGGAAGCAATAAATAAAGGTAAGCATCTTCTATTAGAAAAGCCAGTTGCCTTAAATTCTATCGAGATCAGTAAATTACAAAAAGCAGCTATTAAAAATAAAGTCATTGTCGGCGTAGACTTTGAATATAGGGCTGTTCCTCATTTTATGCAAGCAAAAAGGCTTTTAGAAAAAAATGATATTGGAGAAATTTGGTTTATAAAGTTTGACTGGTTAATGAGTAGTAGATCTAATAAATCAAGAGAGTGGAATTGGTACTCAGATGACAACCAGGGGGGCGGTGTAATTGGGGCGCTAGGTACACATGCAATTGATATTTTACACTGGCTTTGTGGACCAACAAAAACAGTCTCATCATTAACAAGTACCTCCATAAAGGATAGACCTTATCTGCCAAATGGTAATTATAAGAGTGTTACAAGTGAAGATGTATGTATAGCAAACCTAGAGGTCAATTTGAATGATACTAATATTCCGGCTCAAATCGCTTTATCAGCTGTTTCTATAAATGGAAGAGGTTGCTGGATAGAGATTTATGGCAGCAAAGGTAAATTATTACTTGGCAGTGATAATCAAAAAGATTATGTACATGGATTTGGACTTTGGATTTCTAAAGAAAACTCTAAACCTATATCTATCAATCCAGATCAAGATTTGATATTCAACAAAACATGGGAAGACGGAAGAATAGCTCCTGTTCTTAGAATCTATAATTATTGGTCAGAAAGTATAAGTTTAAATTCACCAATGATACCAGGCTTATATGAAGCTTATAATAGTCAACTTGTATGCGACAAATTAAAAAAGAAACAATTTAGTATTAAATAGCATGTAATATAAACGTGAATTTCTGCACTGGTTGGATAGATTTGAATTATTTAACAAGAAATAGTAATTAATAGAGCTCACGATATAAATGAGTGAGCAGAAATACTGAAACAGACTATATATGATGTTTATGTAGCATCTGAATAAAATGGTTGTTTCCTAGAGCGTTTGTTATGACAGCCGTCAATTAATAAAGCAACTTTCATTTCCGCTATAAAAAATGAACCACAGTAGAATTGATTAATTAACCAAAAAATAACGGAACGATCTGTTCAACAATCAACCATCCACGATGAAGAGTAATTATATGTCTGGAGGGTTAAGCGACGAATAAGCCTACATATCTAAATTAATTCAATGAAAAACAACTCAATTAGGCTGAAGAAACTATGGAATCTTTGTTTGTCCTAAACAAGAGCACTTCAGCTCTATTGTTCGAAAGCACTTCAAGGTAGGAATTTTCAAGAGGTCAAAAGCCCTACTTGCTAAAGCAAGATCTAATTCTGAAGCTGTTAATGGGTTACTCTTTTTCTTTAATCTCAACTTGCGTTAGACGAACCTTTCTCTGTAGAAGGTTAGAGATATTGGTAATTAAGGCTAAAGCATTTCAATTTGCGTTCAGATGAGCTTTTTACATGTGGATTGCGTGACATTTCATACCTTTATCTTATAGAGTCCTTTTCCTCTGCCCAGCTCTTTATAGAACTGGGTCCTACTGAACTCACATAGACAAAAAATGGCCCTTGTTCCTTTAAGGCTCTTACTCGACCACGCAGCCGAAAATGGTTATGGAATTCCAGCTTTCAATGTTAATAACCTTGAGCAAGTTCAAGCAATTATGGAAGCTGCCTCAGAAACAGACAGCCCTGTAATACTTCAAGCTTCAAGGGGAGCAAGAAGTTATGCAGGTGAAATATTCCTGCGTCACTTAATAATTGCCGCTACAGAAACATATCCAAACATTCCTGTAGTAATGCATCAGGATCATGGAAATGAACCTTCCACTTGTTATTCAGCAGCTATTAACGGTTTTACATCAGTAATGATGGATGGCTCATTAGAAGCTGATGCAAAAACTCCTGCAAGTTACGATTACAACGTTCAAGTAACTAAAACAGTTGTTGATTTTGCACATTCAGTTGGAGTAAGTGTTGAGGGAGAACTCGGATGCTTAGGTTCTTTAGAAACAGGAAAAGGCGAAGCTGAAGATGGTCATGGTTTTGAAGGTGAACTTTCAAAGGACATGCTTTTAACTGATCCAGCTGAAGCAGCAGATTTTGTTGCAAAGACAAAGGTTGACGCTCTAGCTATTGCAATTGGAACTAGTCATGGAGCTTATAAGTTCACAAGAAAACCTACAGGTGAAGTTCTAGCAATTAGTAGAATTGCAGAAATACACAAAGCCCTTCCTAACACCCATTTAGTAATGCATGGTTCAAGTTCTGTTCCTCAAGAATGGCTTGACATGATTAATAAGTTTGGTGGAGCCATTCCAGAGACTTATGGTGTACCAGTGGAAGAGATACAGGAGGGAATTAGAAATGGTGTGAGAAAGGTAAATATAGACACGGATAATAGGCTTGCTTTTACCGCTGCCGTAAGGGAAGCAGCAGCTGCAGATCCTACTAACTTTGACCCAAGACACTTTAATAAACCAGCAAGAAAATATATGAAACAGGTTTGTCTTGATAGATATCAGCAATTCTGGTGTGCGGGACAGGCGAGTAAAATCAAACAACAAAGTACTAATTATTATGCGGACCTTTACGCTAAAGGTAAATTAGATCCCAAGAAAGCAGTAGCAGCTTGACAATAGATAAAAGGGGACTAAAACTAGTCCCCTTTTTCAATTAAACAAAGAATTAAGTATTTTTTGACCATCAATTGAACCTAATTGTGGGTCACATGCCCTTTCTGGATGTGGCATTAATCCAAGTACATTTCCTTTTTTATTTGTAATTCCTGCAATATCATAAATCGATCCATTAGGATTTTCTATATATCTAAGGGCAATGCAGTCTTCATCTTGAAGCTTTTTAAGTGTGTCATTATGGCAAAAAAAGGAACCTTCCCCATGTGCAATAGGAAGATAAATATTTTCATTTGATTCATAGTCTTTTAACCAATTTGTTCGTCGACTATTAACTTCTAATTGAACAGTCTTACATATAAAATTTAGACAATGATTTCTCACTAATGAACCAGGCAGAAGACCTAATTCAGTAAGAATTTGAAATCCATTACAAATACCCAGAACTTTACCTCCTTTGTCAACAAAATCTTTTAGCGAAGATAAAACTGGAGAAAAGCTTGCTATTGCACCACATCTTAAATAATCACCATAACTAAATCCACCAGGGAGAATAACTGCATCAAGACCAGTGAGATCATTAGTCTCATGCCAAATAAATTTAGTCTCAATACCTAAACATCCTTGCGTAGCCCATTTAACGTCGCGATCACAATTGGAACCAGGAAAAATTACAACACCAATAGTCATAGATTTAATGCAATTTAATCGTCTAAATTTCTTCTATTTGAAGATTCCAATCCTCTATAACTGGATTAGATAATAGTCTATCGGTTAATAATTCAAGTTTACTTCGTGCTTCTTCTTCTTTAGTAGCTTGAATCTCGATTGAAATAGCTTTGCCGATTCTTAATTTGTTTATACCTTTTATACCTAGTCGCAAAGCTGCTGATTTTGTTGCCTCTCCTGCTGGATCTAATACTGATGGACGAAGTGCAACATTGACAGTTGCTATATACAAAGGCATGACTGTGACAAGAGAGAGTAGAAGTAGAAAATTACCCGAGTAAATTCATGAAGAATAAATGATTCAATGAATTTAGTTAGTAAGTTTAACCTGAACATTTAGCTGGTACACAACCACGCCCTAAACATTCCAAGCAAGTGTGATAGCAATTTGGAGTGCTTTTCATATAACCATTGCCACCACAATGAGAACATACATAGAGCTCCAAGTCTCTATTATCATTTTTCGAACTAATGTTTGTATGCGCTCTAGGGAGTGGGTATGTCACCGAAGTAACCTTGCAATTAATTTATTGAACATATATACATTGACTGATTTTTATTAAACACACAAGGGTTAATCAAATAAATACCAAATCATTTAACGTTAATTTGATTCGAGATGAGTCAATTCTTCTAGCAATTCATTTTTAACACCATCTCTAAGACTTAGAATTACTAATTCCAGGCCCTCTGTCTCAGGTCGCCATGAATCTTCAGGTGCTGCTTCATACCAAGTACTTAATCTTGATCCAACCATTTGAATCTGGAGAGGTAAGGCTTTGTCCTTTTGCCAAAGTCTTCCTTTTAATCTAAGTATTTGGTATTTGTTAGACAAGCTTTTAAATAACTTTTCTAATCCAGTTTGCTCTGCATTTAATTCAATTCTTATTGCAGAGCTAATAACATTGATATGCTCATGCTCATGCTCATGCTCATGCTCATTGGATGTTAGTTCGAATTTGTATTGAGATTCTGATTCTTTATTCAGTTCTACGGTTTTATAACTATCAAGTATAATTCTTGCGTCGAAATTACCATTAGATATTGGTATAACTTTTGTATTTAAAGAAGCTCTTGATAATATATCTTGTTGAATTGTGACTGACTGTTTCTTAGTGACTAAGTCTGATCTACTTAGAAGAATAATATCTGCTGCCAATAATTGATCATTGAATAAATCATTAATAGGTGTCATATGATCTAAACTTTGATCTGCCAATTGCTGCTTTTTCAGAGCTAATAAATCTCCTACAGGGCTTCCTAAAGAAAGGGCCTCAGAATCTACAAGAGTAATTACGCAATTTAGGAATATTTTACTTTTTATTTCTGGCCACTCAAGAGCTTGCAAAAGTGGTTGGGGGAGAGCCAATCCACTTGTTTCTATAAGAATTCCATCAAGCTGAAGAGAATTATTTAATAGTCTCTGAATTGATGGGAGAAAATCATCTTGAACTGTACAGCATAAACATCCATTATTTAATTCAACAATCCTTCCATCAAGTTCATCCTCACTACAAAAACCACATGTTTTTATTAAATCTCCATCTAATCCAACATCTCCAAACTCATTCATCATAATAGCAAGTTTTAGGTTGCTATTTTGTAAGATATTTCGGATAAGTGTTGTTTTACCAGAACCTAAAAAACCTGTTATTATTGTTACTGGTATTCTTTTATTCATGTATTTATATGATTATTTATTTAACAACCTAAGCTATAGGAAGTACTAATACCAGTATTTGAATTAGTTCCTTTAGCTATCTCGCATAACTGTTTTTGCTGAATCCTACTTAATACAGCATCTGTAAAATCAGCTCCCTCAATATTTGAATTTGTAAATGTGCTTTCCATTAACAAAGAATTTGTAAAATTCACATTGGATAAGTCAGTTCCTTCAAATTCACTGGCATAAGCCAGTGAATCTTGCAAATTAGCTCCATGCATATCTGCATTATTTAATTTGCTGTTATTAAAAACAGCACCATTTAAATTTGCTTCACTAAAGTCTATTCCCCTTAAATCGTATTTAATAAATTCCATTCCACTTAAATCTTGACCATGCATATCTTTACTAATATTTAAATCATCTTGATTTCTGATTTCAGGTGGTCTCTTCGCCCATGAAGGCTCAGGAGACAAAAATGTTGTTATCACAAGTGTCAGTACTAGAAATACTGAATAAATTGAATTAAGAAGAGTTTTTTTAGACATAGGAGCTAATTTGAGCCATGAGGAGTTAGTTTATTTCTTAATTATTGCAAGTTTGAGTAAAAAATTATGGCAATGGCACTTCGTATTGTAATTCCTCCTCACCCATTAATAAGACATTGGTTGTCAATACTAAGAATGGACACCACCCCTCCTGCTATTTATGCCACAGCTCTCTCACAGCTAGGCAGGTGGCTGTCATATGAGGCTATAAGAGATTGGTTGCCAAATAAAACAGCTGAAATTACTACTAAATTTGGTACTACTGAAGGGAAATTAATAGACCCAACTATTCCCATATATGTGAAGCCAAATCTGCCTGGGGGTTTGGAGCTATGGCAAGGGGGCAGGGATCTTCTTCCAAACGCAATCTTATGCTTGGGAGAAACACCAGGCAAAATTAAGGAAAACTCTGGAGTAATAATCTATTATGACCAAATTACAAATGGTGCGAGTCTTATAAAAATACTTAATCAATTAAGAGATCAAAATATCTCTTCATCAAGAATTAGAGTCATAACAGCATTAGCAGCATCTCCAGGTTTAACAGAAATAGGAGAAATCTTTCCTGAATTAACTATTTATGCTGGCTGTATTGATCAAGAATTGAACAATAAGAATGAACTGATACCTGGAATAGGAAATCCAGAAGTAAGACTTAATACTATTATCACTGAACAGGACTAGTATTAGATGAGGATATAAAATTACTATGGATCAATATCGAGACTCACAAACAAATACATTGGGATCTTTAATAAGTGGAGCTGTGATTGGAGCAGCTGGCTTAGCATGGTGGCTTTTTTCGGAAGCGGAAAAAAGACAACAAACAAGAAAGCAAAGAGCTATGTTATATGCTCCGAGAATTCAAGATGGGTCAGAAGCTCTTGAATCATCATCAGCAAATTTAGGATCAATAAAAAGTGACAACCTTGAAGAACGAGTAGAGCAACTTAATAATGCAATAGCAGATGTAAGAAGACAGTTAGAAGAGTTAGGTGAAACAAAATAGTTACCAGCTAATCCAGATTTACCATTTCAATCATGCTTAGATCTAGTGCCATAACACAAGGTATACAACGCTCTCCTAATAGAGCAATGTTACGAGCTGTGGGCTTTAACGATGATGATTTTACTAAGCCTATCGTTGGAATTGCCAATGGTTATAGCACCATTACTCCGTGCAATATGGGCTTGAATGACCTCGCATTAGAAGCAGAAGAGTCAATTAGAAAATCTGGTGCCATGCCCCAATTATTTGGGACCATTACTGTAAGTGACGGTATTTCTATGGGGACTGAAGGTATGAAGTATTCACTAGTCTCCAGGGAAGTAATTGCTGATTCCATTGAAACAGCCTGCAATGCACAAAGTATGGATGGAATACTTGCAATAGGAGGTTGCGATAAAAATATGCCAGGCGCAATGATCTCAATGGCGCGGATGAATATCCCAAGCATTTTTGTTTATGGAGGAACAATTAAACCTGGGAAGCTTAATGGTAATGACCTTACAGTTGTAAGTGCATTTGAAGCCGTAGGGCAATTAACTAGTGGAAAGATAACAGAAAGTCAACTTACGGCCGTCGAGAAGAATTGTATACCTGGCGCAGGTAGTTGTGGAGGAATGTTTACAGCTAACACCATGTCAGCTGCTATAGAAACTATGGGTTTAAGTCTTCCATTCAGTTCAACTATGTCAGCTGAAGATCATGAAAAAGTACTTAACGCTAGAAAAAGTGCTGAAGTTCTTGTTAAAGCAATACACAATGACATAAGGCCTCATGACATTCTCACGAAAGAAGCATTTGAAAACGCCATATCCGTTGTAATGGCTATTGGTGGATCAACAAATGCAGTATTACATCTGCTGGCAATATCCCGCTCTGCAGGTGTTCAATTATCAATTGATGATTTCGAAAGAATCAGACAGAAGGTACCTGTTATATGCAATCTTAAACCAAGTGGTAGATATGTAACCGTCGATCTGCATGCTGCTGGAGGCATACCACAAGTGATGAAACTTTTATTAGATGCTGGGTTGCTAAATGGACAATGTCGAACTATTGAAAACAAAACAATAAATGAGGTTCTTAAGGATATTCCTTCTAAACCCCCAGATAATCAAGATATTATAGTCCCGCTTAACAAACCAATTTATTCAACAGGTCACTTGGCAATTTTAAAAGGTAACCTTGCCATAGAAGGATCAGTTGCAAAGATAAGTGGAGTTAAAAATCCTTGTTTAACAGGACCTGCCGTAGTTTTTGAATGCGAAGAAGACTGTTTAAAGGCTATTCTTGATAAACAAATTAATCCCGGAGATGTTGTTGTAATAAGAAACGAAGGTCCTGTAGGGGGTCCAGGAATGCGAGAAATGCTAGCCCCTACATCTGCGATTGTTGGCCAAGGATTAGGTGAGAAAGTTGCTCTAATTACTGATGGAAGGTTTAGCGGAGGGACCTATGGTTTAGTTATAGGTCACGTGGCCCCAGAAGCCGCAATTGGTGGCTCTATAGCTTTAGTCAAGAATGGAGATAGCATTACAGTTGATGCAAACAAAAAACTTATACAATTAAATGTAGATGATAAGGAACTCGAATTGAGACGTTTAAACTGGACAAAACCTAGACCTAAATATCAAAGCGGAGTTCTTGGCAAATATGCTCGGCTAGTAAGCAGTTCAAGTAAAGGAGCAGTAACAGATCAACCGATCTGAGTAGTTAATCTCCTATAACAATAAGGGTACGAAGCCGTCTAGCTAAAGCTTCAAGATTCAAGCCCTCTTCAGGTTGATTACATTTTTTACCACTTACTGAATCCATCCATAATGAATGTTTTCCATGCCAAAGAATGGGCCTATCTGGAAAATTATGCCACGACAGTGTAATACTTATATCTACCCCACTTTTATATAGTTCGACTTCAAGATCTCTTTCTGGATACCTTTTCCCCTCCCTATCCCTACATTGGATAAGTAATGTTAGATCTATTAGTTGATCTTGTTGAGAGTCAATATCTGAAGGCTCAGAGTTATTTATAACAGAGTGAATCCATGGTTTATCACTCTGGTCTGCAGCCAGGGCTACAACAGATAACAAGTCATCAATAGGATTATGTGTATGCAACTATAGAGGTTAATGAAATTTTTATAGGTCCAGGAATAAATTTGGTATTTAATTTACCAGAAATTCCAAATTTAGAATAAAGCAATTGAAACTGATTAATACTTGCCTTATTAAAAGACAAAGGCAAAGGAACACGTTTTGCTCGAATATTAGGTTCAAGAGTTGTAAATGGAATCTTGATATGAGTACTTCCAGTTTCGTTTGTTTGAAATTCAACAATCCATCGTAAACCTCTTGAAAAAAAATCTGCAATACCACCACGATTACCTAAGCAAGAAATAGCAAGTTTTAAATTTTTACCTTGACCATAAACAATAATTTCTATGCCTTTAAAAGATGATAGGTCTAACGGAGGCGTAATCAAAGGTGACTTACAACTTATAAATCCACCGTTTTTCTCTACAACTAATCCTTCTAGAGATAAACCGTCAGTTGTTGTATTGGTATTAGCTGTACTGTTCCCACCCATAATTGTGTCATTGACGCAAACCCACTGACACTTCAGTAGAGTGGATGTTAGGTCAAGTTTACTTGATTCCACATGACTAACGAGTAGTTAAAAAAATAGCAGATTAATAGCTTTATTTGTTCTAAATCAAAACTATTATTCAACACTATCTTTATCTGCAAGTATTAATATATTAGAGGCAGGGTCAATTAATTTAGCCGGTGTACGAGAAGATTTTTCGTTTGGATCTAAAAGCCTTTGTAAGGCTATTTTTTTCCCTTTTCCGCTAACTAAAAAAATAATTTTAGAAGACGCATTAATACAAGGTGCTGTAAGGGTTATTCGATCAGTACCTTTGCCTGCTGAAACAGTAGTTATACTCTCTTTTACATTCAATGAATCAGACTGAGGAAAAAGAGAAGCTGTGTGACCATCATCTCCTAAACCAAGTAGCGTCAGATCGAATAGTGGGAAAGAATCACCACATACCGTTTCTATCAAAAGTGAAAATTCAACAGCGCATTCTGCTGGCGTTAGACATTTGTCTACAGGTACTTCATAAAACCTAGCTTTCGTAGCCAATCCAGATGATAGCAATGAGTTTTTCAACATTAAAGCATTACTATCCTTATGGTTTGAGGGGACCCATCTTTCGTCTCCTAAAAAAATGTCAACCTTTTCCCAAGGCAATATCTGATCTTTGAGTATATGATAGGTTTTGCAGGGAGTGGATCCTCCTGAAAGAGCTATGTGGCATCTTTCTTTCTTTTGAAGAACTGACTTAATTAGATTTGAAATAATCAAGGCAGCTTCGCGAGCCAAATCATCTGAATTATTTAGAACTTTTAATTCATAGGTACTCATAAACTTAATCTAATCAATCCAGTCAGTATGAAATGATCCTTCTTTATCGAGACGTTCATACCCGTGGGAGCCAAAGCAATCTCTCATTGCTTGAACAAGGTTCTGTGGCAATCTGGAAGTCCTATAACTATTTAAATAATCCAGAGTGCTACTTAAACAAGGCACAGGTATTCCAGCAAGAGCAGCATTTGA
Organism: Prochlorococcus sp. AG-363-M21; assembly: GCA_003278305.1. GTDB lineage: Bacteria > Cyanobacteriota > Cyanobacteriia > PCC-6307 > Cyanobiaceae > AG-363-N16. The sequence continues at coordinate 40,133 of QCFU01000001.1, forward strand.
GACTATTAGCGAAAGTCCTTTTAAACGCCTATTTATTTGAGCACTAAACCATGGATCAAGAAGTAAACTTATTAAAGATCCATTGTTGTTGTATGCCTCTTGAATTCTTTTTAAAAGAGTTGACCTAATAATGCAACCTCCCTTCCATATTTGAGCTATAGACTGCATATTTAAATCATAATTATGCTCTTTAGATGCTAGTTGTAGTATGTCTATCCCTTGGGCATAGCTAGAAATAGTTGATAATACAACAGCATCAGTTAAGTATTCCCGAAATTGACTATCTTTGAAGAATTCTAGATTACCGTCTTTTGGGTTTGAAAGGATTTTTTCCGCTCTAATTCTGTTAGATTTCATAGAGCTAAGAACACGTGCATTTAAAGAAGCGTAAATTGTTGGAACAGCAGCACCAAGCTTTAATGCACTAACTACCGTCCACAAACCTGTTCCTTTCTGACCGGCTTTATCCATAATATTTTCTACCAGATCTGTATTGTCTAGTGGATCTTTAGTAAGTAGACATTGTTGAGTAATTTCAACTAAATAGGAAGATAATTCCTCTGTAGAATTCCAATAGGCGAATAATTCAGCTATTTCTTTACAGCTATCACCCGAACCACGCTTCATTAAATCATAAGCCTCAGAAAGTATCTGCTCTATTCCATATTCAATTCCATTATGTACTGTTTTAACAAAGTGTCCTGAACCTCCCGGACCTATGTATGTCACACAAGGGCCATCGTCAACTTGTGCTGCCATCTTTTGTAAAAGGCTTTCAATTTGATCGTATGAAGATCTTGTTCCACCAGGCATCATACTAGGACCTTCATATGCACCCTTAGCTCCTCCTGAAACACCCATTCCTATATAGCCAAAACTTTGTTTTTCTAATTCAGAGACTCTTCTTTCAGTATCTGAATAAAGGGAGTTTCCACCATCTATCAATAAATCACCTTGTTCAAGATAAGGTGAAATTTGCTTTATAACAGCATCAATAGGATTGCCTGCTTTTACCATCATTAAAATTCGTCTAGGTCTATCTAATTTTTCGACAAATTCCTTAAGATCTATCGCCCCTTCTATATTCTTTCCTTTTGCTCTACCATTTAGAAATTCCTCTGTCTTAGCAAAAGTCCTGTTATAAACAACACTCGAAAAGCCATTTCTTTCTGCATTGAGAACGAGGTTCTCACCCATAACACCAAGACCTATTAAGCCAAAATGAGCCTTGGACATCGATAAAATAGTAATAACTTGTGTAAGTGTGACTAAGACTTAGAAAATTTGCTGGGAAATAGAGATAAATGTCAGGAATAAAAAATGCTAATAAACCAAAAACAATAATTAAATTATTGTTCCATCTGAAATTGTGGCGTTTTTTACAACTACGACAATGCCATTTCGAATATAAAAACCTTCATCAGGTCTATCTGCTTCTTCAACTCGATCCTTATTTATTATTGTGACCTTATTACCAATTCTGGTGTTCTTATCAAGTATTGCTCTTTTTACGGTAGTACCCTGACCAACACCCAAAGGGATTCCTCCTCCTGATCTCAAGGCTGTTCTTTCCTCAGCAGATTCAAAAAAGTCGGAACCCATAACGAGTGTATCTTTGAGCACCACATCACCTTCAATGCGACTCCTTACACCCAGAACACAGTGATTAATACTGCAAGCCTTAAGAATAGAACCTTCACCTACAATTGAATTTATAATTTGCGCATCAACAAGTTTAGAAGGGGGCAAATACCTAGGCCTTGTGTAAATAGGAAATTTCTCATCATAAAAGCTAAAAGGAGGAGTAGGTTGTTGAGTTAATGCAAGATTAGATTCAAAAAAAGCTCCTATGGTGCCAATATCTTCCCAATAATCATCGAAAACATAGCTTTGCAGTGAATCTCCTTGCCTAAGGGCTTCTGGAATGACTTCTTTCCCAAAATCTGTATGTTCAGGATTTTTATTCAATAAATCAAAAAGTGTAGACCTACTAAAAACGTAAATACCCATAGAGGCTAGGTATGGTCGCTCTCTAGCAGAATCTGCACTTAGTCCAAAACGAGAGGTATCGACAGCCATAGCTTTCAGTGCATCACCTGTAGGCTTTTCACTAAATTCTTTAATAACGCCCTTTGAATCCGTACGCATCAAACCAAAACCTTCTGCTTGTGCTTGATCAACAGGAAGAGCAGCTACAGTAAGATCTGCTCCAGTAGACCTGTGATGATCAACAAATAAGCTGTAATCCATTCGATAAAGTTGGTCACCAGAAAGTATTAAGTATTCATCTACATCCCATTCCTGAAAAATCCACTGGTATTTTCTTACTGCATCTGCCGTACCCTCAAACCAGGATGGACTGTCTGGAGTCTGTTGAGCTGCTAAGACCTCTACAAAACCTTGAGCGAAGGGGGCACTGAGATTATAGGTCTGTGAAATATGTCTATTTAAGGATGCACTATTGAATTGGGTCAAAACGTACATTTTATTAATGCCCGAATTAATGCAATTACTGATAGGTATATCAATAAGTCTATATTTTCCTGCTAATGGAACTGCAGGCTTGGCCCTCATTTTTGTCAAAGGATAAAGCCTAGATCCTTTCCCACCGCCTAAGATGATGGCCAACACACGCTTCATTAAGACTCTTTAATCCTATTAAATTAAAACTTACTAGATTATGGGATTTAAATTTGAATGAATAGACACTTACAAGACATTAATAAGTAAAATTTAACTTAATTGAAATGAGTTATTCATCTTTTGGCTTAGTCAAGTTAAAAATCTTTTCTACAACGTTTAAAGACTCTTTACGTTCTGAACTTGTTTGTGGTGAACGTAAGGAAGTTACAGGAGCATGAAGAATTTTATTAATAATCCCCTTGGATAAGGCTTCAACAACTTTTCTTTCTCTTGCTGAGAAATCAGGTCCCATTCTACTTAAAGCCTTTTGAAGTTCTTCTTTTCTAATGCTCTCTAAACTTGACCTTAAAAGGTTAATTATTGGCACTGCCTCAAGGCTATCCCACCATTCAAGAAAAATTTGTCCTTCTTCAATTACTAGTTTTTCTGCTTCTATCGCAAGTTTTTGCCTGGCTTCTTGATTTCTTGAAACGACTTCCTGTAAATCATCTACATCATGAGATTCAATTCCTGTTAAACCATCAACATCTGATGAAATATTTCTAGGAACTCCAATATCTATTAAGCGTAATAACGATTGTCGATTTAGTTTATTTAATCTGCAGGAATCAATTATGGGCTTATCTGTTGATGTGCTCGTAAAAACTAATGATGAGTTAGATAGACAATTGTCAAGTTCATCTAGCAAACAACATTTAATACTTAAATCAGGAAATTCGTTAGCAAGTTTTTGTGCTCTGGTTAATGTTCTATTCAACAAAACCAATTCCGAACAACCCTTGGATTGCAAATGTTGAAGTAGTAAGCGACTCATTTTGCCTGCACCTACTACAGAAACTTTTTCTGGTTCTAGAGATACAAGTTGATCTCTACCTTGTGATTGACCTAATTTTAATTGAGCTAACTCCACTGCTGCAGAACTTATAGAAACTGCTCCTGTGCCTAGATTTGTCTCGCTTCTAACTCTTTTACCTGTACTTACAGCTTGTGTTAATAAACGATTTAAAATAGGTCCCATAGATTGATTCTCTTGACCTAACCGAATCATTTTTTTAACTTGTGAAAGTATTTGCCCTTCACCTATAACAAGACTATCTAGACCTGCTGAAACTTTCATAAGATGATTCACAGCTTCGGAATGCTGATAAGCAAACAAATGTGGAATCAACTCGTTTTCTTCTAAGCCAGAATAAGATTGCAAAAACTGATTAATTGTATTTACTCCTTCATCAGAATCTTTAACTAAAGAATAAATCTCTAAACGATTGCATGTACTTAAGATAGAAACTTCTAATATTACATCTTTAGATTTTAAATTCTCAAAAGTTAGATTAATGTTTTCTTCTGAGATACTTAGTTTTTCTCGGACTTCTACAGGTGCCGTCCGATGACTAAGTCCGACGACAACAATGTTCATAAAGCAGTCACCAAATAATTAACTAGGTATTATCAATTCAATGAAATGCTTTTTGCATCATCATTGATATGGATTGTATTTGTAAACCTAGCTGTATTATCCAAGGTGCTAATTACAAGACTACTTGTACGGGTACAATCATTTTCAAATTTAACTCCATTAAAAAGAAGACCATCGGTTATTCCACTTCCTGCAAAAACTACATTTTCTCCTGAGGCCAACTCATTAGCTTCATATATTTTGTCTATATCTGTTATTCCCATTTCATTAAGACGAGTAATATTTCCTTCTTTAGTGTAATCAGCCCATTCGGAAGTCATTGCAATAGCTGGATCATAAACCAATTGTCCTTGGAAATGACCTCCTAATGCCCTCATTGCGGCCGCCGAAATAACTCCTTCAGGAGCAGCTCCAATACCCATTAAACAATGAGTTCCTGTACCAGCAAAACCACAAGCGATAGCTGCTTGAACATCGCCATCAGATATAGGCTGTACTCTTGCTCCAGTAGAACGAATCTCTGATATTAAATCTTTATGCCTAGCTCTATCCATTACCACAATTGTTAATTCATCTACTGCTAGACCGAGACAATCGGACAGAATTTTTATATTTTTTGTAGCAGTATTTGAAATATCAACTTTACCTTTAGCAGCCGGCGGAGCAGCTAATTTTTTCATATAAAAATCTGGCGCGTTAAAAAGACCACCACGGTCTGAGGCTGCTAACACAGCCATAGATCCTCTTTGGCTGTTTGCACAAAGATTTGTGCCTTCACAGGGATCAACGGCGAAATCTACCCCAGGTCCAGAGCCACTACCAACTTCTTCACCGATGAAAAGCATTGGAGCTTCATCCCTTTCACCTTCTCCAATAACAATGCGACCTTGCATTTCAATTAATCCCATGCGTGTACGCATAGCTTCAACTGCTGCTGCGTCAGCTTCATCTTTTTTACCTAAGCCTGTTAAGCGAGCAGAAGCGATTGCTGCTTGTTCAACAACCTCTAGAATTTCTTGAATTAAGGTGCGATCCACTTGTTAGCCGTTATAAGGGAAGGATTATGCCAAAAGAACTACTTAAAAGTACTGGCATTAATGTACAAAAATACACCATTGCAAGAACAAAAAGCTTTTGCTTTTTATGTCCTAGGCGCTGTTAACTGTATCAGTGGAAGGATATTAAGTTTAAATGTATGCATAGATTAATAGAATCTCTAACATCCAAAACACATTCAGATGAGCTCTACAAATTCAAAACAACATCGAGATGTTCAGATAATTCCCTCTGTCTTGCCTGCTGACTGGGCAAACATGGGTCAATGCGTTAAGGAACTAGAAGATGCTGGTGTAGATAGAATCCAGTTTGACGTTATGGACGGGAATTTTGTACCAAACCTGACCTTTGGACCAGAAATGATTGCCGCCTGCAGAAAATATTGCAATGTCCCTTTTGAAACTCAATTAATGGTCAGTCAATATAATTGTGAAACAATGCTTGAGGACTATGTAAATGCAAGCAAAGGACCCAACGGAGAACCTGGAGTAGTAATTGCTCATGTTGAATCAAATGTTCATCTTCATAGAGTTCTTGGGAAAATAAGACAACTGGGAGGCTCTCCTTCAGTTGCCCTTAACCCTCATACGCCAGTCGAAATGGTAGAAAATGTTTTAGATATGGTTGATCATGTCTTGGTAATGACAGTTAATCCTGGATTTGGAGGGCAAGCTTATATTCCAACAATGCTGGAAAAAATCACTCGGCTTAGAAATATAATTATTGATAAAAGATATGAAATTGACATTGAAGTTGACGGCGGGATAAAGGCAGATTGGACTTTGTCTCAATGCTGCAATGCGGGAGCAAATTGTTTTATAGCTGGAAGTGGAATGTTCGCGTATCCTTCTTTAAGAGAAGGTTGTGATGCATTAAGGAAAATTGCTAACGATGCGCAAAGAGGAAATGTTTTAAGTAAATAATCTCAAAGGAACCATCCATAGCTGTGTAAACCAATACCAAGAAAATTTACACCTAAATAGCAAACTAATATTACGAATAAACCAATAAGAGCAATTATTGCTGGTTTCTTACCTTGCCATCCTTTAGTAATTCTTGAATGCAAGTAACCTGCATATACTAACCATGTTATAAAAGCCCAGGTCTCCTTGGGATCCCAACTCCACCAAGTTCCCCAAGCTTCATTTGCCCAAACAGCACCACTAATTAATCCAAATGTTAGCAATAAAAAGCCTAGTGTAATTATTCTATAACTCAAGGTATCAAATTGTTCAGAATCACTAAATTCGATAGGGTCAAGATTATCTTCTATTATCAGATCGCTCTTATTAAATATCTTTTTGTCTCGAACAAAACCAACATCAAAAGAACTAGAACGTAATTTAAATGATTCTGAATTAGATAGAAACAAAATATATATAGACAAAAGTGAACCCAATATTAGAGCGGCATAACTACACATTATTACTGTGACATGCATAACCAACCAACTAGATCTTAAAGCTGGAACAAGAGGTGCTGAAGCTTGTAATTGTTCAGGTAAAATAAAACTCGCAAATGCGATTGTTAGCAGGGAAAATGGGGTTAATATTGCATCAATTACGGCTGATTTAGATAATCTTGCTAGGAATAACTGGAAAAAAGTGAAGGCCCATGCAAGAAAATATAGGGATTCATATAGATTACTTACTGGAAAATGTCCGGATTGAATCCATCTTATAGTTAACTGACTCGCTATTAGTAAATTGGATATTAGAGTAACATTAATGACAAAACTTGACTTTTTATTTACAGCAGCGAACCAGAAAGAAAACGGTAAAGCTAATAATAGAAAACAAAACGCTAATAATCCTAATGATATTACCGGATCTTTAAAGTATTCGAGTAGAAGTGAGATCATATAGTTCTTATTTCATTGCACGTTTTAGTATATAAACACCACCCAATAAAGAAATAAAAACAGGGGACCATGCTGATATAAAAGGGTTCAATGCACCACTAACACCTAATGAACTGAATGTAAAACTTAAAACATAATAAATAAGTATCAATATTATACTTAATCCAAAACCTTGGCTTTGACTTGTTCTGATATTAGGTTTAATACCAAGTGTACTGCCAATCAAACTAAAGACCAAACAAGCCATTGGCAGAGTAAATTTTTCTTGTATTCTGACTTTCATTCTCCTGGCTTCCTTTACATTTCCAGATAGTTCATATAATCTTTGTGCCTTTAAAGCATCTGATAAGGTCATGTTATTTGAATCTTGAGGCAACTCTGCAATATTCTTTGGACCTGAATCAAGAGGATAATTATATGTCTTAAAATCTACTGAAGTTGAAGCACCATTTGGAGAAATAGTATGTATATTACCGTCGACAAATTTCCATGATCCTTTAGTATTATTCCATAATGCTTTTTTTGCTCTAAGTATCTGGGTATATTTAATCTTAGTAAAATCTAATAGTGTTACTCCGTTCATTTCTCCATCTGTAAAATCTTTAGCATAGAACAAATGAGAAAGCCCTTGATCCCCTTTTCTAGAATAAACAATATCCTCAGAATGATTTGAATGCATTGAAATACCTAATCCCCTTCTAAGAGTTATATCTGCCATTTGATTAGAGTTTGGTACAACTATATTGTTGAACATAAAAGTTGCTCCAGTCATAAATATTCCTAAAAATATTGCTGGTAAGATTATTCGTGGCAAGGATATTCCAATACTTAATAATGCTTTTATCTCACTATTTGCTGAAAGTCGACTATATGAAAGCAATGTAGCCATTAAAACTGCCATAGGAAATGACAATACAAGAAAGCCAGGTAACTTAAGAAGAAGAACCTGAAGTGCTATAGATATTGACAAACCAGATTCAACTATTTGACGAATAAGCTCAAACATTGCACCTAATGATAAAGATATTATTGTGAAAGCAGATACCGCAAAAAGGAAAGGAGGAAGTAATTCTATAGTCAACCACCTATCTAAAAGGGGTATTCTTCTCCACTTAGAATGTAAGAGACGGTAATAAGATTTAAATACTAGTATTAGTTGATTCATATAAATAATTACAGTTGAAATTTATCACCTAGATAATAACGTTTAACAAGTTTATTGTTTGCAACTTCCTTAGAAGTACCAGAGGCTAAAATCTTACCATCGCTTAGAATATAGGATCTGTTGGTTATTGCTAGTGTCTCTCTAACATTATGGTCAGTGATTAAAATACCCATTCCGAGATTTCTTAAGTTATCAATTAATCCTTGTAAATCATCAACCGCCAAAGGATCAACTCCCGCGAATGGTTCATCAAGTAGTAAGTATCTTGGACCAATTCTACCTGAAGCCAATGCTCTAGCTACTTCAAGCCTTCGCCTTTCTCCCCCTGAGAGCTGAAAGCCCTTTCTATCTAAAAAAGCACCTAACGAAAAATCTGCTATAAGTTGTTCGCGTCTGATTCTTCGATGAGAATTATTTGGAATACTTTGTGAAAGAGCAATCTCAAGATTCTCTATGACATTTAAATTTCTAAAGATACTTGGTTCCTGTGGCAAATAGCCAATACCCATACGTGACCTTTCTGGCATAGGTAAGTTAGTAACAAATTTATCATCAAGAACAACATCTCCGTAGTCTGGTGTTAATTGTCCAATAAGAATATTGAATGTAGTTGTTTTACCGGCACCGTTAGGGCCTAGCAAACCAACTACTTCTCCTGAAAAAACTTCTATAGATACATCATCTACTAGTTTAGTACCAGATATAGATAAACTAATGTTATTTAATAGAAGACTCATTTGCTTATAAATTTAATATATAGATTCACAATAAATACAAGGATGATATTCATTATTAATATAGCTCTAATTCTTATCGACAATCTTAGGATAATCGATATCTAAAGGAAATTGGTTATTTTGTAGAGATTGGAGTCTTAATTTTAAAACAGAGCAGAGTGAATCCAAATCCTTACCTAAATCTGCAATATTATCTCCCTGAATTCTACCTACAGCTTCTCCATATAGGATGGTAGCTCCCTTTAAATTGCCTCTCTCTAAATGCAATTCTGCAACTGCTATTTGTAACATTGCTTGTATAGTTGTTCGTTCATTTCCTATGAGTTCATGCCATAAATCTTCTAAGTAGTCATGTGCCTCGTACCATTGCTTAGAATTAAAATAATGAATACCCTTATTAAAACGCGAATCATTTCTTATATATACATTAATTGTTGATGAAATACTCATTTCTTCTTTGTAGTTCTTTTAGCAGAGAGTTTTCTTAGTCTAATAGATTCGGGTGTAACTTCCAACATTTCATCTGGTCCAATATATTCCAAAGCACGCTCTAGAGTAATCTCAATAGGTGACTGTAATGTATCGAGTTCTTCTGCTCCCGAAGACCTCATATTTGTTAGTTGTTTAGTCTTACATATATTTATTTCAAGATCCTGCTGTCTATTATTTTCTCCTATAATCATACCTTTATATACTTTTGTTCCTGGCTTAATAAAGTATTGGCCTCTATCCTCTGCATTTTTTAATGCATAGAATGTTGCAACGCCTTCTTCAAATGAAATTAAAACACCATTTCTCTTTGAATTATATTCACCCAATGTCTTTCTATACTCGTAAAAAGAATGACTCATTATACCCTCTCCTTTTGTTGCTCTTATAAATTCTCCTCTAAAACCAATTAATCCTCTAGATGGCACTAAGAACTCAAGTTGAGTTCTTCCATCATTACTATTAAACATATTTTGCATCTCAGCCTTTCTATTGCCAAGATTTTCAATACATATGCCGACACTTTCTTCTGGTATATCTAATACAAGGGTTTCGACTGGCTCACAATCATTTCCATCTATAGTCCTAAATATAACTTCAGGTTGAGAAACTTGAAACTCATAACCTTCTCTCCTCATTGTCTCTATAAGTATACCTAAATGCAATTCACCGCGACCACAAACAGAAAATCTATCTGGTGAATCTGTTTCATCTACTCTTAAAGCAACATTTGTAAGTAGTTCCTTATATAATCTGTCTCTTAATTGTCTACTAGTTACAAACTTTCCTTCAAGGCCTGCGAAAGGTGAATCATTAACAACAAATGTCATACTTAAGGTAGGTTCATCAACCTTAATTAGAGGTAATGCTTCAGGTTCATTTGGGCACGCAATTGTTTCACCTATATTGACGTCATCAAATCCGGCTATTGCTACAATATTTCCAGCAAAAGCCTCCTTGATCTCTTTACGCTGTAAGCCCTCAAAGCCTAATAACTTCGAAATTTTTCCTACCTTTGTAGTTCCATTTTCCTTAATTAATGCCGCCTTTTGATTCTGATATATTGAACCATTATGGACCCTACCAATAATAATTCTTCCAAGGAAATCTGAATAATCTAAAGTGGTTATTTGTAGTTGTAATGGTTTATTCGGATCTCCTACAGGCGGAGGAACATTTCTAAGTATTGATTCAAATAAAGGTTTCATATCTTCGCTATCAGTTTTCATATCAGGCTTAGCAAAACCTCCTAAACCACTACCAAACAAATAAGTAAAATCACATTGATCATCATCTGCTCCTAATTCAATAAAAAGATCTAGGACTTTGTCTACTGCCAATTCTGGATCTACTCTTGCCCTATCAATTTTATTAACAAATACAATTGGCCTTAAACCCTTTTCCAGAGCTTTTTTTAGAACAAACCTTGTTTGGGGCATAGGTCCTTCATTTGCATCAACTATCAGCAAACATCCATCAACCATTCCTAATACTCTTTCCACCTCTCCCCCAAAATCAGCATGACCTGGAGTATCAACAATATTAATCCGAGTATTCTTATAAACTACTGAGGTATTTTTTGACAAAATAGTAATTCCTCTTTCTCTCTCTAAATCATTTGAATCCATTACACAGGTAGGTATTGCTTCATTATCACGAAAGATTCCAGATTGAGATAACAAGGCATCGACTAATGTCGTCTTTCCATGGTCAACATGAGCAATTATTGCGATATTTCGAATAGCTTCAGCCTTGGCAATCATAAGAAGAAAAAAATTAATTAAAAAAACATTAAAGCTTATATCGAAACATTATCTCAAATTCAGTAGTTTTAAGTAGGAAGGCTTAGTCATATTTGCTTTTTTTCATTAATAAGTTATTAGCTTTCTTAAATTTCTCAAGGGCTTCCACAGTACCTTCATATCTCCAATGCCAGGGTTCATAACTTACCCCTTGAGGATTGCCTTTAGGGAATGAAAGTATGAAATGATATCTGGCTGCATTTTTATTAAGCCAATTAAATGCCGGTGTGTTTTCAAAATCAACTTCAAAATCTGTTTGGCGCATGGTGCCATCTCCAAGATCTATTGCAAAACCAGTACTATGTTCAGAATATCCTGGTGGGGCAGATACCTTAGCCCTTTCTATTGCTACTTGATTACGAGCTGACTTCCTTTCATAGAATATAGATCTTTGAAGTTCTATTGATCTAAATCCACTTAGGAGAACAAGTTTAATTCCATCTTTTAGCGCAGCTGAGCTCATCTCAGTTAAAGCTTTATAAGTATCCTTGTGGACCTCCAAACCTGGATAAACTGAAATAAGGTCTTCCTTTAAGGCCTCTTTATATGGGAAGTGGCCTAAAAGGGTTATATCAGATGTGTTTAATGCTTTTATGTCGTTATTTTGTGTTTTAAGAACTAATTGACCGCTATTAAAAAAAAATAGAAAATAAAAAGAAAATGAAATTAATGTAATAAAAAGTCCTCTTAAAAGAAATCTTATTTTTTTTAACTGAGAAGAACGGACAGTAGAAGATCTTTGTGCGAGAGGAATCTCATCGCTATTAACTGACCTATTTTTTTCAGACCGACTCACAAAAGGGAATAATTCTTGTTTCGATCGTAACGGTCTGAGCAAATTGTTGGCGCATAAATTGCCGTAGAGATGTAAGTTTTAAAAAAGAATCTAAGCTTTTATTTAAAAGATGTTGCGCGTAGCAGTAATCGGAGGGGGACCAAGTGGTTCCTGTGCAGCAGAAGTTCTTGCAAAAGCAGGAATTAGTACATGGATTTTTGAAAGGAAACTTGATAATGCCAAGCCATGCGGAGGTGCGATACCCCTATGTATGGTTTCAGAATTCGATTTGCCAGACTCAATTATTGATAGGAAAGTACGAAATATGCGTATGATCTCACCTTCTAATAGAGAAGTAGATATCAGTCTAGATAAGGTTTATGGCAAAACTGATAATGAATATATTGGTATGTGCAGACGGGAGGTCATGGATGCCTTCATGAGAAATAGAGCTGCGGAGCTTGGTGCAAATTTGGTAAATGGATTAGTTACTAAAATTGATACAGGTACTCAGAGACAAGGACCCTATAAACTAACCTATTCAGATTTCTCAAGTGGAGAGTCTACTGGAGTAACAAAAACACTAGAAGTAGACGTAATCATAGGAGCAGATGGAGCTAATAGTCGTGTAGCTAAAGCCATGGATGCCGGAGACTATAACGTGGCAATTGCATTTCAAGAAAGAATTAAATTACCTGAAAAGGAAATGGGATATTACGAAGATTTGGCAGAAATGTATGTAGGTACTGATGTTTCACCAGATTTCTACGGTTGGGTATTCCCTAAATATGATCATGTCGCAGTAGGAACTGGAACAATGCAGAAAAACCAGGCACTTATCAAAGGACTTCAAGAAGGTGTAAGAGAAAGAGCGAAAAAGAGATTAGTAAATGGCGAAGTCATAAAAGTAGAGGCTCATCCAATACCAGAACACCCAAGACCTAGAAGAGTTGTTGGGAGAATGGCTCTAGTTGGAGACGCAGCTGGTTATGTAACCAAAAGCTCTGGAGAAGGTATATATTTTGCTGCAAAAAGCGGAAGGATGTGCGCTGAAGAAATTGTTTTAGTTAGTGACGGAGGCAAAAAGATTCCTTCTGAAAATGACCTTAAGAAATACATAACTAAATGGGATAAAAAATATGGCGCAACATACAAGGTATTAGAAATTCTTCAAAACATTTTCTATTCAAATGATGGAGCGAGAGAAGCTTTTGTAGAAATGTGTGATGACATGGATGTTCAAAGGCTTACTTTTGACAGTTATCTATATAAAACCGTTGTTGCCATGAAGCCTTTACAACAATTAAAACTGACATTTTTAACGTTAGGGTCAGTTTTACGAGGTAGAGCATTAGCACCAAAAAAATATAAGCCTGTTCCTAGTGCAGTCAGAGAGGAATCTGAAGTCAACAAGATGCTGGAGGTCAGTACGATTAAGGGGGGCATAAAAGTTGGCAGGAAATAATCCATATTTATTAATCAACTAATACGACTAAAGTCTGCAATTACAGAAGATTGGTTTCTTATTAATGCCAAGAGATTTAATCTATTATTTCTTACCAATTGATCTTCAGCCATTACCATTACACTAAATTCACCATCGAAAAAGTTTTTAAGAACGTCAAAACCTGACAAAAGCTTTTGAGCTAGTTTCTGATATCCAGACGATGAACTATCCTTTGTCATAGGTTCAATTTCATTGATAAATTCTAATAAATCAAACTCACTCTGTTTTTCAAATAGATTCATATCAATAAGATTCTTAGAGCTAATAGTCTCAGAATCAAGAGTTGAGTTTTCAGCTAATCTAGTTGCTCTAGCTACTACTTCCTGAAGTTCTTTTAAAGTACCTTTCTTCCTCAAATCTGAAAGAATATTTGCTCTATTAAAGATGTCAGTTAAGTCCGAAAGTATTCTATTTATATTTATAGTTTCTCCCGCGACTGCTGATCCCAAGTCAGGATCTATATCTAACTCTTCAAGAGTTGACAATAGTCTTGTTCTAAAGAAGTCATATAGGTCAGATAAAGTCTGTTGGTTATTTGACAAAACCTCTGGGAATTGATCAGACCAATAAGAAACAGACTCTTTAATCAAATTATATAGATCAATGTTTATTTGATTTTTGATTATTATCCGAATAATGCCATTTGCAGCTCTTCTTAAAGCATATGGGTCTGAAGAACCACTTGGTCTCTGTCCCTTAGAAAATATACTTATAATTAATTCCACTTTATCAGAAATCGAGAGTAGTGACCCAATAAACGAGCTTGGCAAATCTGCTCCAGAATAAGTAGGCATATATTGTTCTAGAACAGCTAAAGCAACTGTATTAGTCTGACCTTCAATTAATAAGTATTTTGCCCCCATAACACCTTGCAATTCTGGAAACTCTGAGACAATATTACTAACTAAATCATTTTTGCAAAAATAAGAAGATTTTTCTAAATCTAATCTTTGTTGCTCTTGTAAGTCTAAATAATCAGCAAGTTTATTGGAGATCCAAGAAATACGCATTACTCGATCATATAAAGAACCAAGTCCTTCAGTAAATGTAACTTCTTTAAGTTCTAATATTCTTGTAGAAGTTGAAATAGATGTATCTAAATCAATAAAATATTTGGCGTCAGAAAAGCGTGCTTTGATAACTCTCTCGTTTCCTTCGCGGATAACATCTATTGCGTCTTTTAGCCCATTACTTATACATAAAAATTTAGAATTTAACAATCCGATTGAATCTAGTGAAAGTTGATCATATGAATTGGTTGTCGATAGTAATGGAATATATCTCTGATGTACACGCATTACAGTAGTTAGCAACTCTAAAGGCAACGTAAGAAAAGATGGATCAAAAGAACATTCTATTAGCAAAGGTTTTTCTACCAGGTCTGTTAGTTCTTCTAATAGTGAATTTGGCATATCCGGCTGTGAATCAAGAGATTGAGCTGCTTGATTAACCTGTTTTTTTATTTCTAACTTTCTAGATTCACGATTAATAATAACGCCAGAATCTTTTAAAAGAGATTCATAGTCACTAACAGAAGAAACTTTCAATAGATTCTGATTTAGTCGACTGCCTCTCGTGATATTCCCAGGTAATACATTATCGTCGAAACCAGTAAGGTTGAAACTTATGATATTTTCATCCAACAAACTAACTATCCACCTAATAGGTCTGGAAAAACGAAAGTCTCCTTGGCCCCATTTCATAAATCGTTTACCTTGAAGACCCTTAATCCAGAGAGGTATTGATAATTCAAGAATATCTCGCGCTGAATTTCCCTTCTTAACAACTCTCGCTATCGCGAATGGACCTTTGGGGGTATCGATTCTATCTAATTGATCAGCAGAGAGATTAAATCTTCTTGCAAATCCATTTGCTGCTTGAGTTGGGACTCCATCAATAAATGCCTTATCATAGGGAGGTCCTTTGATATCTTGAATATCATCCTCAGCCTTCGCTGATAACCCATGAATTATTAAGACAATTCTTCTTGGGGTCGAAGAGCAAAAAATCTCGTTAAAATTTAATCGATTATGATCAAGATCTAATTTCACAAGTTTTTCAAGTTGAGGAGCTGCTTCAATTGCAAAATGAGGAGGTAATTCCTCCGTTCCAATCTCTAATAAGAAATTGTGCATAGAGAAAAGAAATTAATTGTTTCTCACTTTATTGAAAAATCAGTGAAAAAAGTATGATTCTTGTATGAAATGAATTTAAGAAAGTAAATCGTGACTAACGGAAATCAAGAAAAAAACAATAAAGGAGAAGAGAAGCTATACCCCTGCATAGCAAATGGAGAGGATCGTACTAAATTTGAGCAATTTAAATCTGACAGCAAATACCTACAACAGCCATTGCTAGATGAGTTAAATAACGAAAGTGACCATTTCACCAACGACTCCGTTCAGTTACTTAAATTTCATGGAAGTTATCAACAAGACGATCGAGAAAACAGAAAGAAAGGTGAAGGCAAAGATTGGCAAATGATGCTTAGGCTAAGGTCCCCAGGAGGTGTGGTTTCACCATCTTTATTTGTAGCTCTTAATAACCTTTCCAATAAATTAGGTAATAGCACACTCAGAGCAACAACTAGACAAGCATTTCAAATGCATGGAATCAGGAAAGAAAGTTTAAAAGAAGTCATAAGTACAATTATCAAATCGATGGGTTCGACACTAGCTGCTTGCGGTGATATCAACAGAAACGTAATGGCACCAGCAGCTCCATTTACTAAAGATGGTTATCCAGCCGCTAGAGAACTTGCAGAAAAAATAGCCTATATACTTAGCCCTAAAAAAGCAGAAGATACATATTTAGATTTGTGGGTTAATGGGGATCTCTCATATAGGATCAAATCTTCCAAAACAGATGCAACAATAAAGTCCTTACAAAATAAAAAGGGTGTTTTCAGTGGCGATAAGAATGAACCTCTGTATGGATCAACTTATCTTCCTAGAAAATTTAAATGTGCCGTCACCGTCCCAGGAGATAATTCCGTTGATCTATTGACTCAAGATATAGGCATAGTTGCTTTTACAAGTTCTAAAGGTAGGCTCCAGGGTTGCAATGTGTATGTTGGCGGAGGGATGGGAAGGACACATAATACTGAGCAAACTTTTGCTCGAACTGCAGATCCTCTTGGGTATATTGATGCAGAACATATTCTAGAATTAGTTCAAGGAATAGTTGCTCTGCAGAGAGATTTTGGTAATCGAAGGTCAAGAAAAAATGCTCGAATGAAATATTTAATTCACTACAAAGGTATTAAATGGTTCAAGCAAAAGCTTAAGGCTAAATATTTTAATCATGCCATTAATCCATTAAGAGCAGAACCAAAAACAAAATTATTAGACTATTTAGGATGGCATAAACAATCTAATAATATTTATTTTGTAGGTATACCTATTTTGTCTGGAAGGCTAGAAAAGAAAGTTAAAGATAAATTAGCCGATATTGTGGATAAATATCAACTAGTGATAAACCTAACACCAAACCAAGATATATTATTATGTAATATTGGATCATACCAAAGGAATTCTATAGAAGTTGAGTTGAATAACATTGGACTAGGAAGACCTAGTGAAATAGAAGATATAAAAAGGCATGCATTAGCCTGTCCTGCATTGCCACTCTGTGGTCTTGCTATAACAGAAGCCGAGAGAGCATTACCTGATATTTTAGTTAGAATCAAGAGTCAGTTAAATAGACTAAAGATTAATCAATCAATATTAGTTCGCATGACTGGTTGCCCTAATGGATGTGCAAGACCATATATGGCTGAACTTGCTCTTGTAGGTAGTGGTGTAGATCAATACCAATTATGGCTTGGAGGAAGTAGTAACTTACAGCGATTAGCTAAGCCTTATTTGCAAAAGATGTCACTCAAAGATATGGAATTCTACTTAGAACCATTATTTATAAATTGGCGAAGGAATGCTAAAAAGATTACCTTTGGTGATCATATTAATAATATCGGCGATGAAGTTATCTACGAATTACTAGGAACTGCAAAACATCTACCATAAATTGCATAACTAGATTTTGTTAGCCATGCCCATAATTGATCTCCATAACTAAAGTGCCACCATTCATTCGGATGTTGTACAAATCCAGACCTAAGCATTACGTCTTTCAAAAGCATTCTTCGTAAATGGAATTCAGCTAATTTGTTTTTATATTTTTGAAAATAATGAGGACAAGCAACATCACCAATCTCATCGATATCACTTCCCATATCTATGGGGCCTAATTCATCAGCTATAGTCAAATCTATTGCAGCACCAGTACTATGAGGTGGTGGATTGGTTAAATCATAACTAGGTGCAGCCCAAAAGTTATTTACATTTTCTACTAATTGAATATATTCTGAATTAGTTGTATCTGCTGGATCTAATTTTTTTTCATTGCATTTTTGGTTAATCACATGATTAACCATATATGCCTGAACTTCAACAGGACGAAACGCATCAAATATTGCAAGTTTGTAGTTTTTATTCAATTCTTTCAAATAAAACTGAGCTTGTCCTAATCGCAAAAGGACATTGGACCTTAAAAACCATGGACTAAGGTATTTGCCATAGGGAGCACCTAAGGCAAGATATGGATGCGGATCTAATTTCTTGAATTTTGCAGGAATCTCTTCGAGCGCCTCTCCAGAATCAATTATCTTGATTTCATTCCAGGGTCTTAGTGAAGGCATTTGTTGATTAATTCATCAAGCAGGTTTCCACAGTTAATCATATCTTTTCCACAGGAACGGTCTCGTTAGGCGTTTTTTAAACAGCTTTCAATTATTTTTCATTCAGTAATTTTTTTATATTTTAACAATTTTGTAAAATTTTGAAATTCACAATTTCTTATATTATTTGACCGTCAAAACAATTGAAAATATTACTATTTTATGCATTTAATAAAATGGTAATATGTTTTTATAAAGCCACATAAACTGAAAGAAATAACTTAAAAATGTTCCTTACTATACAAAAGGATGGGTAAAATTCTCAGCTTGGTCTCAGGGCAGTCTCAGCTAAGACAGTTTATGTGGAAAATCCATTTAATTTAATTGAGTCTCTTCTGTGAATCTAGTGTTATGGTTACTTACAATTTTCATGAGTGTTTGGTTGTTTCTTAAAGCAGGGTCTTCCTTGAGTGACTTAATAGCTTCTTCTCTGGCTAAATCTAAAATTGATATATCGTCTATCAAATTTGCCAGGGAAAAATCTGGTAAACCTGATTGTCTTGTGCCAAGTACTTGACCAGGTCCACGTAATCGTAAATCAATTTCTGATATTTCAAAACCATCGTTCGATTTAACTAAAACATCTAACCTCTTTCTAGCATCAGAATTATTACTGGAAGAAATAAGTATGCATTCTGAAGATTTGCCACCTCTGCCTACACGTCCTCGCAATTGATGCAATTGTGACAATCCAAAACGATCAGCATTGTCTACAATCATTAAAGTTGCTTCTGGTACATCAAGCCCAACCTCAATTACTGTTGTTGAAACAAGTATTGAAATTTGACCATTGCTGAATTTTTCTAATACAGATTCCTTTTCTCTAGTGTTTAGCTTGCCATGTAATAAACCAACATGTAAATCAGGAAATATCTCAGTGGATAGTTCATTAAATACATCAATAGCAGATCGGAGATCTAATTTTTCTGATTCCTGTACTAAAGGTAAAACATAGTAAATTTGTTCACCATCTAAAACACGTTCCTTTATTAGATCATAAGCTTTATATCGTTCTTTACTTAAGATTAAACTAGTCCTTGTAGGTTTACGTCCAGGTGGCAATTCATCTAAATGACTAACATCTAAATCACCATGAACAGACAAAGATAAAGTTCTAGGTATTGGCGTCGCTGTCATAGTTAGAAGGTGAGGTTGTAGTCCTTTATTTAAAAGTTTATTTCTTTGATTTACTCCAAATCTGTGTTGTTCATCGATAACTACAACACCTAATCTTTGAAATTTAACAACATCTTCTATCAAGGCATGTGTTCCTACAATGATGTTTAGATTGCCAGTAGAAAGATCCTGTAATATTTGCTTTCTCTTTTTAATAGTTGTTGAACCTGTTAACAAATCAACTGTTACATGTAATTCTGGAAGCCATTTGCACAAATTCTTAAAATGTTGTTGAGCTAAAACTTCAGTAGGAGCCATTAAGGCTCCTTGCCATTTGGCTTGAACAGCTACCAATAGAGTAAGAATTGCTATTACTGTCTTGCCACTACCAACATCTCCCTGAACAAGGCGTGACATTGGTGCACCAAGTTTCAGATCATTTTCAACCTCCCTGAAAACTCTTTTTTGAGCTTTTGTTAAAGTAAAAGGTAAAATATTAATTAGATTGCTTACAAGATTAGTTTCATTATTTTCAGTGAGTAATGACGGAGCTTTCTCTTGCTTTAGTTTATATTTCATCATTAGCAGGCGTAATTGTAAAAGATAAAATTCATCGAAGACAATCCTTTTTCTTGCTTGCGATAGTTCTTTAAGATTAGTAGGCCTATGAATAAGAGATAAAGCTTGATTAATTGGAATTAGTGAAAGATTAGTTTGCTGTAACTTAGATAAACAATCTGGCCAACTACTTACTAAATGTAATATATTAGTTATTAGTTGTGAAATCTTATCTGAAGTAATTCCAGAAGTTAAAGAATATAATGGTAATAATCTACCTATTTTCTCTGATTTAACAGTAGATGAACTTGAGGGCAAGACTTCTATTATAGGTTCCTTGAATGTTTTCCCATATTGACTTTGCTTAACCAAGCCACTAACAGCAACAGTACTGCCAATGGGATATAATAATTGTTGCTTCTTTAAGAAAGAAATGTTAGAAGAAATCCTACCAGTAAAGAATTTTGTAACTTTAATCCTTCCACTTAAATCAAACAAATGTATTTCTAATATAGAAATATTTTTCTTCTTTTGACTAATAAATGAAGAGCACCTTCTTACAGTAGCAACTATTGTAGCGGGTTCATCAGGTTTTAATTCTGAAATCCTTTTGAGAAGACTGTAGTCAATATAATCCCTTGGAAAATAGAGAATTAAATCTTGTACAGTAAATATATTAAGTCTGGAGAAAGCTTCAGAGGTTTTGATTCCTACACCATGAATATTCTCTATCCTTGAAAGAAGTGTCAGCGATTTCTGAATCTTTGTTTGAGAATAGTTTTCACGGTTCAAGTTTAATTTTGGATAAGTTGACTTTTCTTTCCTTATAAATGAGTGTTCTAAAGAATGTAAAAGTTTGCGTGTGTCAACAACTAACCTCCTCCTTGAGCTTACTGACAAGGATCCATAGTCTCCAAATTGATCTTTCGAATAAGATAGTTTATCTACACTTGTATACTTATTAAGAAGAGGTATTAGGGTATTTAATTCTTGAAATATAAACTCATTAAATAGAAGCTTTCTTCCTTGCATATTAATAAAATTATTTTCAGCCTCAAATGTTAATGCTTTTTGAATTAACCTAATTAGAGATATTATGTTATTGATAATATTACCTATCCAGAATATCTTAAGCAGAGTTAGAAGATTTATTCTTCCACCAATTATTTCTAAGTGAAGTTTCTAAATGACGATTTTTCCAATAAACTTCTTTTTTTACTAGTCCATTCAACACATTCCTATGAAGTAGGACATTGGAACGACATTGTCTCAACTTAAAATCTTCAAATTCTAATTCCGAAGGACTAATAAAAATACCATAAATTTCAATAATATTAGTCTGAGAATGATCCTGAAAAGGTATTTTTAATCTCATTAGATTAGGAGGGCTATCTACAGTTTGAATTTGTCCAGAAATAATTGCATCTAATAAGCTAGTAGGTATAAAATTATTTATAAAACCTGCTCTCAATAATTCAATATTGATTACATGGGACAAATTCCTTAGTCTTCTTTGAAGTGCTAAATCTATAGAGTCCAACCAATATAATAACTCTTGTGGATATTCAGGATGATTAGAGTCAATACTTAACTTGTCTTGAAGTGTATTATCTATTTGCTTTGGAATGTTTTCCTCTTCAGAAATTGTAGACTTATCGAGTTTTCCATCATTGGGTGTGAAATTGTGTCTGAAAGATCTTCCTGCAAATGAGAATATAGAATTGATAAATCGGTTCTTTTTAGGCTTAGGTTCATCCAAAGGTTGATTAGATGTAACTTGCTCATACTGTTGAACATCAATATCTTTATATTTGGAGTTCAATGAATCTAGATCATCATTCAAATATTCATCAATGTTTAATTTAAGGAAGTTTGAATTTTGTTTATGATTAGATTCAAGGTTTACATGTTGATTTTTATGTTCATCTAGATCATTACTCCATGATTCTTGATTGATTTTGGAATATATAGGTAAGTCTAGAGAAATATCAACAGACTTTTCTAAACCATCTTGTTGATCTAGGTTTTCTTCTTTCTTATTAATAGCTTGCGTCATTGCTTCCTTTGCCTTTTCTAGTAATTCATGCTGCTCATTTTCTATACTTTTCGCCACTTCTAAGAGATTTTCGATAGTCAAAAGTGATATGTTATTAGAAATAATATTTGAAATATTTACTTGAAATGAATTTTGATGTTCTAAATCAGGCAAGTCTGATAAATCTGTGGAAGTTATACTTATAAGTTTTAAAATTGAGTTTTGAACAGATGAAGCAAGAATTTCTCGCAAATTTTTTAAATATAATTCATAAGATGAATAGATTTTAGGTCGAAATGATTTGCCCTGTTCTCTTAAAAGTTCTAGCTGAGATTGAGAATCCAACTGCCTGTCACTAATAATAATATGATATTAATTTTTTGAAATAGAGGCAACTTCTTCAGCGAAATCAACCTGATCTAATTCAATTCCCTCACCTAGGGTATATCTTGTAAATCTTCTTAGTCGTATATTCTCCCCAATTTGCCCTGCAACCTGCTTAACCAATTGTTCAACAGTTAACGCACTATCCTTTATAAATGGTTGCTCTAACAATGTAATCTCTTTGAGCCTTTTACCTATTCTACCTT
The DNA here is from genome assembly GCA_003278305.1 of Prochlorococcus sp. AG-363-M21. Classification (GTDB taxonomy): domain Bacteria; phylum Cyanobacteriota; class Cyanobacteriia; order PCC-6307; family Cyanobiaceae; genus AG-363-N16. Next base: position 62,619 of record QCFU01000001.1, read on the forward strand.
CTACAATCTTTTCTTTGATCTGATCTGGCTTACCTTCTAAATCGTCTCGTCCCATCTCAATCTTCTTTTCTCTCTCAACTATATGTTCTGGTATTTCATCAATATTCACATATTCAACATTTGGGCAAGCTGCAATTTGCATCGCTAAATCTCTTAGAAGACCTTTAAATAAATCCCCTCTAGCAACAAAATCCGTCTCACAGTTTAATTCTAATAAAACACCTACTCGTGCTCCAGTATGTATATACGTACCAATAGCTCCTTCTGCAGCTACCCTGCCAGATTTCTTTTCTGCGCTTGCTATACCTTTTTGCCTTAACCATTCGATTGCTCTAGTTAAGTCACCTGAACTTTCAGCAAGTGCTTTCTTACAGTCCATCATTCCAGCCCCAGACTTATCTCTGAGGTCCTTAACGAGTTTTGCTGTTATTTCAGGCATTTTGATAATGAAATAAATTAATTAGAGTGGGTTAAATTAAGATGAGAATTTAATCTAGAGAAAAAGAAAATTAATATTTATCTATTCCTATTTCCTTGTCTTTGATCATTACCTCCATGCCTGCCTTCATTAATTGCATCTGCCAATCTACCTAATATCAACTGTACAGAACGTACAGCATCATCATTACAAGGAATTGGAACTTCGCACAAATCTGGGTCACAATTAGTATCAAGCATTGAAATTAAAGGTATATCTAATTTTCTTGCTTCTAAAACAGCATTAGATTCTCTTCTTTGATCTACTAAAACAACAACATCAGGAAGTCTTTTCATTCCTTTTAAACCACCAAGATATTTCTGAAGTCTTTCTAATTCATGGCGCAATACTGATGCTTCCTTTTTAGGACGCATAGCTATGGCTCCACTTGATTCCATCCTTTCAAGATCCTTTAATCTGTCTATACGAGCCTTCATTGTTGTCCAGTTTGTCAACATGCCACCTAACCATCTTTGATTGACATAGGATGCTCCGCACCTTAAAGCTTCCTGAGCAACAACTTCTGAAGCTTGTTTTTTTGTACCTACAAATAAAAAACGTTTTCCACTTTTTGCAGCACTTCTAGTCCATTTATATGCATTATTCATGCATACAGCAGTTTTTACAAGATCAATAATATGTACACCATTTCTCGCACAGTAAATGTAGCGAGACATTTTTGGGTTCCATCTACGAGTCTGGTGACCAAAATGTGCACCAGCCTCCATCATCTCTGAAAGAGTTACTACAGCCATGTTTAAGAGGTTTCGGGTTAGCCTCCACCTGACAGGGAAGCAAGATAAATTTCTTTAAAAAAAGTCCTTTTGCTTGCTCACCCGAAACAGTCAAGTGTGTGGTTTTTGTTTACTTGTGTAATCTAACAAAAAATGTACATCAACGTATTCCTAGCCTATGAGCTTCACGAAATATTTCTCGAACACCTATTAAATTGAGTGGAATCCTAAGAATCTCCATGGCAATGCCCGAATATCCCCTTTTAATTAAAATATTTAAAATAGGATATAATGTTCTTATATTAATCATTCCTCCTAATGTCAAAATCTCCCATATAAACCTATGAAGATAAGTGAATTGAGTTATAAATCTAACTCGTAATGTAGGATGTTTTTGATAAAACACAAGAGCCATCTTTGCTCGTTCTTTCTCTATTCTAATTAGGTCTGATATTTGACTTAGTTTTAATGCAGGATGCCAATGATATCCTTTGGCTTCTGGGCATTTAATTAGTCTTACGCCCATTGTTCTTAGGCGTTCACCTAATTCTAAATCTTCCCATCCATAGAGTTTAAAAGCAGGATCAAATAAACCAGATTGAAGAAGAACATCTTTATCTATGGCAACATTACCAGTTGCAAAATAAGCCCAAGACAAATCCGTGAGTTTATATGATTCACTTTCTGGATTAGTAAAATTAGAAGTATTTATTACTGCTCCATAAGTAAAAAGCTTTTTAGTAGTATATTTATTCCAAGCTTTTAACAGGGAATTGGCATGAGAAGTAAGAAAATGTGGATTTACCACGAGATCACTATCTATAAATATAATTACATCGCCTTGTGAATTCTCAACACCCTTATTTCTTCCTTGGCCTGGACCAGCATGCTCTTGATGTATTAATTTCAAATGAGGATAGTTACTCTTTTCAACTTGAAGATATTCTATTGTATTATCTGTAGATCCATCATCAACAACAACTACTTCATATCCATTGATATGACTAGATATGTGCTGTTTTTCAAGACTCAACAAACACTTCTTCAAAATAGGAAGTCGATTATAAGTAGGTATAACAACACTTATAAACATATGATTAATCAATAAGTGATAAGAGTGTTTTTTTTAATAAGCTTAGAAAGTTAAATATAGATATAAAATCAATCAGCGGCTCCTCCATTATTAGCAGTGCCTGTTACTCCATTACCTGCTCCTTCACCTGCTGACCTTAATTTACGTTTTTTAAACTTTCTTGCATAAGCCCTATTTCTCTCATGCTTCTCTTTTTTAAGATTTCTTCTCTTTGACATTTTTTAAATTAATAAAAGTAATTCTAATCTACTCAATAAGAGGGCAATATTGTGCCATCCTCCATTTTTAAGAGACGATCTGCTACATCTAAAATCCTGGGATCATGAGTGACCATTAAGACAGAGCAACCTTGATCTGAAGCTAGTCTTTTGAGCAATGAAACAATTTCACGTCCAGTAACACTGTCAAGTGCTGCTGTAGGTTCATCTGCTAATAGAAGTTTTGGTTGAGCAGCTAATGCTCTTGCGATTGCAACTCTTTGTTTTTGGCCTCCAGAAAGATCATGAGGTAATTTTTTCGAATGGTCAGAAAGGCCTACTTCTCGTAACCACTCCTTGGCCATATTTCGTCGAGCACGATAAGAATAACCATTTAACAAATCTGAACCCATTTGTACATTTTGTTCAGCCGTCAAACATCTCAATAAATTATGGCCTTGAAAAATCATTCCTATATTTCTCCTTAAAATTTGACGTGTTTTCCTTGATGAATTACGTAACTCGTGACCAAAGACAAATAAATCACCCTTTTGAATATTTCTTAAAGCTCCAATTAAAGTTAATAAAGTTGTCTTACCACAGCCCGATGGGCCAGTAAGCAAAACAACTTCTCCGGGCCTAATTTGCATTGAAATAGAATTTAAAACTTTTTTGCGCATATCACCCTTGCCGTACCAATGACTAACACCTTTCACATCTACAGTAAATAAATTATTGATTAATTTATCGGCATTTGACATTAAATATTAGTAATAATTAAAAGATATCGGCTGGGTCTGCATCAACCAATCTTCGCATGGCTAATAAAGCTGAACCCATGCACATAGATAATATTAGTAAAAATACTAATAAGGCCCTCTCAGTGTCCATAGCAACTGGAAGCTTAGTAGAACTTCTTACTATCGCATATAGTGCATTACCGCTTAAATAGGCTGGTAAATAGCCTAAAACAGCAAGGATAATTCCTTCTCTAGCCACTACTCCTGATAATGATTTTAATTTATACCCCATAGCCAATAAAGTAGCATATTCAGGCAAATGGTCACTAACATCACTATATAAGATTTGATAGACGATTACACAGCCTACAATAAAGCCCATAGCTGCACCTAATGAAAATATAAATCCAATCGAAGTACTATTCTTCCAATAATCTTTTTCAAAGTTTATAAATTCCTTATGTGTTAGAACTTTCACATCATTAGGCAAGTTATATCTTAATGAAGCAGCTACATTCTCAGGGTTAGCATTATTTTTTAAACGTATCAAACCAATTTCAATACTTCCTGGAGGGTTTGTAGGTAATAATTTAAGGAAGGTTTCTCTACTAGTAATTAAGTTACCATCTGCTCCAAAAGAAGGGCCTAAGCTTACGAGTTCTGCAACTCTGACTCTTTTTCCAGCAACCTCACTTTCAACAATCCTTCCTTGATTGAACCAACTTTTTATAGGTCCGAATTCCTCCCTTGAAAGCTCATCAAAAAGAACTCTTCCTTCATTTTTTAACAACTGAGCTTTTTTAGCAAAAGTGGGATTAGTCAGCAAAGGATCATTAGGTTCAAAACCTAATGCAAGAATAGATCTAGTTGAAAGAGTTTCAGGATTTCGCCAAAGAAGGAAGTTCCAATTCACAGGGCTAATACCAACAACATCTTTATGAGCCATTGCCTGCACAAGTCTCCTTCTTGGAAAGCCACTCATTGCTATTGAGCTCATAGAACGAGGGCTCATTAGAACTAGGTCGGCATCAAATAATCTATGAACTGTGACACTTGCATCGAAGAGTCCATCCCTAAAACCTAATTGCATAAACATAAGAATTCCCGCAAAACAAATGCCACTCAGAGCAACCAAAAGTCTTAAAGGCTGACGGGACAACAAAAGCCATGACAAAGGTATTCTTCTTTGGTGTATATATTTCACATTCAGTTAGGTTGAAATCTAGCAATTACTTTCATGCCAGTAAAACGAGTAACTTTCTGGGAAGAGTTCTTGTCCAAATTAACTCTAACTTCAACAATTCTGGCATCAGCATCTCCAGTTGGATCAGTAGACAGAACTTTTCGTTGTCTTACTTGCGGGCTTATTTGCTTAACACTTCCAATTAATTGTCCTTGAAAGCCTCCATTTTCACTTGTTAATATGACACTTTGACCCAACTGAATTCTATTTATATCTGATTCATAAACTTCTATCAAAGCTTCCATCAGATTATTACTCCCAACTTGCAGAACACCATCTTCTGCTGGCCTTTCTCCAGTACGATAATTAACTTTAAGGACTATTCCATTTATGGGACTTTTTAGTTCTGTATAACTTAGATCAATATTAAGACCATTTATTTCAGAGATAATCTCATCTCTTTTACCTTTTAATCTTATTAAATTATCCTTCATTTCTTCCAAAAGTGAAACAGGTGAGGCACCTTCCAATGTTGCCTGTTCATACCTAGAAATTTTATCAATTTGAAAAATAATATTGCTCTCAATTGTATTGAGTCTAGTTCTTGAAAGTTCTAAATCTGCTTTCACTCTTTTTCTATTATCAAATATCGCTAAAATCTGTCCGACTATGACCTGATCTCCTTCTCCTACAAGCAATTCTGATATCCTAGGCATTGAGCCATTCCTAAGTAAAGGAGCTGCCAATAATCTTGTCTCACCAGTTGGAGTTAATTGGCCTAAGGCAGCAACAGATTCTATAGTTTTGTCTATATTTAATAGTGTTTCGGCCTTAGACATATTTACTGTAACCCGAAGTCCAACCAGATTAACGAAAACAATAAAGAGGCTTGTTAAACAAAAGCCAAGGGGATTCAAAATATTTGATTGATGTCTGACGGGCAATCGAAAAGAACAAGTTCTATATATTTGTCTGCCCAAGAGTCGCCAAATATTTTTGCTAATACATTTCGTGTTTTGTCGTTGCATTTTTGTTGCTGACAATAATAGTGCTGTCTTTTATATCTTTCTATAGTAATAGGTGATTCTAAAGAATTTGGATCTATTGAAAGTGAATGATTAATTATAACACCTAAATATTGCCTTATGACATCAAGGAATAAGGCTGATTCAAGCTGATTAGAAGGCTTAATAAATACAACATAAGGAGAAAATATATCTCCCCATTCAGGAAGCTTTCTTACAACTCTAAAATCTGGTATATAAATTTCCCTTAAACTATCCTCTAAAACCGTAGATAACTTCTCATCAACTGGAGATAAATCTACTATAGCGGCTGATACGACATCTAAAGAAGAGACTATATCAACACCAAAAATGGGCAAATCAAATCTAGGGTCAGGGAAAAAAACTGCATGTAATATATCTAAGGAGGAACCAAATTTTGCTATCTCAATATGAATTTTTCGAAAACCCCTAGCCTTAAAGACTTCATTAATTATGAACAATTCGTCACCTTCTAATTTCCCATAAATATTCTTTAGCGTTGGATCCAAGTCCATCACAGCTATATCTTTCAGCTCTTTGATTTGTTGCCTTATGAGTCCTGCAACTGAGTCTAAAAGGGATTCCAGAAGAAAATAAAATAGACAAGTCCTAAACAATATGCGAAAAAGGAACAGAATGGAACATTATTTGGGAAAAAAAGAAATTGATTGAAGAACCGTCTACTAAAAAATGGGTTCATGAGAGCGGGTTCAACTGCATAGCAGTAAATATGCCAGGCACAACAATGTCTGCCATAGATCTTTGGTGTAAAGCTGGTAGTTTCTTTGAAGGACCTGGCGAAGAAGGCCTTGCTCATTTTTTAGAACATATGGTTTTTAAAGGAAGTAGCGAACTCAAAGAAGGTGAATTTGATTTAAAGATTGAAAGCCTAGGTGGCATTAGCAATGCTGCAACAGGATATGATGAAGTTCATTATTATGTAGTAATACCCTGTGATCAATTACTTAAAGCGTTAAATCTATTAGGTAATTTAATATTCAACCCTTTATTAGAAAAACAATCATTTGACTTAGAAAAAAAAGTCGTTTTAGAGGAAATAGCTCAACATAATGACAATCCAGAAGAAATAATTTTTCAAAGACTCCTAGAAAATTGTTGGCAAAAACAACCTTATGGAAGACCGATTCTTGGTATTTCACATAGTATCAATCAGATTACTATTAAACAAATGAAAAGCTTTCACAATAGATATTACACAGCAGATAATATAACTCTTTCGATTGCTGGCAACTTACCCATCAATATTGAAGAACTAATAGATTCAAGTGATTTTACAAACAAAATAAATGGTCTTAAGAATAAACCTCTTTCTCAATTTACAAATGATCATAAATTTCATCCAGGAAGAGAAGAAATAAAAGTTTCTAGACTTCAACTGTCTCGAATAAATATAGCTTGGCCTTTGGTTCCTGCTTTAAATCAAAAAATGGTGATAGGTGCAGAATTGTTATGTGCCTTACTTGCGGAAGGTAGGCAAAGTAGATTAGTAAAAAAATTAAGAGAAGAGTTAAGATTAGTAGAATCAATAGAAGTAGACATAACAACACTAGAAAAAGGAGGATTAATAATACTAGAGGCCTCCTGCTCCGAAAAGGATATAGACAAAGTAGAACAAGAGATCAATAAAGTTATAATAGATTTAAGTCAAGGGCTGATTGATGACAGTGAATTAATAAAAGCAAAAAAGATAGTATCCAATTCTCTAAGATTTAATATAGAAAAACCAAGCCAAGTATCATCAATAAATGGCTATAATACTCTTTGGGAAAGGAGTCAAAAGCTTTTGTATCCATTAGAACTTATAAATGAATGGAATGCCACCGAACTACAAAAGACTTTATTAAAAGAATTAGTACAGAATAATAGGTTTACTTTAATTGCTAATCCAAAATAGAGCAGTGCAACTAAATAAACTTATTTTAGATTATAAATATAGTCCTGGGTTTATAGAAGCTAGGTTATGGATAAGAGAAGGTAGCAGAAAAGACCCTAAAACCAAGATTGGGATTCACAACTTTTATGCATCATTAATAACCAGAGGTTGTGGTGACTATAATACTTCTGATTTTGCAGATATGATTGAAAGTTGTGGAGCAGTATTAAGATCTGATGTAAATGAAGATGGCTTACTTATAAGTCTAAAATGTAATACAGAGGATAAAGAAAAACTCTTACCTTTGATAGTTGACATGATACAAAGTCCACATCTAGACAGTGATCAAATTTCACTTGAAAGGCAATTAACCATGCAAACTATTAAACGTCAGAAAGAAAATCATTTTCAAGTTGCATTTAACAACTGGAGAAAAATAGCATTTGCTGATACATTTTACAAATATGATCCTATAGGCCTAGATAAGGATATAAGTAATATAACTAGAAATGACCTATATAATTTGTCAAATATAGTAAAGAATAGAGACAAGTATCTAGTAATATCTGGTTTTGACTCTAATTTATTATCACAAAGTTTTATAGAGAATAATTTTTCTATTTTAGCAGACAGAAAGCGATTCATAAAAAAAGAATCTCAGATAATGAATAACATAATAGAAACTACTTTACCTAGAATTGTCTTACATGAAACCCAAACATCTCAAGTAACAATAATGTACGGACATAAAACTGTTTCGCACAACCATCAAGACGATTTGATATTGAGATTACTTGCAAGTCATCTTGGCAATGGAATGTCAAGTGTTTTATTTAAGGTATTAAGGGAAGATTTTGGTGTTACATATGATGCCGGTATATATAACCCCATTTTCGAATATCATACACCTTTCTTAATTCACGCATCCACAACGACAGAGAAGGCTATTCTTACTTTTACTCTAATAAAATCAATCCTCAATAAGGTTTTAGAAAAACCTCTTACATCAAAGGAGTTACATCTTGCGAAGGCCAAGTTAAAAGGAAACTATGCATTAAATTCCCAAACGATTGGTCAGAAGGCAGAAAGGAAAGCAATTCTTTTAGGATTTAAAATGCCCGACGATCATGATGATATCTGTCTAGCAAGAATGCAAGGAGTTACTAGCCTAGAGATATTAGATGTTGCACAAAAATATTTAAGGAACCCTTTTATAAGCCTAAGTGGGCCTAAAGCAGTTATTAATAGTATTAGAGAGAAAGCATAGGAGTAAAGTCAATCATGATTATTTGCAATCGCAAGATGAGTTAAAGGAATAAGAAAAGTTCCTCTACGAAATTTCACTTCTAAGATATCTGTTCCGCGTATTCCGATAATAATACCGTGTTCATCCATAGTCACTAAATCAGAGGGTCTAAGCATAGGCATAGGATCAGAAGTTTTCAAATAAGGCAAAGCCACTCTAAGAGAAACCTTATCGCCAATATTGTAGGACATTGATTTAGAAAGTTTTTCTATATACTTAGGGATAATCTACAATCACAACTGATCTAAGAAATTAAAACCTTTTTTAATGTTAATTAGGTAATTAAAGTAGCGTAATATCTACAAATATTGCAATATGGTACCAACAGATTTTTTTACTTGAAAGCTCTGCTGACCATAATTGCTTCAGTAACAGGCCTATTGACTATTCTTATAGGTGGCATGATTCAATCTGCTATTTTAATCCCACGATCAGATTTAACGCTAAGAGTAGTTGATTTACCAAGCAGCTTACAAATAGCTGGTCTACTATTTACAGCATTAGTTTGTGGTTTTAGAAGTGCTCTAATAGCTTGCATTGCTTATTTGACTATAGGGATATTCTTTATGCCAGTTTTTCATGGAGGTGGAAGTACCGGATATTTAATGACACCAGACTTTGGTTATTTATTAGGTTTTATTCCAGCCACTTGGATATGTAGTAATTTATCATCTCCCAAAAAGAAGAGTATATACAGCTTGACATTAATCGCATTCATAGGATTAGTTACTATTCATTTTACTGGTATTATTTATATACTAATTGGTACAATAACGACACTGTTTTCTTTAGACCTAGTTAAAACAGTTTATCTATATTCACTTTCTCCTTTACCTTTTCAAATAATATTATGTCCAGCAATCGCTTTGTTGGCAAAGATTTTTAGAGCCTTACTAATAATCTAATGTATTTTATAATCTTAAAAAGAAAGAATCTATTCCTTATAACATTAATGTTATTCTCATTTGATTTACTTAGCAAAGTATTAATAAGTAATTTCATGCAAAATGCCGAAGATCTTAAAATAATACCAAGTCTAATTCACTTTACCTTGGTAAAAAACTATGGGGCAGCATTTAGCCTTTTCGAAAGTTTTCCATTACTTCTAAAATTTGTAAGTCTTATTATTTCTATCATTCTAATTCTAATTATATTCCTTAAAAATATCATTAGTCATCAACTAAAGATTGGCTTAGTTTTTCTTTTAGCTGGCAGTCTAGGAAATGGTCTAGACCGTTGGCTATATGGATATGTTATAGACTTTATAAATATAACGATATTAAACTTTCCAATATTTAACCTTGCTGATATATATATAAATATTGGCATTTTATTCATACTCTATGATAATTTAGTTAAATCTAATCATAGAAATATTATTAAACACTAAATCATGAAATCCTCTAGGAGATGGCTTTTAATAAGTCTTTTGATCTTTCTACTACTTATACTATCTTCAATAATTTCAGCTCTAATTAATCTAATAAATTTACAGTCTATTTTAATATTGTTAGTCCTCATTACTTTAATTATAAATTTAAAAGGGTTAAAATGGTTTAGACAGTTAATTCGCAAATATTTATACAAACCTAATAAAAGAAGGTTTGTTAACTATATACCAAAGAATAAAAGGTTGGCAGCAAAAAAAAGTCTTCATAGTATAGATAGATTAATAGAACAAATACAAAACAAAGTAGAACTAACTTCTATTTTAAAAGAAAAAGAAAGAATAGAAAAAGATTTGGCGAGAGGTGATATTATTATTGTAGTTTTTGGAACTGGATCAACCGGGAAAACATCAATTGTAAGATCTCTTCTTAAAGAAATTGTCGGTGATGTGGGTCCAGATCATGGAACTACAGACAAAAGTTATACTTACAAGCTTAGCCTCAGAGGACTCGATAGATCTATAAAAATAATAGATACACCAGGAATTTACGAGAGTGGGGAACTAGGCAAATCACGAAAGAAAGATTCCTTGTTAAGAGCTAGTAGAGCAGATTTAATAATTATTGTGGTAGACAATGATTTACGATCAGTAGAAGCAGAATTAATAAATAGTCTTTCAAAAGCTGGGAAAAAGTTATTAATAGTATTAAACAAATCTGATTTAAGAGGTCAAAATGAAATTGATAGACTTTTAAGGTTAATAAGAAACAAAACTTACAACTTAGTTTTACCTGATAATATAGTTGCAACCTCAGCATCACCACAGTCTATTCCTAGACCTGGCAATAATCCTATTCAGCCCCAACCAGAAATTGGCAGCCTAATTACAAGGATCGCCACAATTTTGCAAGAAGAGGGTGAAGATCTAATATCAGATAATATTTTATTGCAGTGCCAATCATTAGGATTATCTGGGAAAAGGTTATTGAATAATCAACGCAAGAATAATGCCTTAAGTTGCATAGATAAATATGCTTGGATAAGTAGTGGAGTTGTTGCAATTACTCCTTTGCCCGGTATCGACCTTTTAGGAGCAGCGGCTGTCAATGGACAAATGGTTATGGAAATTGCCAAGATATATGGATTATCACTCACAAAAAAACGAGCAAAAGAGTTGGCCTTATCTGTAGGCAAAACATTGGGAGGTCTAGGTATTATAAAAAGTGGTGTCTCTCTTATCAGTAATGCTTTAAGTGTAACTTTACCAACAATACTTCTTTCAAGAGTTATTCAAGGCATATCAGCTGCTTGGTTAACACGAATAGCTGGGCAAAGCTTTATAACATATTTCAGCCAAGATCAAGATTGGGGTGATGGTGGCATTCAAGAAGTTGTTCAATATCATTTTGAACTAAATAGTCGTGAAAACAATCTAAGAAAATTTATGCAAATTGCATTTGAAAAGGTCATTGAGCCAATCAGAGAAAATAATAAAAAAGAATTGCCACCTCACCAAATGCTTCAGGAGGAGGAGGAAGTATAGGACCTCTTGAATCTAGTAAAACAGTTAATATCAGATAAGAAACACCAATCAAGATAGAAAATATACAAGTAACTATAGCGATAATTTTTTTATTATTCATTTAAAAAACTATCTACCGATGAATTTAATATATTACTTAAGTGATCAAGGTGCTCAAAAGTAGTATATGGATTGCCCAAAACAGCCTTTAGATAATATTTGCCATTGTGAAATGGTCTTGAAAGCATAAATTTTTTTTTCAATAATTCTTGTTTAGTTTTTAATGACCATAATTCTGTCTGCTCTTCATTGAAATTTGCCGGTCGAAATGAAATTATGTGTAAAGGACCTCTTATAATTTTAAAAATATCATTCCTGAGTTTTTTCTCAAGATAGATTCTTCTAGTAATACAGTTTTCTAGAATAGACGAAATGCCTTCTTCGCCTAATTGCCTTAAACCCAACCAAAGCTTTAATATTTCCGCTGATCTTGAACCTTGTATAGTCATCTCCCCTCCATTAAAGGCACAGTTTGAAGACTCCGATAAATATGGGTAACCTGTTGAAAAGCAATTAGACAAATCTTGGCCTTTGGATACAAGAAGTATAGAAGAAGTCTTTGCTATACCGAGTATTTTTTGTGGGTTTATGGTTACTGAATTTGCATATTTTAATCCATCAACTAAGGATCTAGTACTATCTGAAAGTCCAAAAACACCACCTATTGCAGCATCAATATGTAGCCATATCCCGTTTAGTGCACATATTTTAGATATTTCAACTAATGGATCAACAGACCCAGATACTGTAGTCCCTGCTGTTGCTACTATTGCCATGCATTTTAAACCTTTATATTTGACTCTATTAATTTGATGCTCAAGGTCACTAAGTGATAGCTCACCCATACTATTAGTAGATACTTTGAAGAGTGATGTTGGAGGAAGTCCCATTATTTTTGTTGACTTTTCAATTGAAACATGTGCATCAGAACTAGAAATGATTGCTACATCTTTCTCATATGACAAGTTTGCTTTGTTCCTAGCCAAAACCAAGCCCATAAGATTACTTATACTTCCACCACTTACTGCGACGCCTGTTGATTCTGAGTTCATTCCTAATTTATTTGCAATCCACTTACACAATTGTTCTTCCAAAAGAGATAAAGAAGGAGAAAGCTCTTCTGCTAGCAAATTATTATTTAAACCAGCAGAAATCAAATCACCAACAATTGATGCTGTTAAAGGAGGAGGATCAAGATGAGCTATGGCTCCTGGACTGGATGGTTGATATGCATTGTCCATAATCATGTGTATATCGTTCAAAATGCAATCTCTCGAAACACCTTTGTTGAGAGGTAAGGGTGCATGAAAATCAAAAAGCTCTGGCAAAGGACCATTTTTATTTGCATTAGCAAGCCATTTGCATAGCATTGAAGAGGCTTCCTCAAGAAAAGTTCTTAGCTTTGGATCAACATCACCTTTAGATGAAAATAGTTCCATTGAGGGATCTTGATTAATATCTTTAATTTCAATCAAAATTTAAAAGGTATGAAAATACATTTTCCATCCTGAAAGTTTTTTGATCAATACTTTTCTTTGAATTATGCAAGTAAGCAAACCCGTAGAACTTAATGATCATCAGATAAAGGGCTGGATGAGAAGGCTTATTAATAGAGCAGAAAGCATTGGGAATCAAGACGAGGTTCCTGTTGCTGCTGTTATTCTTAACGAATTTGGACAAACTATTGGTCACGGTTCAAATTGTAGAAATAGAACTTCTGATCCATTAGGCCACGCAGAAATAATTGCATTAAGACAGGCTTCTTGGCTGAAAGGAGATTGGAGATTTAATGAGTGCACGCTTTTAGTAACTCTTGAGCCATGTCAAATGTGTGCAGCTGCATTAATTCAAGCGAGGATGGGCAAAGTTATATTTGCCGCAAAAGATCCAAAGAGAGGGGGCCTGGGAGGCAGCATTGATTTGTCCGTTCTTAGAAGTGCCCACCACAGAATGATTGTCCAAGGAGGAATACTAGAGAAAGAGGCGAGGATGCAACTAGAAGATTGGTTTAGAAAAAAACGAAAATATAGATGCTAAAACTTAGGTAACTCAGATTTAAAGATGTCTAGTAACAACTCAACATTTTCAATCTTTGAGTTATATCCCATAAGTCCAATTCTCCAAACCTTCCCCCCTAAGTCACCTAAACCGCCTCCAATTTCAATTCCATGGTTATTAAGTAAATGCGTAGCAAATGCCTTCCCATCTATACCATTAGGAATACGTACAGTTGTCAAAGTAGGTAATCTAAGTCTTCTTTCAACATGTAATTGCAGCCCTAGGTTTTCTAGGCCATCCCAAAGAGCTTCTGCATTGTCTTTATGTCGTTTCCAAGAATTCTCGAGACCTTCATCAAGTAAAAGACGAAGTGCTTCTCTCATACCAAAATTCATATTGACTGGTGCTGTGTGATGGTAGACGCGGTCACTTCCCCAGTATTTATTTAACAATGAAACATCTAAATACCAATTAGGAACTTGAGATGCTCTACTTTTAAGTTTATTTTCTGCACGTTCATTCATAGTAAAAGGTCCTAGTCCGGGTGGGCAGCTCAAACCTTTTTGACTACAACTATAAGCTAAATCAACTTTCCATTCATCTATAAATAGCGGTACTCCACCCAATGAAGTAACAGTATCAAGAATAAGCAAGCAATTATATTTTCTACATAATTCACCTATCCCTTCCATTGGCTGACAAACACCTGTTGAGGTTTCAGCATGAACCAAGGCAAAAACAGAGGGGTTATGTTCTTTTAAAGCTTTTTCAATCTGTTCTAATGAGAAAGCTTTTCCCCAATCAGTCTTAATCGTTTGAACATTTGCCTTATACCTTCCGGCCATGTCAAAAAGCCTATTACCGAAATAACCTTTAATCCCTACAAGGACCGTATCTCCTGGTTCAACAATATTTGCGAGGGTAGCTTCCATTGCCGCACTCCCCGTGCCGCTCATGGGAAGAGTTAATCGATTTGTCGTTTGCCATGAATATCTAAGTAAATCCTGAACCTCGGCCATCAAGTCGATGTAATAAGGGTCTAAATGTCCTACTGGCTGAAGTGCTAATGCTTCCAAAACAAGAGGGTTTGCATTAGAAGGACCAGGACCAAAAAGATGTCTCTTTGGTACTGAAATGGGTTTTACAGTTTTCCCAAAAGTATTATTTACAGAGGGGAGGGCTTGTGTACTCGTCAAGACCTAAAGATTTATCTAAGACTGAGCCTAAACACCTAAAGGCTAGCAAGTAAAATTTAAGTAAGGTATTGCAATGCGTAATTAATTTTTTGCAATTTTTTTTATTAGCAAAAAATCATAAAACTGCAGTCATGAGACAGATTTTGGGCAAAAGAGTCAAAAAAGTACTCTTTGATACAAAATAAGATTCAAACGCTAATTACTTTGCAAATTACAAACCAAATAAATCCATGAGTAAGACACCTAAGGAAATCCTCAATCAAATCAGAGACGAAGGGATAGAACTGATTGATCTTAAATTTACGGATATTCATGGCAAGTGGCAGCATTTGACTGTTACATCTGACATGATTGATCAAGCTTCTTTTCAAGAAGGGCTTGCATTTGATGGTTCTTCAATTCGTGGCTGGAAGGCTATCAACGAATCAGACATGGCAATGGTACCCGACCCATCAACAGCTTGGGTAGATCCTTTTTATAAGCACAAAACATTGAGCATGATCTGTTCAATACAGGAGCCTAGAAGTGGAGAACCCTATTCAAGATGCCCAAGAGCACTTGCCCAGAAAGCTCTAAAATATCTAGAAAGTACTGGGGTGGCAGATAGTGCTTTTTTTGGTCCAGAACCTGAATTCTTCATATTTGATGATGTTCGTTATAATTCAAGCGAAGGAACTTCCTTTTACAGCGTTGACACCATAGAAGCGCCTTGGAATACAGGCAGAGTTGAAGAAGGAGGTAATCTGGCTTACAAAATTCAATATAAAGAAGGTTATTTCCCTGTAGCACCTAACGATACATCTCAGGATCTTCGTTCAGAAATGCTTCTTTTAATGGGCCAATTAGGAATACCAATTGAAAAACATCATCATGAAGTTGCTGGCCCAGGACAACATGAATTAGGAATGAAGTTTGCATCACTAATTGATGCTGCTGACAATGTGATGACATACAAATATATTGTTAGAAATGTAGCTAAGAAATACGGTAAGACAGCAACATTTATGCCAAAACCTGTCTGGAATGACAATGGTACAGGTATGCATGTTCATCAAAGTTTATGGAAATCTGGCAAACCATTGTTTTTTGGAGAAGGAAATTATGCAAACTTATCTCAAACTGCAAAATGGTATATAGGAGGAATACTTAAGCATGCTCCATCCTTCCTTGCCTTTACAAATCCAACAACTAATAGTTATAAAAGACTAGTTCCAGGTTTTGAAGCACCAGTTAACCTTGTATATTCGCAAGGCAATCGCTCAGCAGCAGTAAGAATCCCTTTAACTGGGCCAAGTCCTAAAGCTAAAAGATTAGAATTCAGATCAGGAGATGCTTTAGCGAATCCATATCTAGCATTTAGTGCAATGATGATGGCAGGAATTGATGGTGTTAAAAATCAAATAGATCCAGGGGATGGAGTAGACGTTGACCTTTTTGAACTTCCTACAGACCAGTTAGAAAGAATAGCCACGGTCCCTTCCTCTCTTAACGATGCATTAGATGCACTAAGAAAAGACAATGATTACCTTACTGCTGGTGATGTTTTTGATAAAGATTTCATTGATAACTTCATCGAATTAAAATACGAAGAGGTTCAACAACTTAGACAAAGGCCACATCCTCATGAATTCTTTATGTACTATGATGCTTGATTTAAAATGTGTTACAACAAAGCCAGTCAAAATAACTCTCTCGGCCTTTAAAAAGTTTGAAAAATAATATCATAATTAACAAATGGATCAACTCTATAACTTCTGATCCATTTGTTAATTATTTAATTGTAATTCCTATTATAGTTAGTTTAATTATAATTAAAATGAATGGAATGCTGCCTTTAAGACAAGACAAACTTGATAGTTTCAATAATTCATTAAAGAAAATAGAAATGTATATGGAAACTAAATCATACAAGAAGCTATGCAAAGAGGCTGTTTATGCAGAGCAAATAATTAACAAAAACTATTTAAGATTAAAAAAGTTAGAACCAAACTACGATTGGAAAGAAATTAAAAAACTGATGCAAGCAATCCCTATTCAAATATGCCAATACAAGGGATAAACCCAGCTTATAGATTCGAAAAACCAGATATTTTTGTATTATCTAATTTTTTATTCCAAATACATGTAATATGACTGATCATGAAAAATACAGATCCAATACAAATTGCTTATAAAAGTCTTCAGCAAGGCAAAAGTCTTGCTGGACTTCTTCATAAAGGTGTAAGCACAAAATTAATGGAGCTACTTGCTCCTGATTCAATTCCAGAGACTAGTGAAATAGGCAAAGAGATGTTAATGGAACTAAAGCGTTCGATGGATGAACTTGAAAAAGAAGATTGGAAAGACGCAGAAGAAGGTTTATATCCCAAAAGACATTTATTTAAAGCACCATGGATCGAATGGTTAAAAAAATACCCATTAATTTGGCTAGATATGCCTTCAACGTGGGAAAGAAGAAAATCGCAAAAGATAGATGACATCCCCAAAAAAATCAAAAAAGAAAATTATCCCCAATATTATTTACAAAATTTTCATCATCAAACTGATGGCTATTTGAGCGATCATTCTGCGGAGATATACGACATACAAGTGGAAATACTTTTTAACGGAACAGCTGATTCGATGAGAAGAAGAATTTTATCTCCATTAAAAAGAGGTTTAGATAAATTTGAAGGCAGGTGTTTGTCGAGCATGAAAATCCTGGATGTAGCAACAGGGACAGGGAGAACTCTTGAGCAAATCAGAAGTGCATTTCCTTCAATAGAATTATTTGGATTGGATTTGTCAAGCTCATATTTAAAGCAAGCTAATAAATATCTCAATACTTCAAGTGGAGAGCTTGTACAATTTATAAAAGGAAATGCAGAATGCATGCCATTTAGCAGCAGATCATTCCAAGGATTAACCTGTGTATTTCTTTTTCATGAACTACCTAAAACAGCTAGACAAAAAGTTATAAATGAGTGTTTTAGGCTTTTAGAACCCGGAGGAGTATTTGTTATAGCAGATTCAATTCAATTCAATGATTCCCCTCAATTTGCACCTGTAATGGATAATTTTAGAAAATTCTTTCACGAACCCTATTATCTTGATTATGTAAAGGACAACATCGACAAAAGATTAGAAGATGCTGGTTTTATTCATATCAAAGCTAAAAGCCATTTTATGACAAGAGTATGGAGTGCATACAAACCAAAGTACTAACTAAAAGATTTATTCACTAACTAAAAGATTTATTCACTAACTAAAAGATTTATTCATTATACCAACAAACAAATTATCTAAAGATTGCAACAACCAGTGATTGGGTCAATTTCTCAATTTATCTAAAACACTTACATCTTCTAAGGTGCTTGTGTCACCACTAACCTGATCACCAGCCGCAAGAGATCTAAGAAGTCTTCTCATGATTTTGCCGCTTCTAGTTTTTGGCAGGGCTTCAGTAAACTTGATTTCGTCTGGCCTTGCTATTGGACCAATCTCAGAGGAAACATGGCCTTTTAATTCTTTAGTTAATTGGTCAGAAGAATTATGAGTTTTTTCTAAAGTAACAAAAGCAACTATAGCTTCCCCTTTGATCTCATCTGGTCTACCAACAACAGCTGCTTCAGAAATAGCTGGATGACTAACCAAAGCAGATTCTATTTCCATGGTTCCAAGCCTATGGCCAGAAACATTAATAACATCATCAACTCTACCCATCACCCAAAAATAGCCGTCCTTATCGCGGCGTGCTCCATCACCTGCAAAGTAAACGTAAGAGCCATCTTTAGGCTTGATATATTCCCAATAACTTTCCTTGAAACGCTTAGGGTTGCCATGAACAGTCCTCATCATTCCTGGCCATGGTTGACGTATAACCAAATATCCACCTTCATTGATGGAAACTGAATCCCCATTTGCATCGACAATATCAGCTTGTATACCAGGCAACGGCAATGTTGCCGAACCAGGCTTCATTGGTGTTGCCCCTGGCAATGGACTAATCATTACACCACCTGTTTCAGTTTGCCACCAGGTATCTATAACAGGACATCTATCAGCACCAATAACATTGCGATACCACATCCAAGCTTCGGGATTTATTGGCTCACCAACAGTTCCAAGTAATCTTAAACTTGACATATCGTATTGATCAGGTATTTCTCTGCCATTTTTCATAAAAGCTCTAATAGCTGTTGGTGCAGTGTAGAAAATAGATACTTTGTGCTTTTGTATGACTTCCCAAAATGCTCCAGGGTTTGAAGGTCTTGGAACACCTTCATACATTAAAGTAGTCGATCCATTTGAGAGAGGTCCATAAACTATATAACTATGTCCGGTAATCCAGCCTACATCCGCTGTGCACCAGTAGATATCTTCGTCTTTTATATCGAATATCCATTTAAAAGTTAAATGAGACCATAAATTATAGCCAGCAGTTGTATGAACAACTCCTTTTGGTTTTCCAGTAGAGCCTGAAGTATAAAGAACAAAAAGTCGATCTTCACTATCCATATGCTCTGCTGGGCAATTTTCAGATTGACCGGAGACAATTTCATGCCACCAATAATCTCGATTAGGCTCCATATTGATGGTCTCATTAGTACGCTGGACAACAATTATGGACTTAACAGTTGGGCAAGCATTATTCGCCAAAGCCGCGTCTACAGCGGGCTTTAAGGAAAGGGTCTTATCTTTTCTGTATCCTCCATCTGCTGTAATTACTGCCTTGGCATCTCCATCAATAAGTCGATCTCTCAAAGCTTCAGAAGAAAATCCTCCGAAAACGACAGAATGCGGCGCTCCAATCCTGGCACAGGCCAACATGGCAATAGCTGCTTCAGGAACCATAGGCATATAAAGAGCCACCAAATCCCCCTTACAAATACCAATTTCCTTTAAAGCATTGGCTGTCTTACATACTTCTGAATGCAATTCTTGATAGGTAAATCGTCTTATATCACCTGGTTCGCCTTCCCATACAATAGCTAGTTTGTCACCATTGCCTTCAATCAAATGACGGTCCAAACAGTTAAAGGAAATATTCGTTTTTCCTCCACTAAACCATTTTGCAAAAGGAGGGTCTGTCCAATCTAGTACCTTGTCAAAAGGTTTAAACCAATGCAATTCTTCACGTGCTGCCTTACCCCAAAATTCATCAGGATTCGAATTAGCATATTCAACTAATTTCGAATATTCCGAAAGACCTTTTATCACTGAATTCTTAGAATCATTAGCAGAGGGATGAAAAATGCGATCTTCCTGCAAGATAGAGTCAATCTTTATATCGTTGTCTGTAGTCATGCGAATATGGGTAGTGAGATGTTTGTATTCAAGCTATAAAAAGACAATTGAAAGATTTGTGAAACACTTTTTTAAAGGAATTTTCTCGAAACCGACATGAACATCCCTAAAGCATGTTTTTTCGACCTTGATGGTGTCTTGCTTGATACAGAACCAATTCATCAAGAAGCATGGTTCAGGTCAGCCAAAGCTTATGGGAAAGTTATAACAACAGAGGAGCTGAAAACTTTAAAAGGGAGAAGAAGAATTGATTGTGCTAAACAAATAATAGATTCTTTAAATAAAAGCGTAGAAATTCAAGATTTCCTCGAATATTATCAGGGTATAATATTAAATATGTTAACAGATGTTCCTGCAATTCAAGGAGCTAAGAATTTAGTTAAAAAGATAATAGAGGCAGGGATATCAGTAGCTCTTGTATCTAGTAGTAGCAAAGAATCATTTATTAACAAGACTAAGAATCACCCATGGATAAATGAAATTAATATTAAGGTATTAGGTGATGATCCTTTCTTAAATAGAGGGAAGCCTAATCCAGATCCTTATCTATTAGCAGCTCAAAAACTAAATGTAGAAACAATAGATTCTTGGGCTATTGAAGACTCAGAATCTGGTTCATATTCAGCATTAAGAGCTGGCTGTAAAGTTTGGTGTATTCAGACTGATGTCGAAATAAGAAATAAAATTATAAAAGAAACAAATATTTCCAATACAAATCTAATAATTATAGATAATCTAATTGAAATCGAAAAAAAACTGGAGTTTTTAATACAATCTACTTAAAACAAAATCTGGCAATTTAGATAAAGCATTTTGACAAGGTGATTCTGGCAACCAGCTTATTGCTTCTAAAGACTCTTTAGCAAATTTTTCAGCTAATTTAATAGAACGAGAAAGTGCCTGAGAATCTTTAATTAGTTCTAAAGATTTTTCTAAATCTCCGGAGTTAGAAAATTCTCTATTGATCATTACCTTTAGAGATTCATGTTCTTCTAATGCATACAAAGCTGGTGCAGTTAAATAGCCACTTGCAAGGTCGGAAGATGTTGGTTTACCTAATTGTTTATCATTTCCTGTAAAGTCTAAGATGTCGTCTACTACTTGAAAAGCTAATCCAAGCTGTTTTCCAAATTGATGCAAACATTTCAGCTGGTCTTCTGGTATTGCACTTAATACACCAGCTGCCTGACAACTATTAGCCATTAATGATGCCGTTTTACAATAACTTTTCTGAAGGTAAGAACTAAAAGTTTGATTGGAACTAAAGCGGTTTAAACCTTGTTTTATTTCTCCTTCTGCTAAATCCATAATAACTCTACTCAAAAGTTTTACTACTTCTAGATCATTTAAATTAGCCAAATGCCAGCTAGCTTGAGCAAAAAGAAAATCACCCGAAAGCACAGCTACGCGATGATCAAAGCGACTATGAACGGTTTCCACCCCACGTCTTGTAGAAGCATTATCAACAACATCATCATGGACTAATGATGCTGTATGAATCATTTCGGTGATTTGAGCAAGTCTCTTATGCCTATCAGAAAGATCATTGTTATTAGAAAGAGCCTTTGAGATTAATAAAACAATGCCTGGTCGTAACTTCTTTCCACCTGCACTGAATAAATGCTCTGCCGCAGCTTGCAGGATAGGATGACCAGCTCCAATCAAGCTACGTAAATCACTAAGCAGGTGCTGAAGATCAATCTCAACAGGCTCAAGAAGCTCAGTTACTGAAGTCATAGCATTCCTTGCTTTTAAGATATTAGAGGACACAGGCTTCAGATCGTAGAGAAACTAGCTTCACTTGAGGTCTAACACCTAACCAATACTTCGTTCGAGTTGCAAAACCATCTTGATCAGAAGATACACAAAAACAAACGTTTGAATAGGTAGGACTAGAGTCTTTGCTCATTGTTTTTTGACCTAAGAAGGAATCTAACCTCTTTGATAATGATTCAGAAGGATCTATCAACTTGATCTCTCCAGGAGTAAATTCCTTAAAAAGATTTTTAATGAGAGGGTAATGACTACATCCTAGAACAATCGATTCAACATTTTGATCAAGAAGAGGTTCTAAATATTTTTTGACTGAAAGCCTTAATTCATCACTGCTAAGTTGACCAGTCTCAATCAAAGGTACAAGAGATGGACAACCATTTTCAATTACAACAGCATCTGGGTTATATTTTTGAATGGATTGCTTGTATGCAGAAGAAGATACTGTTGAGGGTGTCGCTAATACACCAATTCTAGATGATGTAATAGTTTGACTAACAGAATCTATAAGGTCAAAAACGGGCACTGGAGATAACTTATGTAGAAGATCTAAGGCCAAAGAGTTTGTCGTATTACAAGCTACTACTAAAGCAGATATGTCTTGTTGCTGAAGCCAAAAATTAACTTCTTTAGCTATTCCACGAATTTGCTCTGTATTTTTTCGCCCATAAGGAACTCTTGCTGTATCGCCAAAATAAATAGCATGTATTTCACCATGACGTTTGACAATACTTTTAAGGACAGTAAATCCTCCAATACCACTATCAAATAGACCCAAACGAATATTGCTCAATCTGTCTCCTTAAGATAATTCAGTATGCCTTTAGATATTGCAAAAGCAAGTTTCTTTCTATGGTCTGGTTGAACAAGATCCCTTGCATCATTTAGACCAGTAACAAAACCAACCTCCACCAAAGCCGCTGGCATATTTGTATGCCTTATTACAAAAAATCTTGCTTTACGAACTCCTCTGTCAGGGGTTTCAGGGGCTACCTTTAAAATCTCATTTTGAATACTTTTGGCTAAAGGTAGTCCACCACTATATTTTGAATAATAATAAGTTTCCATCCCATTTACATTTCTTTTATAACCTCTTGAGGCATTTGCATGAATACTAACAAAGGCATTCGCTTTAAGTTTATTTGCAAAAACAACTCTAGGAGGTAGATCCAGATCTTTTTCTGTCGATCTCGTAAGACGAACAATAACTCCTCTTTTACTTAAATAAGAAGAAACTTGTTTAGATATATCCAAAACAACTTCTGACTCTCGCAAACCATTTATACCTATCGCACCTGGATCAGGTCCCCCATGCCCTGGATCTATAACAACAAGGTATTTACCATTTTCTAAATAAGGAAGCTTAGATATATCGAAATATTCATTTGAAAAGGTTCTTTTAGTGTTTTGAGAATTTAAAAATCTTGTAACCACCTTATTAACATCGCCTTCGCCTATTTGCTTTAAACCTCTAAGTGGCAACCCTACAAAAGAAAGCTCCCATTTGTCTGAAGCTGTAGCTACTAATTCAAGTTTCGAAGGATCTAGAGATATATATTGATCAAATTCAATTACAAATCTTGTAGTACCGTCTGAAGGTTTACCAAGACGAATCTCTCTAATAGGGCCATTTGCTGGAAGTGTTCTAGGCCTTATTAGTTCTCCTTGAAAGTCTATCCATATTCTATCTCCAACATCTTGATCAGCAGCCTTATAAAACGCTTTCAATTTAGCCCCTTCTGAAGTCCGAAACTGCAATACACCATCTGACCTAATTAACCAAGCAGCTAAAGAGCTTGCTGCTTTAATAGGCAATAGATTGCTTGATGAAAGCAAAACAAATAGGCCTAAATAAAAGCTTGTACAAAATTTTGCAAAATCTAATCTAATCATTTAGAAAAGATCTGGTTTTCTATGCTTAATACTTGGCATTTGACTCCTAACACCTTTAACCCTAGAAGGGTCGACTGGTGCAATGGCAGCTCCTTGATGTAATCCGGCATCAGCAAGAACAGTACCCCATGGATCAATTACCATCGCATGTCCATGACTTTGTCTTCGGTAATAATGAATGCCTGTTTGAGCTGGAGCAACGACATAAGCAGTATTTTCAATGGCTCTAGCTTGAAGTAAAACTTGCCAATGATCTTTACCAGTAAATGCTGTAAATGCAGCTGGAATCATGAACAATTCAGCACCTTGATCTACAAGGTGTCTATAAAGTTCTGGAAATCTAACGTCATAGCAAATTGACAACCCTATTTTGCATAAGCCAGGAACATCGATTACTGAAGGTGGTTTAGATCCTGAAACTATAGTTTCAGACTCCCTATATGTATTACCCTCGGGTAAATCAACATCAAAAAGATGAATCTTGTCGTATCTGCCTAAAAGTTCACCATCACGACCAACTAATTCTGCTCTAAGTAAAGTTCGTTGATTGTTATCTGCAGGGACAGGGAAGCCACCTCCTAAAAGTACTATTTGATATCGCCTTGCCATCGTGACTAAAAAACGACTGCACTTTTCAGCAAGGCTGGATGCTTTTTCTATCCTTTCATTATCATCTCCTATAAAAGCAAAATTTTCTGGTAGCCCAACAAAATCAACCCCTCTTCTGGCGGCCAATTCAATTTGTTCTTCTGCAGCAGAAAAATTAGCTTCAACATCTGAGGTGCTAGTTAGTTGTAATGCAGCAGCTAAAAAATCTGTCAAAATAAAAATCCAAAAATAAAGATCTAAAGTCAGTAAGAACGTAAAACGCCTTGTTCTGATTGACATGGAACAATATTGATCTTATCGAGTTCTGAACAACAAGAAAAGTCATCATCATGATTTCCAATTGACTCAAGCCTCTTTCCATGAGTCGCCGTTCTTAAACATCCCTCAATATCTTCTTTCCAAAAGGACCAAAGTGCTAATGCAGCATTAATTTCATCATTCACAAGATTAATTGAGCCAGGGGAAGCCTCTAAAAGGAATGATGCAAGTGAACCTGCAGCCAAAGAATCCTCTAATGAATAGGATCCTTCCCAGCCACTCCCAAGTATCAAAACATCATCTGGATTTTCTTTAAGGAGTCTTTTTGCAACTGCTTTTCTATTGATCAATGCCATAACGTATAAATTCTTCACATCCTTAACGCGGTCTAAGGATTTTGTACCGTTAGTTGTACTCATAAAAAGCCTTTTACCATTAACGATATTTGGTTTCAAAGCAACAGGTGAATTTCCTAAGTCAAAACCTTCTAATCGTTTTCCGCCTCTCTCTCCTAAAAGAAGACGAGAAGAAGATGGCCAATTGGATGATTGTTTCTTAAGTTCATTGAGATCAGAAAAAGTTTGTACAGCTTCAGCGCCATTATTAAAAGCAGTAGCAATGGTTGTTGTAGCCCTCAAAACATCAATAACAACAGCAACTTGTGGCAATGCATCTATAGGAACATCATCTGCTACATGAAAATAAGAAAGTCTCATGGCACAATTTAATAAACCTGTTTAAGGGTAACCAATAGAATTAAAAGAATGAGGAAATACGTATGAATCTACTGTCAAAATCTCCAGGGTCACAAGATTTAAGGGATTTTATTGCTCTCTTAGAAAGCAGAAACCAGTTAAAAAGAATAACTCAGCCAGTAAATCCTGACCTTGAATTAGCAGCAATAAGCAATCGAGTTATTGGCATGGGAGGTCCAGGACTAATATTTGAAAATGTTATTGGTTCTTCAATACCAGTAGCAATTAATCTTTTAGGAACAATAGAACGAGTTGCTTGGAGTATGGGCTTTGAGTCACAAGAGCAACTTGAAGGCCTAGGTAAAAAATTATCATTATTACAACAACCAAAACCTCCAAAAAACCTAAAACAAACTCTTCAGTTCGGAGGGTTGTTATGGGATCTGTTAAGAGCAAAGCCAGATCATGACCTAACACCACCTTGCCACCAAGAAACCCTAAAAGGAGATCAAATAAATTTAGATGCATTGCCATTGATAAGACCATGGCCTGGTGACTCAGGGAAAATAATCACCTTAGGATTAGTCATAACTAAAGACCCTGAAACTAAAACCCCAAACATAGGCGTATATCGATTGCAAAAACAATCAAGAACTAGCATGACAGTTCATTGGCTAAGTGTACGAGGAGGGGCAAGGCATTTGCGTAAAGCTGCTGCAATGGGAGAAAAGTTGGAAGTAGCAATTGCGATAGGGGTTCATCCACTAATACTTATGGCAGCTGCAACTCCTATACCGCTGGAATTAAGTGAATGGTTATTTGCGGGATTATATGCAGGTGAAGGTGTAAGACTTACCAAGTGCAAAACATTAGATCTTGAAATACCAAGTCAAAGTGAAATTGTTTTAGAAGGAACAATTACCCCAGGAGAAACAAAGCCTGACGGACCATTTGGAGATCATATGGGCTTTTATGGAGGAGTGGAAGATTCGCCACTGATCAACTTTCATTGCATAACAAAAAGAAAAAACCCAATTTATCTAACAACTTTTAGCGGAAGGCCACCGAAAGAAGAAGCGATACTAGCAATAGCATTAAATAGAATCTATACGCCTATCCTACGTAGACAAGTCGATGAAATTGTAGATTTCTTCCTTCCAATGGAAGCATTAAGTTATAAGCTTGCCATCATATCAATAGACAAAGCATACCCAGGACAAGCCAGAAAAGCTGCATTAGCATTCTGGAGTGCTCTTCCACAATTTACATATACTAAATTTATAATAGTTGTAGACAAAACAATTAATGTTCGAGATCCTCGCCAAGTAGTGTGGGCAATATCAAGCCTGGTAGACCCACAAAGAGATTTATTAACTATAGACAATTCACCGTTTGATACTCTTGACTTTGCAAGCAAATATATAGGACTAGGAGGAAGACTTGCTATTGATGCCACAACAAAGATAGGGCCAGAAAAAAATCATGATTGGGGAGAATCTCTTGATTATCCAGAAGAATTGTTAATGAGAATAGATTCAAGGTGGAAAGAATTTGGACTTGAAGAAATAAACAATCCAGATCCAAGACCAGAATTATTTGGCTATGTTATTGAAGCTCTGATCAAGCAAAAAGAAGTCACAAAATCATAACTTGAAATAACATTATCGTTTAAATTTTACTCATACTAATAAGATATTAAAATTAGAATTAAAAGGGAAATTGATTGATAGCACACAAAAACCACTATTAAGGAAAATAAAATCAGGAGGGAAATTAATTGGGAGAGTAAAAGTCCCAGGTGATAAATCAATTTCTCATAGAGCACTGATCTTTGGCGCAATTGCAGAAGGTCAAACAACAATTAATGGTTTGTTACCAGCAGAAGATCCAATAAGCACAGCAAATTGTCTAAGAGCAATGGGAGTCGATATCACTCCAATAGAAAATAATAAGCTTGTCACTATAAAAGGTGTTGGTTTAGACGGACTTAAAGAACCAACCGAAATACTAGAATGTGGCAATTCAGGGACCACAATGAGACTATTGTTGGGTTTATTAGTGGGCAGACATGATCGACACTTTGTTCTGACAGGAGATAAGTCCCTCAACAAACGACCAATGCAAAGAGTTGGCTCACCTCTTAGAATGATGGGAGGAAGAGTCAATGGAAGATCGAATGGTAACTTCGCACCGTTATCAGTAACTGGACAGCAACTTCACGGTGCTGTAATAGGAACTCCAGTAGCAAGTGCTCAAGTCAAATCTGCAATATTGCTTGCTGCACTTACAGCAAATGGCTCAACAAAAGTAATAGAACCATCCTTATCCAGGGATCATAGTGAAAGAATGTTGAAAGCATTTGGTGCAGATATAACTGTTAGTGGAGAGATGGGGCGCCATATTACTGTAATTCCAGGTTCAAAATTACTTGGCCAAAATATAGTCGTTCCTGGCGATATAAGCTCAGCAGCTTTTTGGCTTGTAGCAGCCTCTATAACCCCAGGCTCAGATATAACCATTGAAAATGTTGGATTAAACCCAACAAGAACTGGAATACTTGATGTAATGAATCAAATGGAAGCAAATATTGAATTTATAAAAACCAATAAAATTGCTGGCGAGCCAGTGGGAGACATAAGAGTCACTTATAGCTCCAAACTCAGGCCATTTGAAATCAACGGAGAAATCATGCCCAAGTTAATAGATGAGGTTCCAATCCTTGCAGTTGCAGCATGTTTTTGCAATGGAAAAAGTAAAATACGTGATGCCAATGAACTAAGGGTTAAAGAAACCGATCGTTTAAAGGTTATAACAAAACAACTCAAAAAGATGGGAGCTAATATTGTCGAACAGGAAGATGGATTAACGATAGATGGTACTAAGAAATTATCTGGTAATGACCTAGATAGTGAAACAGATCACCGTATAGCTATGAGTTTAGCAATTGCCACTATTGCGGCGAATAGTGATTCCACAATGATTAGAAGTGAAGCCGCATCAGTCTCATACCCTACATTCTGGACAGAACTTGAAAGACTTAGACAATAAAACTAATTTTCAAGATCCTCTAGGTAAATTAACTATTAAGTTTACAGACGATGGAAGTCCTACACTAGAGAGTGATTCTTACAATGAATGTTTTCATAATAGAAGCAGTGCACTAAACGAAACCAAAGAAAAGTTTACAACTCCATCAGAGCTCTATAGGTATAAGGAAGGCAAGACAATTTATGTATTAGACATATGTATAGGAATGGGCTACAACACAGCTTGTCTTATTGAAGAAATTATAAAAAATGGTCAACAACTTGATTGGTATGGATTAGAAATTGACAAAAGACCACTAGTCCATGCACTTACAATAGGTTTATACAAGTCATACTGGTCAAAGAATGTATGTAATATACTAAAATCAATTAGCCAAAATAATAGATGGAGTACAGATATAGGCAAAGGAGAAATCTTCTGGGGTGATGCAAGAAAAATGATTGATAACATTCCAAAGACAAAGAAGTTTGATGTAATAATGCTTGACCCGTTTTCTCCTCAAAAATGTCCACAATTATGGTCAAAAGAATTTCTACAAAAAGTTGTGCAGCTTCTTTCTAAAAGTGGACGCCTTATAACCTACTCAAGTTCAGCTGCATTAAGAAAAAGTTTAAGAGAAACAGGTTTAGAAATAATTTCTAGAGCACCATTGAAGTCAGAAAGGTCCAAGTGGAGTTCTGGGACAGTAGCTTTACATACCAATGAAAATAATATTAATGAAATAAATAAAGAATTTCTAAAACAACTTAGTCAAATGGAAGAAGAACATTTATTGACAAAAGCATCAATTCCTTACAGGGATCCAACAGGTTCTTTAACTGCTAAAGAAATAAAAAAGCAAAGAAAAATCGAACAAAGTGAAAGTGTCTTGGAAAGCACTACAAGATGGAAAGCAAGATGGGGGATAAGATAATGTCAAACAAGGGGAATAATCTTATTAAATTTCCTGAGTTAGATAAATCAATCAAACATCAATCAATGCTTGCTATTGCAATATTAGCTGCTGGGAAAGGCACCAGAATGAAAAGCTCTATCCCTAAAGTGCTTCAACCGCTAGGAGGAAAGACTCTGCTTCAAAGGGTTTTAGAGACTTGCTTAATTCTAAAACCAGAAAAATGCTTCCTAATAGTCGGTCATAAGTCAGATAAAGTAATGCAGTCCTTGCCAAATGAAAATGATCTACTAAGTTTCGTAATTCAAAAACCGCAAAATGGAACAGGACATGCTGTTCAACAGTTGATTCCATACTTAGCAGACTTTAAAGGAGATCTATTAGTACTCAACGGAGATGTTCCTTTATTAAAAAGCGAAACTATACAAAAGCTCATAAAAAAGCATAAAGACTCCAATTGTGACGTAACATTCTTGACTTCATTATTAACTAACCCCAAAGGATATGGTCGTGTTTTCTCAGAATCAAATGGGAAAGTAAATGAAATAATAGAAGACAAAGACTGCAATGAAACTCAATTAAAAAACAAACTTACAAATGCAGGTATTTATTGTTTCAAATGGAATAAACTTGTAAAAGTATTAGAAAAGTTATCAAGTAATAATAAGCAGAATGAAATTTATTTAACTGATTCTATTTCACAACTTGAATCTGCTTGCCATCTCGAGGCAGAACAAGAAGAAGTGATGGGTATAAATGATAAAATTCAACTAGCTCAATGTGAAAAGGCTCTTCAAGCACGTATCTGCAATTATTGGATGAGTGAAGGCGTGACCATTACAAATCCTGAAAGCTGTTCTATTAGTGAAGATGCCAACTTTGGCCAAGATGTAATTATCGAACCTCAAACACATATAAGAGGAAAGTGTGATATTGGCAATGGTTGTGTTCTTGGCCCAGGAAGTTTAATAAAAGATTCAATTATTGGGAAAAACTCTTCAGTCACACTTTCTGTTCTTAACAATTGTGAAATTAAAGATTTTGTTAGCATTGGCCCTTTTGCAAATATTCGACCTCATTCAAAAATATCTGAAAATTGCCGTATTGGTAACTTTGTAGAAGTCAAACAAAGTACAATAAATAAAAATACTAAAATAAATCATCTAAGTTATATAGGTGATTCTTCCTTAGGTAAAAATGTAAATATAGGGGCCGGCACAATAACTGCTAATTTTGATGGGTTTAACAAACATAAGACTGTTATTGGAGATCATACAAAAACTGGAGCCAACTCAGTTCTTGTTGCACCGATAGACATTGGTTCTAAGGTTACTATTGCTGGAGGTTCAACAATCACAAAGGATGTACCTAGTGGATCATTGGCCTTAGAACGATCAAAACAACATATCAAACTGGGTTGGACAAATTCAAAAGAAGCTAATTAGTTGGTTTTAATAAGGGTAATAATCTCTCTAGGCCAAGTGATCTGCTGGCCTTCAAAAGAAGATTGTCACCTGGCTTAAGTATAGAATTCAAGTCATCAGCAATACTGTGAATATCTTTTTTTATCGAACAATAAGGCAATGTAGATCCTATCTTATACATTTCATCTCCCTCTGGACCAGAAGAAAAAATCACAAGTCCATCAAGGTTCAATTCAACAGCATTTTTTACTACATGACAATGTAATTCAATACTTGTTGCTCCTAGTTCCATCATAGTTCCAATTACGGCGAAATGTCTTCCGGGCTTAGTCACTAATAGTTCTAATGAAGATATAACAGACTCTGGGGATGCATTGTACGTCTCATCTAAAATAGTTATTTGACCCATTTTCACGCATTTATTTCTACCCATACGTTGTCTAATAGATAAATTTTTTAAAGTGTCTAAAGGGACACCAAGTTCGTTGGATACAGCAATAGCATTAATAAAGTTTCTTGCATTATGTATTCCTATAAAAGGTAGTTTAAACAATTGTTGATTAAAATAAAGAACAGATTGGTCTGAATTAACGGTTGCAGAGTAATCAGCTTTTGGCATTTCATGCCAAAGATTAATTCCTTTTGGATGCTGATTTATAGATGTTTCAGGTAAGACCTCTACTCTAATAACTCTACCCTTCCATTTAGACGACAGAATCTCTTCTAACAAAGGCTCTTTAGCAGGAATAATAAGAGCACCATTTGGATTTAAAGACGATGCAATTTCTAATTTTGCCTTTGCGATATTCCTTCTACTACCTAAACGACCAAGATGTGCAGTTCCAATATTGGTAATCACAGCAATATCTGGTCTGGCACATGAAGAAAGTCGCTGTATTTCTCCTAAACCTCTCATGCCCATTTCAACAACTACAGCCATATGAACTGATCTTGTCTGTAACAACGTAAACGGGACACCGATGTCGTTATTATTATTATTTTCTGTTGCAAGTATCGGGCCCAAAGATAATAATGAAGCCTCAATCAAGTCCCGAGTTGTTGTTTTCCCAACCGAGCCTGTTATGGCGATATGTGGAATTTTAAATTGACTACGATATAACAATGCCAGTTGCTGGTAAGCCCTCAAAGTATCTGGAACTGTCCAAAAAGTTAAACCACTTGGTACAGAGATATTAGATTCACTAGAAATAAGGGAAGCTTGAGCACCTTTCAAAAATACTTCTTCTAGAAAATTGTGGCCATCAAATATTTCTCCAGTTAAAGGTATAAAAAATGAACCTTCTATAATTGAACGGCTGTCAGTAGAAACTGGACCCAATACTTCGTTAAGATTAGAAGACGAGAAAGTGGGTTCTCCCCAAATCTGATTTAGATCCTTTAGACGTAAAGACATAGTTACCTATAGAAGTCAGATAAGTCAGTCGATTTCTTTAGCTTGATTTACGATTGTTTTTCAAAGAAGG
The DNA here is from genome assembly GCA_003278305.1 of Prochlorococcus sp. AG-363-M21. GTDB lineage: Bacteria > Cyanobacteriota > Cyanobacteriia > PCC-6307 > Cyanobiaceae > AG-363-N16. The sequence goes on from QCFU01000001.1 coordinate 94,817, forward strand.
ATCAGCATCTTGTCCTACAGAAAATTTCTCTATCTCCTCGACATCTGGAGAAGGTTCCTTAATACCACAAACTTCTTTATACATAAGCTCATATTCAAGCGCTGATCGATCCCAACTGTAAGTCTGTTTCATTGCACGTAATTGTAATTTCTTCCAAGTCTGTTTATGACGAAAGGCCTCCCAAGACCTAACCAAGGCTGTATAAAAATCTAGGGGTTCAAAACGATCAAAACAAAAACCTGTGCCGGTATTTGCAACCGGGTCATGAGGCTTAACTGTATCAACCAAACCTCCTACATTTCTTACAATAGGAATCGAACCATATCTCATTGCTAGCATTTGACTGATTCCACATGGCTCAAATTTACTAGGCATAAGGAATGCATCAGTTCCTGCATATATCAATCGTGAGAGTTCATCGTTATAGGTAAGAAATACAGCGAATCTACCTGGATTTTCTGTTGCCAACTGCCAAAGAGCTGATTCATATCCATTATCACCTGTCCCCAATACAACAATTTGAGAATCAGTATATGCCAGAAGGCGTGTGGCAACCTGAAGTAGCAAATCAACTCCTTTTTGATCAACGAGCCTACTTACCATTCCCATTAAATACTTATCTGGATTAACCTCAAGCCCCATTTGGTCTTGAAGTGCTTTTTTATTTGTCAATCGCTTTGAGACATTCTTAACACTGAAGTTTGCAGGCAAAGAGCTATCAGTAGAAGGATCCCAACTTTCCAGGTCAATTCCATTTAGAATGCCTCGAAGTTTCCCGGAAATATAATTGAGCAATCCTTCTAGCTTCTCTCCATACTCTGTAGTCCTAATCTCTTCTGAGTAAGTAGGAGATACAGCATTAACTCGGTCTGCATATAACATAGCTGCAGCCATGGTGTGATCCCCATGCATATACCAAGGACACCAAGTCATCATTTCTAATTTCCAACGCCAGGGGCCTTGGTATTTAAGATTATGTATTGTAAAAACAGTACTTATATCAGGATCTTGATGCATCCATACAGGAATCATTCCTGTATGCCAGTCATGACAATGAAGCACTTGCGGTTTCCATGAATTCCAAGCAAACTCAGCTGTAGCACTAGCAAAGAATGTAAACCTCCAATCCTCATCATCACCGCCATATACTCTTTCAGGATCAAAGACAGGGTGCCCAACAAGATATAAAGGCAAGCCATTTAATGGATGAATTGACTTGTAAATAGAAAACTCACACCCCATTGCAGAAGCTTGAAATATCGGTTCCTCTGAAATATCAAGCTGATCCCAAAGTTTGCTGTATCCAGGAATTATCAACCGAACATCATGACCTAACTTTACTAAAGATGGAGGCAAGGAACCCACAACATCACCCATACCACCGACCTTTATCATCGGCGCGCATTCGGCTGCTGCAAAAAGAACGCGCATATTATTTGAACAAAAGTATTATTAAATATCTAGTAATCCTAAACGTTTACGGTAACCATTCAAATTCTGAGAAATCTGGTTTTCTTTTATTTAAAAAAGCATTCTTACCCTCTATTGATTCTTCAGTTTTATAAAAAAGATGGGTAGCTTGACCGGCAAGCTCCTGTATCCCAGTCATTCCATCAGTTTCTGCATTAAAAGCTGCTTTTAGACATCTTATTGCTGTGGGACTATTTTGAAGAATTTCCTGTGCCCACCTAACTCCTTCTTCTTGCAATTGATCCAGAGGTACTATTTTATTTATCAGTCCCATTTTCAAAGCATCGGGAGCTGAATATTGTCTACACAAAAACCAAATCTCTCTTGCTTTTCTTTGACCAACTACACGAGCTAAATAACCTGCACCGAAGCCAGCATCAAAACTTCCAACCTTGGGACCAGTTTGTCCAAAGACAGCATTATCAGCTGCCAAACTCAAATCACATAAAAGATGCAAGACCTGACCACCACCAATTGCATATCCAGCCACTAAAGCAATAACAACTTTAGGAATACTTCTAATTATTCGCTGGAGATCAAGCACATTTAACCTTGGCATGCCCAAATCATCTTGATATCCACCTTGAACTCTTACACTCTGATCTCCTCCGGCACAGAATGCATATTTTCCATCTTCAGAAGGACCTGCACCTGTAAATAAAACAACGCCTATATTTTTATCATCTCTTATCTTTGTAAATGCATCGCAAAGTTCAAAAACAGTTAAAGGTGTAAAAGCATTTCTTTTGTTTGGACGATTAATTGCTACTCGAGCTATTCCATCGGGACTTTTATCAAGAAGAATATCCTGGTAATCGCTCCATTTCTCCCATGAAACTATTGACTTACCAGGCAAAACAGTCCTGTTGCTTAGATTCTTACTCATTTGCAATTAACAGCCAAAGGTAGAATGTTATATATAGTTAAATATATCTTCGTAATTGATCATTAATATTGTTTCTTAATGAGGCATCATTTGCAGAGTCAGTAGCAACTCTTACAAAGACTGGCCCTGAAAATTCCAAGCACCATTCTATAACATCTCTTAATTCATCTAAAGATTTAATATCTCTAGTAGGAATTCTGTGTAACTTAGCAAGCTCTAGTAGTTCAAGAGCCTGAGGCATAGTGAATACTTGTTTAAAATCTCCTTTAGAAAGTTTGCTAATTCCTAATTGTTCAAATATGCCTCCACCGCAATTATCTATAAGAAAGATAATTAATGGAGGGGATTTATGAGTTAAGAAAAGCCAACCATTAGTATCATGCAATAGTGATAAATCACCACATACAAGTATCAATCTACCAACTACATTTGACAATCCTATTGCAAGGGACAAATTACCATCGATCCCAGATGCACCTCTAAAGCCAAAACATCGATTAACCAATGATTCAGGGCCAGCAAAAGTCAACCAGTCTCTAACTGGACTACTTGCAGAAAGCATTATTGATATATCTTTAGGAAGATACTTAGGCAACCAATAAGCGATTGAAGGTTCCGTTAGTTTAGTGTTATTAGTCATAAACGATTCAAACCATACTTTAATCTTTTGGTCTTTCAAAAAGAGATCATTATAAAATTTATTATTCTTATGTAGATTTATAGTTTGTTTATTGAACTGGTAATTGTTAATAAATTCCATGTACCAATTATAGAAGCCATGAGAATATTGTTTTGAAAGGCGTAGTGGATCAATTGGACGCTTTTCACCCTCTGTTATCAAGACTTGATTACCTTTAACTTTTCCCAACCATTCCTGAAGTGCTCGACTTGATGAAGTAGGACCCAACCTTAATACTTGTAATCCCTGAGATATTTCTACAAATTCATTAATTAGTAGAAGTTCCCAATAACTAACAATTCCATTCTGAGTAGAGCGGATTCCAGATAATGGATCAGCAAATATTGGCCAATTTGTATATGACTGCCATTTTTCTAAAGTTTGCCTAAACAAATCTAATGATTGTTGCGATCCTCTCCATGGTCCAATAACAATAATCCCTGGTTTTGAAGGATCTAAGAAAGGAATATTAATGCTTGTTTGAGTTGTCTTTGTAATTGTTTCCTTCGTATGTTTGATTATTATTTTGTCCTCAAATAAAGATGGTTCCCACCCATTCCAAACTTCATCCTGTTCAGCTAATGAAGGATGCAAGGGCTCTTCAATTGGCAAGTTAATATGAACAGGGCCAGGTAAAAGATGAGCAGCCTCCCAAGTATTATCAACTAATTCTTGAATTTTTTCTTTTGTAAGAAGATGTATACCTTGAGGATCACCTTGTTCAAATAATCTACATGCTGGCAACAAGAATTCCTCCTGATTTACCGTTTGATTGGATCCACAATTCTTTAATCTAAGAGGCCTATCTGCTGTAAGAAATATCAAAGGTTGGCATGATCTATCAGCCTCTATAGCCGCTGGAAACAAATTTGCAACTGCTGTACCAGATGTTGTTATTACTAAGGTTGCTTTACCACTGGCTGTACTAAGTCCCAATGCCATAAAAGCTGCGGATCTTTCATCTATTGAAGTAAATACTTGTAAATCAGAACTCACACCCAATCCACTAGCCGCAATAGCCAAAGGGCCCGATCGACTGCCAGAGCATAAGACCAATTTGTCCATGCCCTTTTGTTGAAAAGCCTTTAAAAGATTAAGGCAAATAAAAAAATTGGTTCTTGATAAAGACAGAGAAGACAAAATAGCTAATACAATTCTCTGATAAAAACTAAAAATTGACACCTATTAGGAATAAATTAAATGTCATCTTCTAATTTTTCTGACTCAAAAAAGAATAAATCTCAGTGGAAGAATCTAATCATATGGCTCTTGTTAGCAATGTTGCTTAGATGGCAAGTGATAGAGCCAAGATGGATTCCATCAGGATCAATGTTGCCAACATTGCAAATTAAAGAAAGAATTTTAGTAGAAAAAATTAGTCCTAAAATAAATAAACTCTTTAAGACGCATCAACAAAGGGAATCGATAGTTGTTTTCAAACCAACGAAACCACTTATCAATTCAGGTTTTGAAGCTAATGACGCACTGATAAAAAGAATTATTGGTATACCAGGAGATGAAATAGAAGTTCGTGATGGAAGAATTCTCAGAAACGGAATTGAGTTAGATGAGTCATGGCTATCTGCTCCTATAAAATATGAAATGGCATTATTTAAAGTTCCACCTGATAGTTATTGGGTGTTAGGTGACAATAGAAATAACAGTTTAGATTCACATGTATGGGGACCTTTGCCTGAAGAAAACATTATTGGTACTGCATTCTTACGATATTGGCCATTGCAAAAGATTGGTCCTATTCGGTTCTCTCCATCTAGTAATATGCAAAAACAAGCCCTTAATAAGCTAAGGTCTTAAATGTAATGGAGAGCACACTGGGATGTTTAACCCGGAGTTTCTTACTACAGACAATAATGATGGAAGTGAAGGCAATGCTCTTATTGAGTATCTTCAGGACCAATCACCTGATGTTCTGCAACGAGTAGCAAAATCAGCCAGTAGTGATATCCAGGACATTATTAGACATAATGTTCAAGGTCTTCTAGGAATGTTGCCTGCCGATCAATTTGAAGTCAAAGTAACATCTTCCAGAGATCAATTCGGCAATTTACTTGCTTCAGCAATGATGACAGGATATTTCTTAAGACAAATGGAACAAAGGAAGGAACTCGAAGAATCATTACTTGCCGAGCAAGAGATGTCAGTAAATCCAGAGGATATTAATCTTTAAACTTTTTTAGAGGGTCTTTAGGTACAACCTTAAGATTTAGAAGGTTATTGTCTAAAACAGATAAAAAATTATAATTACCTTCAGAATTGTCCCAATCAGTTGACTTAATTGATCTAATTAACTTCATGCACTCATAATTATTAAACTCAACAGAAGAGCAAAAATGAGCAGAAATCACTCTTTCCATTCCCTTTAAACAAGATAATTTATCTAGCCAATTTAGGAATTCATTCTTAGCTCTAGGGAAAACCAGTCTTCTTATTACAGGAGCAACTTGTAAAAGAGGTTTTTGCTTCCCAATTATTTGCAAGGCTGATTTCTCCCAACCTTCTTCCCAGCAAAAAGGATAAATCCCTAAATGAGATCTAAGGTTTCTTAACCCAGGCCTTAAAGAATTTCCGATAATTTCTTCAATAGGAGGAATAGATAATAAATGTGGCTTTAAAAAAGAAGCAAATAAAACTAATCTTAACCAACCTTTCTTTCTCTGATCTAAAGTATCAATCAACTTCTCAGAGCCTTTGTCTCGTGCATGGAATAAAAGTGGTGTTGGATCATATTCAAACAATTCAGGAGGCTTAGAGTTAATTCCTACAAGTGCATCTGTAATTATTAAAGACTTTGATATTTTATGAAAGCATGCAATCTCTTGAAAACGGCCTAGCCCTATATCAATAGGTCCTAAAGATATCCAATCAAAAATTTCAGGATATGGGAATCCATCTTTTAATAGGAATTTTGTCCTATCAGATGGCAACCCAAGAAATCTTAGGGGGAGATTTAAAGGAAAACTCCATTGACCAGGGCATAGCCATAATTCCGCATTTTTGAAATATCTTGCCATAGCTGGCATAGCGATTTTATGCTCTAATCCAGACGAGGTTGGAAGGACAACTTTTAGGACAGGGCCATGCTCATCCTCAAGCAATTTGATATAACTAATTAATTCTTTTGTAGGAGGCAAAGGATTTATTAACATTAAGCCATTGGGCACCTTAACTACAGTTAAACGAATAGGCACAGCTACATAATATAAACCTTGTAATTGTTCAATTCCCCATATCATTTTAGGAACTATTTCCTTAATAATTGTTTTTTTTGTTCCATATGGATATAAAGGGAAAAGAGGCCACCAATTCCATCTTTTATAACTATTAGCAACTTCAAAGTTGAGATTTTCGTTTAAATCATTATTCATAATTATTTTATGGAGTTCTAGAGTTGGGGAATCTTAAAATTCCATATTTAGGCGCAAATAAAAAGGCTAATAAAAATATAAGAGTTTGAACCAAAACAATAGATCCACCCGTTTCTATATCACTCCAATAACTTACATAAACACCTATCAAACTTGATAAAACACTGCTTGTAACTGCTAAGATTGTCATTCTATCAAATCTATCTGTTAATAGATAAGCTGTGGCTCCAGGTGTGATCAACATTGCTACAACTAATATTATTCCAACTGTCTGCAGACCTGCTACAGCAGCTAGAGACAAAACTGATAATAAAGTATAATGTAATAAGCCGGTATTTATTCCTATAGAACGAGCATGAGTTGCATCAAAACAATACAACATAAGATCTCTTCTAAATATTAATAATATTGCTACAACTATAAAAGATATTAATAAAGTTTGGCTTACATCAGAGTCAGATATACCTAATGGACTCCCAAAAAGTATATGCATTAGATCTATGTTACTTCTTATCTTAGATACCAAAACGAGTCCTAAAGCAAAGAAACCAGTAAAGACAAGTCCTATAACGGTATCTTCTTTTATCCTTGACTTTTGTTTAACAAAGCCAATTAAAGCAACTGAACCAACTCCAAAAACAAATGCACCTAAAGAGAATGGCAAGCCTAAAGCATATGCGACTACAACTCCAGGCATAACCGCATGAGAAACAGCATCTCCCATTAAGGCCCAACCCTTCAGGGTCATATAACAAGAAAGAAGGCCACAAACTGCTCCCACTAATGCGCTAACCATCAATGCTTTACGCATAAATTCATGACTTAAAGGAGAAATTAAAATAGAGAAAGGGTCTATAGTTAAAAGAAAATTTTCCATATATATCATTATTCGTCAGAGGAAGCTGAACCGGAAATAGGATCTGGCTGCATCCCTCCGAATGTTCTTGTCAAGTTTTCAGTAGTAAACACTTTTGAAGTTTCACCATAGGCAAGAACTGTTTTATTAATAAGGACTACCAAGTCACAAAAGTCTCTAACATGATTCAAATCATGGGTTGATATTAAAATTGTTCTCCCTTCTTGACGAAATTGCATAAATAAATCTGCCATTAATTTTTCTGTTCTGACATCTACTCCAGAAAAGGGTTCGTCCAGCAGTAAAACAGAAGAACGTTGAGCAATAGCTCTTGCAAGAAAAGTTCTTTTTCTTTGTCCACCAGATAAAGATCCTATTGGTCTCTTTCTGTATTCAATCAATTCAACTCTTTCAAGGGCATGCCATACAGCAGTTCGATCAGATTCTCTAGGTATACGCAAAAAATTCATGGAACCATATCTACCCATCATCACAACATCCCAGACACTAACTGGGAAAGAACAGTCAATGCCTTCATTTTGAGGCACATAAGCCACAGCCTGATCTCTCTGAGCCATGGAGACTGGCACTCCATTTATGCGAATTTTGCCTCTCGAAGGGGAAACAAAACCCATAAGAGCCTTGAAAAATGTTGATTTACCAGCTCCATTCATTCCAACCAAACCACATATAGATCCACTTTTTAGTTTCAAACTGGCTTCATAAAGAGCTAAATTGCCATTGTAATCAACACAAACTTGTTCAGCTTCAATTCGATATATTGGTGATTGACCTTGATTACTAAATGATTTCATTACTTTGATTGCGATGGCATGAGGCCTTCAAGAATCAATCGTACGTTGTGCCGTTGAAGCTCTATAAAAGTTGGAGCTGGTCCTTCAGGATTTGATAAAGAATCAACATAAAAAGTACCTCCAAAAGATGCACCACTTGCTCTAGCCACTTCTAATTGAGCCTTTGAGCTCACAGTACTTTCACAAAAGATAGTGGGTATATTGTTCTCTTTAACCAATTTAATTAGTCTAAGCATTCGCCTAGGGGTAACTTGACTTTCTGCATTAACTGGCCATAAATACGCCTCTTCTAAACCATAATCCTTCGCTAAATAAGAAAATGCTCCCTCACATGTAACCAAAAATCTACGGTTTAGGGGTATTTGAGACAAAGATTTTCTTAATTCCTTGTCTAATTGTTTGAGCTTTTCTTTATAGTTTTTAGCATTATTTAAATAGTAATCTGATCCATCGGGATCAAGGTTAATAAAAGCTTCTAACAATTTATCTACATAAAAGATTGCCTTTTTAGGTGACATCCATGCATGAGGATTTGGTTTACCTTGATAAATATCGCCCTCTATCAATAAAGGATCTATGCCTTCTGATAGAACAACCCTAGGAACTTTAGTGTTTGAATTAGTAAATCTTCTTGACCATAATTCTAAACCTAGACCATTTTCAACAATAAGATCAGCTGACGAGGCAAAAACAAGATCTTGAGGAGTTGGTTTGTAGCCATGTATTTCTACTCCTTTTTTTGTGATTGACTTGACTGTTAGACGATCTCCAGCAATATTCTCTGAAATATCAGCAAGTACAGTAAAAGTTGTTAAGACAAGGGGTTTATCTTTATTTAAGTTTGATTTAATGGTTCTTTGTTCTACATTACAAGATATACAAAAAAGTACAGAAAACGCTGCTAAGATTATTTTAGTTAATTGCTTGATTTTCTTACCAAGTATCATATATTTAGATAGATTTAGATAGACCTAGATAGAAAAAAGAATTTAGTAGTTTAGTTATAGTGAATTTTAGTTAAAACCTGGGCTTAATTTTTGCTCTTTAAGCCAATTACTTGATTGCTTGATAAAAGAAGTCCAATCTACTTTTTCTAATCGAATTGCAGAGGCAACCAATTCAGGAGCTTGTTTCTTTAAAAGATTAAGATCAGGCTCAGAAACACCATTGTTTAAAGCCATCCAATCTGCCATTGATCTGCCCACAACCCTTGTCATATATGCTGCGTTTAAAGACTGAATAGTGCCAGCGGCCAACCATGTGCCTCCATGCAATTTAGAAAAACTCAATAATGCTTGTCCACTCCATTCAACAACTCCTTGAGCAAGTGCCGCCATACACAATTGCTTTGCGACTTCCTTTAAGAGTTCGGGCTTCAATTTGCAAGACCAAATATTAGCCATTTCTTTAATCATGAGTCCATTTACTACTGCTACTGACAAGAGGTCAGTTGTTGGAACTGGAGAAGCAAATACAGCTCCAGCAACCAACCATTGGGAACGGTTTTGCAAACTCTTAAACTTAATTCTTCTTAAGTCTTCTAACTCTGATTGCCAAGAACGATGTAATCCAGATAATAACCTTTGCTTTGTAATGTCTTTATTACGTTCTGATTGCTTAAGTATATTTTTAACAGGGTTTAGAATTTCTTTAAGATGCTCAGAAGATCCATTAAAACAAAGAATTCTATCTTTCCAATTTTCTGGTAATTGTGTATGAAGCATCTTTATTTGGTCTGACAATGTACTGCAATCAGCCCAAGAAATTAAAATCCAGCTTTGTTTTATTTCAGGGATATTTTTTAACCAGATTAAATCTACTGCCCTTAAAGGAAGGGGAAGCAAATACACAAGCTGATCTTTATTAAATAAAGAACTTGGGAAAGACCAAGACTCATCATCCAGAGGCAAAAGATTAGAAGATGAGATATCTAGGGGTTTAATTTCTGAGAATACATCTCTTAAGAATTCATTTGTGGGCATCTCATTACCGTCAGTACCCGTAAAAGCAATAGACTGATCCTTTTCATTAGAAACAATCTCAAGAAGTTCATTCGATCTTTTTAAACTATTTGCCGAAAAAGAAGAATGGTCTTCTAATGACTCAAATTGACCCAGCACATCCTTACATCTATCTATCCAACCTTTAACTGTCGTAGGACTATCAAAAGAAGGTTTTGAGGACTTTGAAAAATACCAAAGTCCTATAGCAGTTGCAAATATTCCTAAACCAGTAAAAGGCAAATGAACTAGATCTGTTGTGATCCACTGAGTTAATAAAAGAGCAAAAAAAGTAATCCCAATCCTGTTTAAAGGAATTAATTGTTTGTCTTGACTATCCTTCATGGTCTTATCAACTAACATTGTTATTGACTCCTTGATAACTCATTTAAATCTTAAAGCAAATCGAATTCTTAAAAAAGCAAGTCTAGTCAATACTTTACAAAGAAAACACGTGACCATGAATTGAGATATCAAAAAAAATATTTAAGAAAATCAAAAGTAAAAAGTGTGAATCTGCTAAAGGAATTACTTAAAAGCTTCTAATGCTACCTTCAATGAGGCACACTTGTTTTTAAATAAGGTAGAAGTTTATGGGAGACTCTTACAGAGATTCTAAAAGAGGGCAAAACTTCAATGGCATGAGAGAAAATGCCAGAAGTGATTTCAGAGGGCAGCGAGGGCCTAACAATAGGGATAAAGGAGGGTTTCGAATTAGGCTTAGCGATAATGAAATGAACGCAGCCAAAAGAATTCAAGATGCATTTAATTTGCGTTCTACGGTTGCTGTACTTGGATTTGCACTTAGGACACTTGGCCAAATGCTAGAGGATGGAAAACTGGATGCTTTAAAAGATGAATTCAGTTCTCAAGGACATGGAAATATAAGAGACCATCGAGAGATAGAAAGTACAAAGAGACTTGCCAATACAAAACCAAATCCATTTGCAAGGCCAGCCAAACCTCAATCAAATGAATCAATCGCAACTAATGAAGAAGAAATATTGAAATCTGAAAAATTAGAAATAGAAAATGGTTCAGAGGATCAAGATCAAGGTACTAAGACAGCTACAGAAAATAATTCTAATGAAAACTAATCAGTGAATCGCAAAAGAGTTTTATCAGGAGTTCAGCCAACTGGCTCACTTCACATAGGCAATTGGCTGGGGGCTATCAAGAACTGGGTAAGCCTTCAAAACGAATATGAGACATTTGTATGTGTTGTGGATTTACATGCAATAACAGTTCCTCATAATCCCAAAGAACTAGCAGAAAACACTTTGAAAACTGCAGCTATTTATTTGGCATGTGGAATGGATCCAAAATCATGTTCAATATTCATACAAAGTCAAGTTACATCTCATGCAGAACTGTGTTGGCTCCTAAATTGTGTAACACCATTAAATTGGATGGAAAGAATGATTCAATTTAAAGAGAAAGCAATAAAGCAAGGTGATAATGTTTCAATAGGTCTATTAGATTACCCGGTATTAATGGCAGCAGATATTCTTCTTTACGAGTCTGATTTAGTACCTGTAGGTGAAGATCAAAAACAACATCTTGAATTAGCAAGAAACATAGCTCAGCAAAGAATAAATTCAAAGTTTGGAACTAACGGCAAAGACATTCTAAAGGTACCAGAAGCTTTAATCATTAGAGAAGGTGCAAAAATAATGAGTCTGATAGATGGAACAAAAAAAATGAGTAAAAGTGATCCTAACGATACGAGTAGAATTGGTATACTTGATTCTCCCGATTTAGTAATGAAAAAGATTAAGAAGGCCAAAACAGATTCACAAATTGGTCTTGAATTTGGAAATAAAGATCGTCCTGAAGCTAATAATTTACTTACTATTTATTCGTTAGTTACTAATATTGGCACTGATAGAGCCCTTGAAGAATGCTCAGATATGGGTTGGGGTAAATTCAAACCTCTACTTGGTGAAGCTATTATTAATGCATTAGAACCTATTCAAAATAAATATTATGAATTAAGAAAAGACAATATCGCTCTAAAAAACATCCTCAAACAAGGCAATATAAAGGCACAAGAAGTATCTGAATTAACGTTGGCTAAAGTCAAAAAAGCACTTGGTTTTATAGAAAATATTTAATTGTTATGCCAACAATAACTCTACCAGATGGATCAAAGAAAGTTTATGCTAATGCTATTACCTGTTTGGAAATAGCAGAGGAGATTGGTGCGGGACTTGCAAAAGCAGCAATAGCAGCAAAAGTTAATGATGAATTGATAGATCTAACCTTACCAATAAATCACGATGCTAATGTAAGTATAATAACCTCAAAAGACAAAGAAGGTATTGGGATAATTAGACATTCATTTGCTCATCTAATAGGACATGCAGTTAAACAAATATATCCAAAAGCAAAAATGGCAATTGGTCCAATAATTGAAGATGGTTTTTATTATGATATTGACTATGAAAAACCCTTAACTCCTGATGACTTAAAAATAATAGAAGAAAGAATGAAAGAATTAATAAAACAAAACTATAATGTAGTCATAGAAGTTGTTAATAAAGAAGAAGCTCGTAAGACATTTGAAAAAAGAAATGAGCCCTACAAAGTAGAAATAGTAGATGGCATAGCCGAACACGAAACAATAAAGATATACAAGCATCAAGAATATACAGATATGTGTAGAGGGCCTCATGTTCCAAATACGAGACATCTAAGATCTTTTAAACTAATGAAGATTTCAGGTGCTTATTGGAGAGGTGACTCTAATAAGCAAATGCTGCAAAGAATCTATGGAACCGCATGGGCAACAAAGAAAGAACTTAATGAATATTTGGAGAAATTAGAAGAAGCAGAAAAAAGAGATCATAGGAAATTAGGGAAAAGATTATCACTTTTCCACACTCAAGAAGAATCACCTGGAATGATTTTCTGGCATCCTAAAGGTTGGACTATTTATAAAACTTTGGAAACATATCTGACAAATATTTTAAATCAGAATGGATACCAGGAAGTTAAAACACCACAAGTTGTAGATAGATCCTTATGGGAAAATTCTGGACATTGGGAGAAATTTAAGGATGATATGTTTACTACAACGTCAGAAAATAGAGAATATGCAATCAAACCAATGAATTGCCCATGTCATATACAAATATTCAATCAAGGTTTAAAGAGCTATAGAGAATTACCAATTAGGCTGGCAGAATTTGGGTCATGTCATAGAAATGAACCATCTGGCGCACTGCATGGGTTAATGAGGGTTAGAAATTTTACCCAAGATGATGCACATATATTTTGTACGGAGGAACAAATACAACAAGAAGTAAGTAATTTTATAGATTTAGTTTTTGCTGTTTATAAAGACTTTGGCTTTAACGATATAATTATAAAGTTATCCACAAGACCAGAACAAAGAGTGGGTAGTGATCAAATATGGGATAAGTCAGAGCAATCCTTAGCAGATGCTTTGGATTCCAAGAAGTTGAACTGGTCATACCTACCAGGAGAAGGGGCTTTTTATGGCCCTAAAATTGAGTTTTCTCTTAAAGATTGTATTAATAGAGTCTGGCAATGCGGGACAATTCAAGTTGATTTCTCTATGCCTAATAGACTGAAGGCAACTTATATAGATGAAAATAATGATAAGAAAACACCCGTAATGCTTCATAGAGCAATATTAGGTTCCTTTGAAAGATTTATTGGAATTCTTATTGAACATTATGCTGGAAATTTCCCAACATGGCTTGCGCCGATTCAGTTGGCTGTAATCAGCTTAACTGATAGGAACTCAAAAGCATGTATTGAGATATATAAATTTTTAAGTGCAAATGGTTTCAGAGTACAGTTAGATTTAAGGAATGAAAAAATGGGTTATAAGATAAGAGAACATACACTGGACAAGATTCCATTTATACTAATAATTGGTGACAAAGAAGAGGCTACTAATACTTATTCAATAAGAACCAGAAACGGCAAAGATCTTGGACCAAAAAGCAAAGAGGATCTCATTGACTTATTAAATACATCTATATTGTTAAAGGGTGTTATTACTGACGATACCTGATAACATAAATGAATCTTTTAGCTTGTGACTTAGGAGGCACCAAAACATTACTTGGTATTTATAAGGACGAAGGCTATCTAAAGCAGTTATATAAAAAATCCTATATATCTAAAGAATGGCAGAGCTTTGAAAAGTTACTAAATGATTTCTTAGTAGATTTACCAATATCTATAAATAAACCTGAATATGCTTGCATAGCCTGTGCAGGCCAAGTAATTAATAAGAGCGTAAAAATTACCAATCTTTTATGGTCTCTCAATGAACAGGAACTGTGTCATGAATTTTCTTTTAAAGAATTGAATTTAATAAACGACTTTGCAGTAATTGTATTTGGAATACCATACTTTCAAAAGAAACAATATTCATTTATCCAATCACCCATACAGAAGTGTTATAAAAATCAGACTAAAATTATTTCCATAGTAGGAGCAGGGACAGGCTTAGGTTCTTCAAAAGGTTTAATCTCTGATAATAATATTATTTCCTTACCCAGTGAATCTGGACATGCTGAATTTTCTCCAAGGAATAAGCAGGAGTGGGATTTCTGTAATTGGATAAAGGATGACTTAAATTTAAAAAGAGTTTCAATTGAAAGAGTAGTTAGCGGAAAAGGCTTGAGTGACATTGCTAGATGGAAAATAGAAGTAAAAAACCTCCAAAACCATCCTCTTTGTAAACTTGCACAGGAATTCAAAATCAATCGATCTAATGACTTTTCATCACAAGTAACCAAGTATGCTTCAACAGGTGATTCAGACATGAAAGAAGTATTAGAAATTTGGCTAAGCGCCTATGGCTCAATGGCTGGAGATATAGCTCTGAAAGATCTTTGCACTGAAGGGCTTTGGATTGCAGGAGGAATCGCGGCGAAGAACTTAGAATTAATTAAATCTATGACATTTATAAATTCTTTAAGGAACAAAGGTCGCTTCTCTAGTTTCATTGAAAAAATTCCAATCATGGTATTAACCGATCCTGAGGCTGGCCTGTTTTCAGCTGCATGCAAGGCTAATTTAATTTCAAAATCTTCGCTATCTACTTAATTAAATAAAAGAAATGCTTCAGCCACCTATTGGTAAAAAAGTTTTTGTTGAAGTCCCTTCAACTACAGCAAACCTAGGCCCAGGTTTTGATTGTCTTGGAGCAGCTTTAGACCTGAAAAATATATTTTCGATCAAAAGGATAAATGGAAATGGAGAAAGATTTGAATTAATTATGGAGAGTACGGAAGGCAATCACTTAAGGGGTGGCCCTGAAAATTTATTTTATAGAGCGGCTCAAAGGGTCTGGAAAGAGGCACAAATAGAACCTTTTGCTTTAGAGGCAAGAGTAAAACTAGCCGTTCCTCCTGCTAGAGGCCTTGGCAGCAGTGCAACAGCTATAGTTGCAGGCCTAGTTGGTGCAAATGCATTAATAGGAAATCCATTAAGCAAAGAGAAATTGCTTGAATTTGCAATAGATATAGAGGGCCATCCTGACAATGTTGTTCCATCATTAATAGGTGGACTATGTTTTACCGCAAAAGCAGCTTCAGAACGTTGGAGAATAATTAGATGTGACTGGGATGATTCAATAAAAGCTGTTGTTGCAATCCCCTCGCTAAGGCTTAGCACAAGCGAAGCAAGAAGAGTAATGCCTAAGAATGTTCCGATAAGTGACGCAGTAATAAATTTAGGATCTCTAACACTTTTACTTAATGGATTAAGAACAGGCAAAGAAGATTTAATTGCAGAAGGCATGCATGATCGATTGCATGAACCTTATAGATGGAAATTAATAAAAGGAGGCTTAACAGTAAAAGAAGCTGCCATCAATGCAGGAGCCTTTGGATGCGCAATAAGTGGAGCTGGACCAAGCATATTAGCTTTATGCAAGAAAGACTTAGGGAAACGAGTCAGTCAGGCAATGGTTAGAGCCTGGGAATCGCAAGGGGTAGCTAGCAGAGCTCCCTTACTAAACCTTCAGACAACTGGGAGTTATTGGTATCCAGAAAAATAATAGGTAGTTCTACTTAGGCTTATTTCCCAAAAGCTGTTAGGTTCATGTTCATACTCCATGCAACCATGGAAGACAATTTGGCAATAGCAACAGCATCACAAGCCAGTTTCCCTTGGCTCTCATTGATAATCCTGCTCCCAATTGCAGGCGCAATGGTCATGCAGTTTTTTAAAGTAGATGAAAAAAACAATAAAAATATTCATAGAAACATAGCTATAAGCTTTTTGCTTGCTGACTTCTTATTAATAATATTTGTTTTCGTCAGACTCTTTAATAATCAATCTAGTCAACTCCAATTAATAGAAAGAATAAGCTGGCTTCCATTTATAGGACTTGAATGGTCACTTGGTGCTGATGGGCTTTCTGCACCGCTTGTTGTTTTAAGTGGTCTCATTACCCTCCTTGCAGCAATGACAAGCTGGAAGATACACAACAAGCCAAGGTTATACTTTTCTCTTTTATTAATACAAGCTGCTGCACAAGCTCTAGTATTTTTATCTCAAGACTTCTTGCTTTTCTTTTTGGCCTGGGAACTAGAACTAGTACCCGTTTATCTTTTAATTGCAATATGGGGTGGGAAAAGAAGGCTTTATGCAGCAACGAAATTCATACTTTACACAGCTCTAGCTTCATTATTAATACTTATAAGTGGCCTGGCTTTAGCGTTATCTGGTCCTGAATTCACCTTAAATTTAACTGAATTAACAACAAGATCTCCTTCAGGAACATTTGCTCTTCTCTGTTACTTGGGCTTTTTAGTTGGTTTTGGGGTAAAACTTCCTATTTTTCCACTTCACACTTGGCTTCCAGATGCACACGGTGAAGCT
Organism: Prochlorococcus sp. AG-363-M21; assembly: GCA_003278305.1. Lineage (GTDB taxonomy): Bacteria > Cyanobacteriota > Cyanobacteriia > PCC-6307 > Cyanobiaceae > AG-363-N16. The sequence goes on from QCFU01000001.1 coordinate 111,779, forward strand.
AATGCACCTGTTTCAATGTTGTTAGCTGGAATTCTTTTAAAAATGGGCGGATACGCCTTACTAAGATTTAATGTTCAAATGTTTCCTGAGACACATGTAAAACTTGCTCCAGCACTGATAATAATAGGAATAGTAAATATAATATATGGTGCTTTAAATGCGTTTGCTCAAGATAATGTAAAGCGTCGAATTGCATGTAGCTCCGTAAGTCATATGGGATTTGTTCTTTTGGGAATTGGAGCAATAAATGCCCTTGGGTTTAGTGGGGCAATGCTTCAAATGATTAGTCATGGACTAATAGCTGCAGCAATGTTTTTTATTACTGGATCTTTTTACGAAAGAACCAATACACTCTCCATACCAAATATGGGCGGGTTAGCAAAAGTCCTACCTATCACTTTTGCTCTTTTTCTAATTAGTTCTTTAGCTTCTCTAGCTCTTCCTGGCATGAGTGGTTTTATTAGTGAGATAACTATTTTCCTAGGTATAACAAGTCAAGATGGTTTTACATCTATTTTTAGATCAATAACTATTCTGATAGCAGCAATAGGACTTGTACTTACTCCTATTTATCTACTATCCATGTGTAGAAGAGTATTCTTTGGTCCACGAATTCCGGCTTTAGCTCTTGTAAAGGAAATGAATCCAAGAGAATTGACAATTGGCCTATCCCTTTTGGTGCCAACATTAATAATTGGTTTCTGGCCTAAAATTGCTACAAATTTATTTGAAACATCTACTAATGCACTTGCTAGTGTTATTCAAACTCATACAACTTTAGCCTTATTAAATTCTACTTATATCGGATAGATGGAAAATTCAAAAACTACACCTGCCATATTAAAAGGCCATGGCCTACCAAATTACTCTGAAATTACACCAAAACAGATAAATCAATCAATTCCCATTCTTTTAAAGAGATTAACAATTGAGTTTAACTTATTAGAGAGTGAACTAGAAAAAATAATTGATCAAAATCAATGCCTTGACTGGGATAGGTCAATGAATCCTCTCTACAGAATAACGGAAGCACTTCGATGGAGTTGGGGTACTATTTCACACTTGAATGGTGTATCAAATTCATCTGAACTTCGAGATGCCTACAGCTCACAACAACCAGATATTATTAGATTTAGTAATCGCATCGGTCAAAGCAAAATACTTTTTAAAGCATTATCAAAATTAAAGACATCATCAATAAACTCATTAGATAGTGCACAATTACGCATCATAGAAACAGAACTTTTAGCTATGAAGCACAAAGGGATAGGACTTAATGATAAGGACCAAAAAGAATTCAATAAATATAGTGAAAGACTTGGAGAATTATCTACAGGGTTTAGCAATAATGTTTTAGATGCCACCAAAGAGTGGTCATTATTAATTTCAGATCCAGACGAATTACATGGTATTCCAGCAAGTACACTTGAATCGTTGGCGGAATCTGCGAAGAATTTAGACTTAAAGGAATACACAAATACTGATAAAACAACCTCAACTAATGGCCCTTGGCTACTAGGATTAGACATGCCAACTTATATATCTGTTCTCACTTTTGCTAATAATAGAAATCTCAGAGAAAAAATATATAAAGCCTATATGAGTAGAGCAAGCTCAGGAAAAACAAATAATCAAGAAGTAATAGAAGAAATTCTGGACATAAGGGAAAAGCAAGCAGAAATTCTTGGTTATAACAATTGGGCTGAACTAAGCATTTCGAGTAAAATGGCAGATGATGTAACAGCAGTAGATTCATTATTAGAAGAGTTGCGAATACCTGCTATGGCAGCAGCAAAAAAAGAAATAAAAGAACTTACAAAACTAGCATTTAAAGAAACTAATGGTGAAATCAATCATCTTGCTCCCTGGGATATTAACTACTGGTCTGAGAGGTTAAAGAAAGAAAAGTTTAACTTAAATCAAGAATCACTTAGAGCATGGTTCCCATTACCTCAAGTTCTTGAAGGTCTATTTAAACTTTGCAAAAGACTATTTCAAATAAGCTTTATAGAAGAAGAAGAAGAATATCCAAAATGGCATGATGATGTAAAACTATTCAACGTTTTAGATTCTAATAACAAAAAAATAGCTTCTTTTTATCTTGACCCATACTCAAGACCTACAAGCAAAAGAGGTGGTGCATGGATGGATGAATGCTTAACAAAAGAGGTTCGTGAAGCTGAAGAAGATGTTCTACCTGTAGCCTATCTGGTTTGCAATCAAACCCCACCAGTAGGTGATAAGCCAAGTTTAATGAGTTTCGAAGAAGTCAAAACACTATTTCATGAGTTCGGCCATGGGCTTCAACACATGCTAACAACAGTCAAATACCCGCAAGCAGCAGGCATTAATAATGTCGAATGGGATGCTGTTGAATTACCAAGCCAATTTATGGAAAATTGGTGTTTGGACGAAATAACATTAAATGGAATAGCACAACATTGGGAAACAAAAGAACCACTCCCTAAACAAGAGCTTGAAAAACTTAAGTCTTCTCAAAATTTTAATTCTGGTTTAAATACACTTCGCCAAATTCATTTTGCAATTACAGATCTCAAATTACACAGTGAATGGGATAAAAAGTCAGGCATAACTCCTGACCAATTCCGGAGACATATTGCTAAAAACACTACTGTAATTTCACCAATTCCAGAGGACCAGTTCCTTTGTTCATTCAGCCACATTTTCGCAGGTGGTTATTCTGCAGGATATTATTCATATAAATGGGCAGAGGTGTTAAGTGCAGATGCATTCTCTGCATTTGAAGAGATTGGATTAAACAATGAGAAAGAGGTAAGAGCTAAAGGGAAGTTATTCAGAGAGACAATTCTTGGACTTGGTGGCAGTATTTCACCCTCAGAAATATTTAAATTATTTCGTGGAAGAAATGTCAGCACTAAAGCCCTGATCAAGCATTCTGGTTTTCAATCAAGTAAATAATATTGCCTTTTTTAAACATCTAATAGCTTTAGAACTTTTGATCAATCCTTTGTGAGTAAGTACAGGTAATGGCTGAGAATGACCATATGGAAGAACAGCTCGCCAACCAGGAAAGACCATTAGATCCCAATTAGAATAAAAACTAACGCAATCAACTCCTTTCAGTTGAGCTTTACTTTTATTTAAATCACATAAAAACTTACTTCCTAATTTCATTTCAGCTATTCCATTAAACATAAAAGAAGCTATTAATTGCGCTGTCAATGTACCTTGTTGTGGGGATCCGACACTGAAAAAACGCTTTGTTCTTTTACAACCCTCTAATTCTTGCAACCAAAAACGACCAATTAAGCCTCCCATAGAAAACCCTAATAGATCAATAGAGGTAACATCGTCGAATCTGTTAATTATTCGATGATTTAGCTCTATTGCCAATTTACTGATAGAAGTTCTCCCAAAATCATGTGGAAGATGAGGGGTATAAATAAAGTCATCTGATTGGTTGAAACTAGAAATCAGCCCATTAAAAAGTCTGGGGTTATCCCATAGACCATGTATTAGAACAAGTGGTCTTCGTAAATGACTCACCTTTAATTAAGCAATTCCTGATTACGTACCCTTTGTATAGAAACTGTTCCTGTAAAACCAGCAATAGGTGGTTTAGTTTTCGTTAAAGATATTTGCATTGGGATAGATCCATAAACAGTTTCTAAATAATCAAGAACCTTTTCACTAAATAATTCAATGGTTAAACAATTAAGCGCAAAGGAAAGTCTTTGCAATCCTTTGATTGCAATAGAATAATCTGCAGTTGCTAAAAGGTCATCACCTTGTATAGCCTTGCTAAAATCTAGCCATAATGTGATATCTAAAATAAATTCCTGTCCAAATAGACGTTCATCTTCTAGGACGCCTACATGAGCCCACAAATTAATATTATTAACATGTAGTGCATCAAAGCTCTGGTCATGATTCATGGTTTCAAAGACTTATGAGAAAAGACTCGTTTACCAGAAACATAATCAGCCGCAATATGCCCATTACCTCTTAAGAAATAACGATAAGTTACCAAGCCTTCTAAGCCAACAGGTCCTCTGGGAGGTAAGGTCTGAGTGCTAATACCAACTTCTGCACCAAATCCATAACGAAAACCATCAGCAAATCTTGTAGAACAGTTATGATATACACCTGAACTATCAATCGATGATAGAAATCTATTTGCTATAGATGAATCTTCTGTAACGATACCATCTGTATGACGTGATCCATATTGCCTAATATGATCTAACGCTTCATCAATGTCAGAAACAACCTTTAATGAGAGTGACAAGTCTAGGTATTCTGTAGACCAATCTTCGTCTTTAGCAATTCCCTTGACTCCTAGTTGTTGACATACTTCATCTCCCAAAAGATCAACTCCTATGGTTTCCAAGGGTTGAATAGCATTCATTAAAAACTTAGAGGCAATAGATTCATGCAGAAGAAGAGTCTCTATAGCATTGCAAGCAGCTGGGTATTGACATTTGCTATCAATAACAATAGCCAATGCCATCTCTAAATCGGCTTGACTATCAATATATAAATGACAAATGCCATCAGCATGTCCAAGTACAGGGATTCTTGTGTTGTCTTGAATAAAGCGAACCAATTCATTGCTTCCTCTAGGAATAATCAAATCAACGTACTTTTCAAGTTTAAGCAAAGCCAAGCTTTCTGCACGTGTAGTTAGAAGGCAAAGAGAACTCTTTGGGAAGCCTGAATTAGACAACCCTTCTTCAAGGGCATTAATAATAGCCATGTTGGTTTTATTCGCTTCACTCCCACCTTTAAGAATTGCAGCATTGCCAGATCTAATAGCAAGTGATGCTATCTGCATCACGGCATCCGGTCTGGATTCAAAAATCACACCTATAACACCTAGTGGAACTGTAATTCTTTCAAGAAAGAGCCCCTCATCCAATTCTTTATACATTTGTCTTAAGCCAATCGGATCCGACAATTCGGCAACTTGCTTGACTCCTTTAATAGCCATCGCTAATTTTTCTTGGTCCAACTTAAGTCTCGACAGCAGTGCTTGAGCAAGACCTGAGGTAGATGCTTCTTTTAAATCATGAGAATTTGCCAATAGAATATCTTCAGAATGATTCTCCAATGAATCTGCCATTGAAAATAAAGCTCTTTTACGCTGCGAATCTGATGTTTGCGCCAAATCTATTGCTGAGCGTTTAACGTCGCCTGCTCGTTGTAATAGAACCTCAGATGGTTCTGGAACACTGGTTGAATTACTCATGAATTCATTGATTCCTGCAGTCATTTATTACTATCATGCATAAAAACAAATTTTTATATGCATTGAAATGTTCTAATGCAAAAAAAGGAAATAAAAAGCAACCAAAAGCCTCTAGATCTGGATAAATATAGATGACTTAACCAAGTTGTCAATCATGAGATTTATCCTCATAGAACTTTAATATCTAAAATAGATTTGAAATTCACTTTGCCAATTTCCATCTTTATCATATGAGCCAAGTATTCCTAAGTTCGAATTAAATTGATATGTCATTGTTCCTTGAGGCGGAATGTCTTCTCTATCTGGCGTTGCTTTTAAGGAGAAATTAATTTTATCTGTCAAATCAAAACCCATTTCTGTAACCCAAGCCTGCTGAAAAGGTAAATCACCTGGATTAGAGTCAGAGTTTGCAGAATTATTATCTGAACGTGTATTCACACCCTCCTGACTTCTTACAAAGGTTGGGTAAACAGAAAATTGTATTCTATCGCTAAAAGAACCTGCAATATTTCCCAAGTAAGGGGAAACAAAAGACTGACCGACAAAGTTTACAAGGACTTCACCTCTTCCACCATCTCTGCCCTCTAATAGTTTAGTCAATGAATTACCACCTATTAAATCAAGTAATTGGCTTTCAGGCAGATCAGGTGTACTTCTTATTGAATAATTCTTTGTCAGGCGATCTGCTGGTCCAGTGGTAGTGAGTTCAACTTTAATCAATCTAGATCCTCCAATTCCACCTGCGCTAGAACCATTTAAAGCAAAATCTGTTGAGGAAGAAATATTAATAGGATCTGAAACTGTATCTGGAACTCTTGCTACCATTTTAAGATCAATAAATGGTATAATTCCTGTAGAGGGTGCAAAAATAGCTACATTAGGAGACTTTTTATCAAGAACGAAAGTAGTTGTAAACAAATTAACACGACCATTATTTAGTTGAATCAATCCTTTAAGCTCCAAATCTTCAGTGAATGGCCCATCGAGGGAAACTGAACCTTGAGCATTAAAACTAGTTATGGGTAAAGACACTACCTTAAACTTTTCACCTAAAACTAATTTCAAATTATTAAATGAAAGAGAGGAAATACTCTTGGGCATAATGGATTTAATAAATCTTGAGGCCGACTCATTCTTCGACTGAATAAAGAAATCAAGAGGTTGGTTGCCATCCCAACTCTGCTCAGGCAAGCGTCTAAGATAATTAGTGTTATTAATAGAACTAGTCTCACGAGATTTAGACGTTGGGCCTACACCAAATCCCTGCAAGGAAAGTAATCCTTCATCAATAAAAACCTCTCCTCCAATAACTGGTTCTATTAAAGAACCTCGGAGATCAAGTTTAGATGATATTGTGAAATTTGAGTTTACTCTAACCAAATCAAAGTTATCTATATTTATAGTCAAGGGTATGTCTTCTGGCTCTTGCCTTCTAAATAATGATATCACACCCTTACTTTGTAACTTTCCTTTATCACCTACATCAGCTATTAAATTGAGAATCTCTAGTCGATTAAAATCAAAAACCATTTCCGAATCTAAATTCTTAAGTTCCTGCTGAAAGACATTTATTGCACTATCTCTTAGAACCAAAAAGCCGTTGGCCATGGGATTTAGAAGAGTACCCCTTAAAAACAAGCGGAACTCTGCATTGCCACTCTTAAATTCAACAAGACCATCTGACAATCCATCAAGGAAGGTCAATCCGTCTCCATGACTTTCAACTCGCAAGTTGAATAATGAAGTCTCAGAAAAGGGTATTTGACCTCTAATAGTTATTGGTTCATTGGAAGCCGAAGATCTAATGGCAACGTCTACATTAATAAGTGAATCTAAAAGAGATAGCTTTCCAATTTCTAGTTCAAACGGATCTTTATCAATAGTAGCATCAGAAAGAATTAGATCTGCAGTAATTTCAGGGAATTGATTCTTTAGTCGATATTTGCCATTGACACCAACCATGCCGTTCAATGAAGAAGGCAATTGAACTAATAATGAGAAGAGTGAAATAGGTACATTGATAAACGAGAATTCACCACCACCATCATCATGCCAAGAACCGTTATATGTTGCATTAAACGGTTTAATTGTTGCCACATCAACAACTTGGCCTTTTATCCAAAGTTTTCCGGAGGCTTTTAAAGCTAAATGCAATTTTAAAAAATCAGTTCCTGTAATTTCGACATCTGCATTGATATAGCCTTGAAGTTCTTCTGGGTTTATTATCTTATTTTTATATGTTTCATTTTTATTTTTTTCTAATAAGACTACTGAACGAACCCAATTCTTTAATTGATTATCAATAGTCTCAGACATTGCTATAGAAAGTCTTTGGATATCCTCCGCATTGCCCATTGGCAACTTAGTGTCCTGGTTTATCTCTGATAGTTCTAACAAGCTGTTAGCCAACCAGGTGGGGCTAATCTCCTTTGCTATAGCCTTAGCCCATATAGCACCTCCAAGCGAGCCGTTTGCAGACAAAGATATTTGCCCACTATCAAGTGGAAGCAACTGACCTGTCAGAGAATATTTATTTTTAAAATAACTGCCAGTAAAACTTGCTTCTTTTAATCCAAGCCCTGCATATCTTGGGCCACTATAGGTCACTTCACCATCTATATAAAGGGGGTTTACATCAAATGTTCCATTTCCAGACAATAAACCGAAAATCCGCTGAAAGTCCTTATCTAAAAAAGTAGATAATTCTATTCTATCCAATCTAAAATTATTTATATTCCATTTATAACTATCTAAAAAACTAGTTATAGATATTTGCCCATCACGCCTTTCAAAAACAAGCTTATCTAGTGACCAGTTGGATTTCATGTCAGCTATAAGTTTCCCAGGCACTGAAGCACCTATAGGCGACAGATTCAATTGGGCACTGTCACCATATGTGCCGATAAAAGTTCCAAGCCACTTTTCTTGGAGACGTACTGAACCTATTCTTGGATTTTCTATACCTATATTAATATTGCTAGACAAAGAGTTTAGCTTCCCTTTTATGATTCCATTTGCATAAATATTACCATCCAAGGGATAGCCTAAAAGTTCTTCTAATTGACCTACATTAAAGGTCTCTAAATCGAGATTTGCATAAATTTCTCCTGTGTCTAAACCTTTATCATTTAATTGAAGTGGCAATTGTGCATTAACGGTTAAAGAGGAGGAATCATCATCCTGAAGACTAACGGTGGTATTCAAGTCGAGTATCGAAGATCGCGTATTTTTCAATGGTAATTTGGCATTTAAAGTTGCAAGCCAAGGACCATATTGCCATTCAGCATTAGATATTGATATAGCATTTTGTCTACAATCAATAGACGTATTTCGTGAAGACAATATATTAACTTGTTTAAAATGGTTTAACTTGAAATCATCTAAACTCAAGCGACCACTGCAATCTAGTTTCTTTGAATCTAAACCCAAGTTAAATTTACCATTTACTATTCCCTGTGATTTATAGGCATATTGATTGAAAAATATTTTATTGACAGTTTCAAGATCTAAATTCTTAAACTTTGCACGACCCTTAAAATGATTTTTTTTATTCAAGTACATTTTTCCTTTCAAAACAAAAGAACCTTTTTTACCTAAATCAAAGAAAAATTTTCCCTTAACATTTTTCTCAGGAAGAACAAAAGAAGAAAATGAATTAACTTTCATTTCAAGCTGAGAAGGCTCCAAAAATATTTTTGAAGAATCATCTAAACGAACTCTGACTTCCAAATTGGGTAATTTTTCATAACTAGATTCCCCAAAAACCCATAAAGGCCTATCTTTATTTTCTCTAAGATGAAGTTTTGCTCCGGTTGGAGTGAATATAGTTACAGGCCTTCGATTCAAAACTGTCGCGACAGGAGCCAATTGAACAGTTAATTCAGACAAACTTACAGTTGAATTATCATTAGCTCCTTTCAAAACCTTTGAAGGGCCTATAGAAAAGCCCCAAGGCCTTAGCCCTTTATATTCCCCAATTGACAGAGGATGACCTAAAAATCCTACTAATCTATCTTCAATTTGAGACCTTTGGCCATAAAAAACTTCTTCAACAACTCTATCTACTAGCACATACCCTGAAACCCCAACAAAAGCCATCAGCCCACAAGTGAGCCATAATTGTTTAGCGTTCAATAATTTAGTTTTCACTCCCATAGAGTGTTATTCGCCTTTGGGGAGCAGACAAACTATAAGTAGTGAATCAATTGTTAACCAGCCCCATGTCAATTACAGAGCTTCTAGAAAAAGGAACAATCTGGTTAGGGTGGTCTGCTCTCGGTTTGTTTGCAATAACAGTAATTTGTTTTCTTTTTGGATGGGGCTTGAAGTTTCGTCTTGTTGGAGCAACAATATTTACTTTTTTACTATCTGGAAGTTGCTGGGCTTTTGCTAAAAGCTATACCCCTCCTTTTGTTGTTGAGAATGCACTTTACGCTCCTGTGGTCTATGACAACGGGTATGACCTTGTTGTTGCACAAGCAAGTGATGACTTTCCTGGCGAATCCATTCAGCCAACGCTTGAACAGATTGCAGGTAATTTAAAAGGAGGCGGAAGGAATGGAGCCAATGTACACGTCAGAATTAGAAGACTAATTACCAATGAGGAAGGGATAAGTGAGCCAATAATTCTTGGAGAAGTTATACGAGATATTAAACAAAGTAAAACAATTCCTGTCAAAACTTATATAAAAGCTAATGACACAAGCATTAATTCAGATCAAATTGAAATTGTCGAAGAAAAAGACTCTATCCCTGTACTAGATGACCAAATTGATGCCCTATACCAAGATGAAACTTCTCCTTCAATAAATGACCAAATCACAATCGACCCACCCACTGCTGAAATTACCTCACAACTTCAGGAATGAAGAAAAAGAGTTCGCTCGTCTGGGTTTAAATACATGGGAAGAAGTAGTTAGATTAACCTCTAATGAAATAAATGATTTAACGCAAACATCGCAATGCTCATATCTTAATTTAAGACGTCTTATCTGTCTTGGATTATTAATATGTAAAATGAATATTAGCCAAAAGGAATCTTCATTATTGATACATTCTGGTTTAGCTTCGGTTAAAGCAATAGCAACTTCAACGCCTCAAGAAATAATTAAAAGGACTGGTCGATTAGAAAGAATGTTAAGTATTCGGAGGACTCCAATAATTAGTTTAGGCAAAGCAAGTTCACTCATAAAAAAGGCAATAGCAATAGAAAAGTAAACTATCCCAAATAAAACAATATCCCAATTAAAATGATCTTTCAAACACCAGTCAGTAGTAAAATAGAAACAATGAATAAATTACTTCTTTTCTTAATAGTAGCTATTGCATTTGAACCTGCCATAAAAGCGCAGTCAACTCTGCTGGAAAGCGTAAAGAGAAATCCAGCCGAAGCTAGGGCTTTATGCAACAAATTCAAATCACTAAATTCCAGAGGGATATCTTCAAGTTCGAAAGAAGTTATACAAGAAATAAGTATACAAAAAAACCTTTCAGAGCTAGACGCAGAGATTTTGACTATATATGTAATTGGAATGCATTGTCCTGAAGTTAAGTAAAAACTAATTTTCTAGTGAGCTTGATAAGAAAAAATGAAAGAAAGTTATTTCTTCAAGATGGGACAGAACTTTTTTCAGATCTCTGGTTCCCAGAAGGTGTTGGCCCTTGGCCAGCATTATTAATGCGTCAACCTTACGGAAAAGAAATAGCTTCTACGATTACTTATGCACATCCAACATGGTGGGCAGCCAAAGGGTATTTAGTAGTTATTCAAGATGTTCGAGGGCAAGGAAAATCAACTGGGAAATTTTTAGGTTTCAAACAAGAACTTTCAGATACAAGTCAAACTCATTCTTGGGTAAGGAACCTTCCTGAATGCAATGGTTTACTTGGTACTTATGGATTTTCATATCAAGGTATAACTCAATTATTAGCAAACGAAGGTACAAAACCACCTGACTGCCTTGCTCCAGCAATGACTGGCCTTAAAGAATATGAGCATTGGAGTTGTGATGGTGGAGCTTTTTGGTGGGAGATAGGTCTAGCTTGGGGCTTACAATTAGCAGCTCAAAAAGTAAAACGTGAAAAAAATTGGACTGCTTGGCACGAGATCAGGAAAAGCCTTGAGACAAATTCATATTTAACAGACGGAGTAGATCTAATAAAGGCTTTTGATCCGAAAGGGATGGCTAATAATTGGTTAACTCAGTCGAATCAATCAGAAAAATCTTGGACCACACATCAACCATTAAATGAGTGGCTTAAAAAACCAATGCTTTTAATAGGAGGCTGGTGGGACCCTCATCTAAAAGGAATCATTGATATTTATCAAAAATCTATTGCTTCAGGAGGGGATCCAGAGCTTTATATAGGCCCTGCAAATCATCTTGATTGGTGGGAAGGCATTCAAGAACTCCATTTAAATTTCTTCAATAAACATCTAAAAGAAGCTGATTGCACAAAAGTCCAACACACAAATAAGAAGATTTGGAATATAACCAATAAAGAATGGGTAGATATAAACACTTTTTCAGTGACAGCTAATTATTGGAATCTTATAAGTCATAAAGGTCTTGCATGTATAGAAAACAGAGATGGACTATTAACTAAATCTTCTAATGGATATGGTCAAGTCATGCTTGTTCATGATCCTTGGAGACCCTGTCCATCAAAAGGAGGACATTTGAGTAAAATGGCAGGTCTAGTCGATAGAGAACAGATTGACAACAGATCGGATGTAGCAACATTTACCAGCGTCCCATTCAGTAAGGGTTTTCAATTAGAAGGGTTACCAACTCTTGAAATTGAAGCTGTTTCAGATACTAATTCTTTTGATTTATTTGTCGCACTTTCATACCTTCAAAAGGGCAATAGTTCGGTGTATCAATTATCTACTGGAGTCCTAAGATTACTGAATGAGGAGGGGAATATAAATACGCATAGAAAAATATCTCTCCAACCAATTTTCGCCTATATACCAAACGGTGCACAACTCAGAGTCTCAATATCGGCGGCGGCTTGGCCAGCGATAGCGATCAATTCAGGGAAATCAAATATTCCTCCAGGAGCTCCAAACCCAGCATTTCTGGTTACCACAATTTGTTTAAACCTAAAACAAGCAAAATTAATTATTTGTCCGCTTCTAAAAAAATAAACTAACAATATGGCACTTAATCATATAAGCTCCTTTTCCCTATTCATTTAATTATGCCTACCAGTGTTGTCGTTGACTGGATGGTTAATGAAGGGCAGAAACTAGCTGCATGCAAGCATGACAATCCATTTGGGATATTAGGTCCACAGCCTTTTGAGGGGAAATGGGTAATAAGAATATGGATGCCAGAAGCAGATCAAGTTGAATTAATTCATAAGAAAAAAGTTATAAAATTAACCAACCCAAACCACCCTTGGGTATTTGAAACATTGGTTGATAAGAATCCAGGCAATAATTACCAGGTCAAAGTGAAAAGAGGTGGAATAGAGCATCAACAATATGACCCTTGGTCTTTTCGGGATGAATGGATGGGTGAACTTGATAGACATTTATATTCGCAAGGCAATCATCATCATATTTGGCGCAAAATGGGCGCACACCTTACAAAAAAAGAAGGTATTAAAGGGGTGATGTTCTGTTTATGGGCACCTAATGCACAAAGTGTTTCTGTTTTAGGAAATGTCAATTCATGGGATGGAAGACATCATCCTATGCAAAAGAGATTAGGAGGCATATGGGAGTTGTTTATACCAGAAGCCAAAGAAGGGATGTTATATAAATATGAAATCAGATCTGAAGAAGGCCATTGTTATGAAAAGGCTGACCCTTATGGTTTCCAACATGAAGTCAGACCAAAGCAAAGTTCAATAGTTTCAAAATTAGATAATTTCAACTGGCATGATGAAAAATGGTTAAAGAAGAGAGCAAATAAAGATCCTTTAAATCAGCCAATTTCTGTTTATGAGATGCATCTAGGTAGTTGGATGCATGATTCGTCAGACAATCCTTATATCGAAAAAGATGGTAGTAAAAGAGATCCTGTTCCAGCAGCTGATCTCAAGCCAAACTCAAGGCTTTTAACTTATAAAGAATTGTCCGAAAAGTTGATTCCTTATGTCAAACAAAGAGGGTTTACTCATATCGAATTGATGCCTATTTCCGAACATCCTTTTGATGGTTCATGGGGTTACCAAGTCACTGGATGGTATGCACCAACAAGTAGATATGGCAGTCCAGATGAATTTAGGAACTTTGTAGATAAATGCCACTCAGCAGGAATAGGAGTGATACTTGACTGGGTTCCTGGTCATTTCCCTAAAGATAGCCATGGTCTGGCCTATTTTGATGGATCTCACCTTTATGAACATTCAGATCCAAGGATAGGAGAGCATAAAGAATGGGGAACCCTAATTTTTAATTACAGCAGAAATGAAGTAAGAAATTTTCTTGTTGCTAACTTAATCTTCTGGTTTGATCAATTTCATATAGACGGAATACGAGTTGATGCAGTTGCTTCAATGCTCTACAAAGATTATTTAAGACCAGAAGGAGAATGGATTCCAAACGAGGATGGTGGAAATGAAAATACAGAAGCTGTTAAATTCCTACAACAAGCAAATCATGTGCTATTTGAAAATTATCCAGGTGTACTTTCGATAGCAGAAGAATCGACAACATGGTCAGGGGTTACAAGACCAACAGATTCTGGAGGCCTGGGTTTTAACTTAAAATGGAATATGGGTTGGATGCATGACATGCTCGATTACTTTGCAATCGACCCATGGTTTAGACAGTTCCATCAAAATAACGTCACATTTTCAATTTGTTATAACTTCACAGAAAACTTCATGCTGGCATTAAGCCATGATGAAGTTGTTCACGGGAAAAGCCATCTCCTTCACAAAATGCCAGGAGATGATTGGAGAAAATATGCAAACACAAGAGCTTTACTGGCCTATATGTGGACTCATCCTGGCAAAAAGACGATCTTCATGGGAATGGAGTTTGGTCAACGTCAAGAATGGAATGTATGGGACGACCTTCAATGGGAACTACTTGAATATCAACCTCATTTAGGTCTTCAGAGACTAACTGATGATTTGAACAAGCTTTACAGGTCTCAGCCAGCATTATGGAAAGAAGACTTCAATGAATATGGCTTCCAATGGATTGACTGTGATGACAATAAAAATTCAGTAATTAGTTTCATGAGAAGAGAACAAGAAACTGGCGAATGGCTTGTTATAGTGGCAAACTTTACGCCTGAAAGTCATCCAAACTACAGGATAGGAGTGCCGGTAGAAGGTTTCTATGAAGAAATCTTCAATACAGACTCAAAAAAGTATGGTGGATCAAATACAGGCAACCTAGGAGGGAAGTATTCAGAGAAATGGAATATTCATGAATACGAAAATTCTCTTGATCTAACACTACCCCCATTAAGTGTTCTAGTTCTTAAGCATGCAAAGGATAAAGAAGCTGGGATTAAGGTATCTAAAACAAAAAAGACTTCTAAAAAGAAAAAGAAATGAATTTTAAATTCCAAAAATGTTTGACTAAAAATATGTAGTAATTCAGTATTTGCAACTTTTAGAGTTCTCTCTCAAGTAAATTTTGCGGTTGATGATCATGATGTATGACTGAATCACTACCTTTATTGCTGCGTGCAGCGCAAGGGCAATCTGTAGATAGACCTCCTGTTTGGATGATGCGTCAAGCAGGAAGGTATATGAAGGTTTATAGAGACCTGAGAGATAAGCACCCAAGTTTTAGAGAACGCTCTGAGAATCCAGATCTCTCTTATGAAATATCCATGCAGCCTTTTAAAGCATTTAAGCCAGATGGAGTAATACTTTTTTCTGACATTCTCACACCATTACCTGGAATGGGAATTAATTTTGACATCGTTGAAAGCAAAGGACCATTAATACAAGATCCAATTCGACAACTCAACCAAATCAATTCTCTAAAAGAACTTAACCCAAGAGAAAGCCTTTCATTTGTAGGAGAAGTTCTTGGCAGATTAAGAGAAAGCGTAAAAACCGAAGCAACAGTATTGGGTTTTGTAGGTGCGCCTTGGACATTAGCGGCATATGTTGTTGAAGGGAAAAGTAGTAAGAACTATGCCGTGATAAAGGCGATGGCTTTTCAAGAGCCAGAACTACTTCATAAGTTGCTTGATCATTTTGCTTTATCAATCGCTAATTACCTTAAATACCAAATAGAATCAGGTGCTCAAGTTGTACAGATTTTTGATTCATGGGCAGGACAATTAAGTCCTATTGACTATGATGCTTTTGCAGCTCCTTACCAAAAAAAGGTAGTAGATATTGTCAAAGCTTCTCATCCAGATACACCAATTATCCTTTACATTTCTGGGAGTTCTGGAGTCCTAGAAAGAATGGCTAGTACAGGTGTTGATATAGTCTCACTAGATTGGACGGTAGATATGGCAGATGGTTGCAAAAGGTTGCCTCAATCAATAGGAATACAAGGGAATGTTGATCCAGGACTTTTATTTGGTAATGAAGAAGGTATAACAAGGAGGATTGTTGATACAGTATTAAAAGCCAAGGGTCGTAAACATATTCTTAATCTTGGTCATGGAATACTTCCTGGAACACCCGAAGACAATGCAAAAGTTTTCTTTGAAGCAGGTAAAAATATCAATGAACTAATAGAAAAAAATTGAAAAATAAAAAAGTACTTATTACAGGCGCAACAGGATGTGTCGGTCAATATACCTCTAAGTGGTTACTGGAGAATACAGATTATGAAATTCTTCTTTTATTTAGAGATATAAGCAAACTTAAAGCAATAAATCCACAAAATCCAAGAGTAAAACTTCTTATAGGTGATTTAAGGGAAGTAGATAAATATTCGAATGAAATATCCCAAGTTACAGATGTAATACATACTGCTACTGCATGGGGCGATCCAGAAAGGGCACATCAAGTAAATATAATTGCTGTCAAAAAATTAATTTCACTAATAAACCCAATGATCCTAAATAGATTTATCTACTTCTCAACAGCGAGTGTGTTAGATGAAAAACTCGAACCACTTTTAGAAGCAAAGACGTTTGGCACAGAATATATTCGAACAAAGGCGCATTGCTTAGAAGATTTAGAGAAGCACCCACTAGCAAAAAACATTATCGCAGTATTCCCAACCTTGGTTTTCGGAGGAAGTTTCAATGAACGATCTACCTTCCCAATGAGTTATTTGACCGAGGGTTTAAAAGAAGCAATTAATTGGCTTTGGCTTGCAAGATGGTTCAAAGTGGATTCCAAGTTTCATTTTATTCATGCTTTAGATATAGCTTTTATGTGTGGGAAATTGCTTGAATCAAAGAATCTACCAAATATTGAAACTAACTCAGAAAGCCTGCAAAAGCTCGTTTTTGGACAACCGCCAATAACAATAAACCAGGCAATTACCACTCTTTTAAAGTGGAGAGGAATGAGAAAAACGCCTGGACTTCCTTTATGGAATTGGTTGATTATGGTATTGATAAAAATACTTCCTATAAAAGTCAATCAATGGGACTTATTTAGTATTAGGAAAAAACACTTCACTCATGACCCATGTACTTCTCCAGAAACCTTCGGAGGCACGAGCCATGCAAAGACCCTTAATGAAATTCTTTTAGATTCTGGTATACCTAGAGGGAAAAATTCTATAAAGAAGGTAAGATGTTATCAGAGATAAAAATCTAATGATTAAGATCATCCGCTCACTATTTGCAGCAAGCTTTGCTTTATTACTAGTTCTTGCCTTTGGAGTGTCCTCAGCTCAGGCAAAAACAGTAGAGGTAAAGCTAGGAACAGATTCTGGAATGCTTGCATTTGAGCCAAGCACTGTAACAATTTCGGCTGGTGACTCAGTTAAGTTTGTAAACAACAAACTAGCTCCACATAATGCTGTTTTTGAAGGTCATGACGAGTTAAGTCATCCAGACCTTGCTTTTGCTCCTGGCGAATCATGGTCTGAGACTTTCTCAGCAGCTGGCACATACGACTATTATTGCGAGCCTCATAGAGGAGCTGGGATGGTAGGTAAAGTCGTGGTCAACTAATAGACTTTATATTTAATCAACAAAAGCTAAGGGGATCCTAATATCATCCTTAGCTTTTTTTATATCTTTTTCTAAATTCTCATATACTTTTGACAATCACAAATGTCTCAGGAAACCTTATCTGATTTTATTTTTTCTGTAGAACATAGTCGATTATTAAGGCAAGAAATAAGAAATTGCATAAACAATAAGATGATTATAGATCTGGCAGAAAAATATGGATTTAAAATAAATGATGAAGATTTGGAAGAAAGTTTAATGAAGGAAAAAGTTAAATCATGGTTTTCCAAGAGTAAAATCAGCCCAATCAAGAAATGATTTAGACATCATTGATATTTTGTAGAAAAAACCGTACACATAGAGGTTTGCCGCACTTTATATATTCGGTTAATACACTTAAAAAAAAAAGATAATTTCACATAATTAGCAAAAGTAAGAAGCAATTATGAATGAATTATCATCTAATCAATTTACAGAGCAAGCGTGGAGTGCAATTATTGACTCGCAAAAATATGCATCAGAAGCTTTTAATCAGAGTATAGAAACAGAGCATCTCTTATTATCTTTAATAAATAATAGTGATCTTTCACGAGAGATTCTTTCCAAATCAAACTGCTCGATTACAAATTTAAGAGCTTCACTTAAAAAGTTTATTGACAATCAACCCAAATTAACTTCAAGGCCTGATTCAACTTTTTTAGGTAGGCACTTAAACAAGATCTTAGAATTATCCGCCTTACGAAAAGATCAGCTTCAAGACAAATTCATATCAGTAGAGCATCTTTTACAAGGTCTTCTTAAAGACGAAAGGTCCTGCAGGGATATCCTTTTAAGAGAAGGCATCAATGAAGAAATCTTAAATTCAGTCATTATGGAAATTAGAGGCAATCAAAAAGTGACTGATCAAAACGCAGAAGGGAAATATCAATCTTTAAAAAAATATGGGATCGATCTAACATCACAAGCAAGAGAAGGAAGACTCGATCCTGTTATAGGAAGAGATGATGAGATACGAAGAACTATACAAATTTTAAGCCGGCGTACAAAAAACAATCCTGTATTAATAGGTGAGCCTGGTGTTGGGAAAACAGCAATAGTAGAAGGACTGGCTCAACGAATCGTAAATGGGGACGTCCCCTCTGCATTGGAGAACCGTCAATTAATTTCTCTAGACATGGGGGCATTAATTGCAGGAGCAAAGTATAGAGGCGAGTTTGAAGAAAGACTTAAAACTGTTTTGAAAGAAATAACTACCTCAAGTGGGCTGGTTGTCTTGTTTATAGATGAAATTCATACAGTCATTGGGGCAGGAGCATCAGGAGGTGCAATGGATGCAAGTAATCTCTTAAAACCAATGCTTGCAAGAGGCGAACTTAGATGTATTGGGGCAACAACAATAAACGAACATAGACTTCATTTTGAAAAAGACCCCGCACTTGAAAGAAGGTTCCAACAAGTTCTGATTAAACAACCAACAGTTCAGGATACAATCTCAATCCTTCGTGGTTTAAAAGAAAGATATGAAATACATCATGGTGTAAGAATTGCTGATAATGCTCTAGTAGCTGCAGCAACACTAAGTAATAGATATATTGCGGACAGGTTCCTACCAGATAAAGCAATAGATCTTGTAGATGAATCTGCTTCCAAATTAAAAATAGAAGTTACATCTAAACCTCAAGAAGTAGATGAAATAGATCGTAAAATAATTCAACTTCAAATGGAGAAACTATCACTTCAAAAAGAATCAGATCAAATAAGCAAAGATAGGTTGAAAAAGATAGAAACTGAGCTTAATGATTTAGTCAACCAGCAAGTTATTCTTACCAACCAATGGGAGAAAGAAAAATCTTCTCTTAAAGAGATTTCATCAATTAAAGAAGAAATTGAAAAAGTGCAATTAAGAATAGATCAAGCGAAAAGAAATTACGACCTTAACAAAGCTGCTGAATTAGAATTTGGGACTCTATCTATATTAAATAAAAGTCTTAAGGATAAGGAATTAAATCTAGTTAAAGAAATGGACCGTAAGGAACAATCACTTCTTAAAGAAGAAGTTACTCAAAACGATATAGAAGAAGTTATTTCCAAATGGACTTCTATCCCTATTTCAAAGTTAGCTCAATCAGAAATTGAAAAATTATTGAATTTAGAGCATCAACTCAATAAAAAAGTTATAGGTCAAAAAAAAGCAGTTAAATCAATATCAGAAGCCATACAAAGATCCAGAACCGGATTAAGTGATCCAAACAAGCCTATTGCTTCATTTTTATTTTTAGGCCCTACAGGTGTTGGAAAAACAGAGTTAGCAAAACGCTTGGCATTTGAATTATTCGATAGTCAGAAAGCACTTATTAGAATTGATATGTCAGAATATATGGAGAAACATTCTATTAGTCGTTTAATAGGAGCTCCTCCAGGCTACATAGGTCATGAAGCTGGTGGACAACTTTCTGAAGCTGTTAGAAGAAGACCATATTCAGTAATCCTATTTGATGAAATAGAAAAAGCTCATTCTGAAATATTCAATATAATGCTTCAAATACTTGATGAAGGTAGGTTAACAGATAGTCAAGGAAGGAGTATAAATTTCAAGAATACAATATTAATATTAACTAGTAATATTGGAAGCAACTCGATCTTAGAGCATTCGATGAATAGACATAGAAAAATTGAAATAGAAAAAATAATAAATGAATCTATGAGTAATCATTTTAGACCAGAGTTTATAAATAGGCTTGATGAACGTATAATTTTCCAAAGTCTAAGTCAAGATGATATTAAATGTATTGTACGAATTCAACTTGAGAGAATAAAGGAAAGGGTTAGGGATAAAGACTTAAGTCTTAATATAAGTGAAAAGATTATAGTTTGGCTATCCAAAAATGGATATGACCCTAATTATGGCGCAAGACCTATAAAAAGATTAATACAGAATAATATCGAAACTGCTATTGCAAAAGCTATTTTAAATAATGAATTTATTAATAAAAAGGAAATTGAACTAGAGCTAAGAAATGATGAGGTTGTATGCAACTAATTAAATATTTATTAAGTCCTCCAAGATGAATATTATGAAGGCAATGTGTCTAAGCTAAAACGATATCCTTGTTGCCTAACTGTTGTAATACCTCCCCCATCGCCCAAGCCAGCTTGCTCTAATTTCCTTCTAAGAGTAAGCACCTGAGTATCTACAGATCTAGGACCTCCACTAAAGGGTGGCCAAGCCATCCTTAAAAGCTCATGCCTACTTCTAACCATTCCTGGGGGCATAAGCAAAGCACAAAGCAATGCAAATTCTCTTGGACTCAATTCAACAGGCTTTTCTCTTAAAGTTACTTGTCTAAGCAATAAATGAACCTCAAGAGGGCCTACAGAAACTCTTTCTTGAAGACCTACACGGCCTCTCTTTAATAATGTCCTACATCTTGCAGCTAATTCCTCTAAGCCAAATGGCTTTCTAAGAACATCATCAGCGCCGTCATCCAAAAGAGCTACTAAAGGCTCTACTCCCGCTCTTGCAGTAAGAATTATTACTGGACACCCCAATTGCTGCGATAAATTTAAGGCTGAGGATTTCTCAAGCATTTCAGCGCTAACAAGCAAATCTGGAGATTGATCTCTACACAAATCAATTGCAGCCTCTGAAGAACCTACTGCTGCTGCAAGATGTCCATCTTGTCTGAGTCTTTGTACAAGAACAGTACGCAGAGTTGGATGAGGCTCCACTACAAGCACTTTCGAAGGGCTTTCCGTAGTGGATTGAAGAGAAAACTCACTAGACAGGGCCTGAGAGCCTTGATCATTTGATAAAAGGTCTGAAGTTGATGTCACAGGCCAGTGCAAAGCTCCTATAAAATAACTAATTCAGTGGCTAGATGTAAAAAATACCTAGCCTTCTTCGCAGATCATGACATCACAATCTTTTGAAGATCCAGAAGCAATAAAGCACTTCCAGTCTGCATGTGATGCATGCCAACAACTTATCAGCAGATACCATACCCCATCAGAGGCAAGGCTTTATGTAGATGGGTATCTACATGCTTTAAGGAAAGTTAATCGATTAAGTCCAAAAGACCAAGAAAAGTTAGAAACGCTTCTTCATAGATGGATACTTGACCCATCAAGCTTTATAGGGCCTAATGGTGATCTGAATGATCTTTTCTACAAAAAGGGACAATAATACAGTCAAGTCCTATGAAGCTAAAGCGATTTCTATTTTTTCTTTCAGTTCTCCTGAATTATACATTTCAATCAAAATGTCAGATCCGCCAAGGAACTCGCCTTTTAAATAAACCTGAGGAATAGTTGGCCAATCAGAGAATTCTTTAATGCCCTCTCTAACTTCCATATCAGATAAAACATCAAAAGTTTCAAAGCCAACACCTAATGCATTAAGAATCTGTACAACATTGTTAGAGAAACCGCATTGGGGCATCAATTTGTTTCCTTTCATGAAAACCATAACTGAATTAGATTTAATCAAAGATTCAATTTTTTCTCGTGTTTCTTGGTTCATGATCTAAAAAATAAATTGAATTAAGGAGTAGATGTATTTAAGGCCAAAGCATGAATTGCTTCACTTGCTAATTCATTCTTTAAGGCCTTATATACCAGTTGGTGTTGCTTCACTCTAGACAATCCTGAAAATGATTGCGAAATGACATTTACTTGTAAATGATCTCCACCACCAGTCATATCCTCAACTGTAACTTCAGCATCAGGAATAACCTGTTTAATTGAAGTAATTACTTTTTTAAACCCAGACATAAATGATGAACCTGTTGCTGTTAGTAAAACTTTCAAAATCGCTTACTCAAAAGTAAATCTATTATTTTTTTCCGCCTCTGTAAGGTATGTTGACAAATCCTAAATCAATCAGCTCTTGATAAGCCTTCTGCCCTTCCTCCTTTGCTGGAGTCATTATTCTTAAAGCTTCAACTAAATATTTAACACCTGTACCTGATTCTTTTTTCTTCCGATAAACAGAAGCAAGTCTTAAATTTGACTTGGCCAATGATTTAAACGCCTTTCTAGTATTTGCATTCATTTCTCTAGGTATCCGAGCATCTATCCCTTTGAAGGAAGAAGCAATATCTCCATAAAAGACTATTAGAGCATTAGCCATCTTTCTTGCATTAAGAAATTCCTCTATAGCTTTATCTAAATCATTCCTCAAAAAATATTCATCGCCCTTTTTTAGGTAGTATTCAACCCTCATTAAATTGAAACCTTCAGTTTCGCTAGCCAAGACTTTGTAACTTGAAGAAGCATTTTCTTGAGAAAAAGTAGGTATAGAAGGGAAAACAAGGCCTACTGCCAATGCCGAGGCTGCTATAGACAGACGGAATTTCATATAATGCAAAAAAATTACTTTAACTTATGAAAGTCTAACGAATGCGTCCTACAGCTTTCAGAGAAGAACCTTCGGCTAAATTCATTCTTTTAGAGAGTTTACTATTAAATTCAAGTGCTGCATCCTTACCAAACTCCTCAATAGTCAAGGGCTTCTGAAAACAAATTGCTGCCTTACTCAATGGCTTTGGATAGATCTCACTATATGCAATACCAATTGGCAAGACACTTACTTTAATACCTTTTTTAAGTGATATCTGTGAAAGACGTGCTAATCCAGGTTCTAGTTTTATCGGATTTCCACTTCTGTTAATGCGTCCTTCTGGAAACAAAACTAATTGTTGGCCTGCCATCAATAAATCTATGGAATACCTCAATGAAATTAAAGAAGGTTTGGATTGATCTATAGCAAAACAGCCCAACCTATTTAAGAACCAACCTTGTAAACCCTTCATTTCAGAAACAGTGACCATAAAATGGCAATCTCTCTTAGTTATTCTTCGTCCTGCTGCCATAGGCAATAAAAGTGCATCCCAACGTGACCTATGAGTAGGAGCGAGAATAACTGGACCTTCTAATGGCAAATACTCTTGCCCTAAAACAATCCTTTCTCGAAAAAATCTTTTCAAAGCAAGATCTTGAGTTGCAAGCATCGCAAGCTTGCTCCAAAAAGGATCAATTCCTAAACAAGCTTTTTTTTCTCGTTCAACCGAAGTCAAGGGTTTGATTTAGCAAAGAATTAGTTGTGTTATGGATAAACTAAACTATGTTGACATTGCCCGAACAGCAGAAATTGTCAAACTAAGTCCGAACTCATAAATTTTATTTAGTCATTGCTAAATAACTAAATAAAATTTAGATAAGATTAATTATTCTTATGCCAACCCTTGGAGTCAACATTGATCACATTGCAAATGTGAGGGAAGCGCGGAAAACCATTGAGCCTGATCCAGTACAGATGGCTTTTCTTGCAGAATTAGGAGGTGCAGATAGTATTACTGTTCATCTAAGGGAAGATAGAAGGCATATACAAGATAGAGATCTTAGACTCTTAAGAGAAACAATTCATACTAAATTAAATTTGGAAATGGCTTCAACAGCAGAAATGCTTGAAATTGCCCTAAAAGTAAAACCTGATATGGTAACTTTAGTTCCTGAAAAAAGAAACGAAGTTACCACTGAAGGTGGATTAGATATAAAAAATCATAAAATACAGCTCAAAGAAATAATAAAAGAACTACAGTTATCCCAAATACCAACAAGTTTATTTATCGATGCTGAACCAGAGCAAATTGAAGCCTCTGTTGAAGTCAATGCAACTTATGTAGAGCTTCATACTGGCTGTTACGCACTTGCCCAAAAAGAAAAAATAGGCCTTGAATTAGCAAAATTAAAAGAAGCAGCTGCAAGGGCTACAAATATTGGATTACATGTTAATGCTGGTCATGGTCTTACATATCAAAATGTAGTCCCTATTGCATTAATAAATCAAATTGATGAACTTAATATTGGGCATACTATAGTTGCTCGATCAATTGCTGTAGGACTCATACAAGCAGTAAAAGAAATGCAAGAATTAATAAAGAATCCTATTTCTAATCATTTTAAAAAGTGAAGTTACTATTAATAAGATTTCATGAATCAAATATTCAAGTTAAATATAATGAAGACATATACGTTTAATATTACGCCAAAGAACATGTCTAAATTTTGTTAATAGTTTATAGAAGCAATAGAGCCGAGTGGTTGGCAAATGTTCTAGCAGAGCAACTCCGATTATATCCTCCTGAGATTTTTCAAAGTGTTGAGGTGGTTGTAAGTAGTTGGCCGACAGGGCGTTGGTTAAGTGAAGAAATAGCAAATATCAATGGCATAACTGCTTTGGTCAGATTCCCCTTCCCAAACTCCTATTTCAGAAAACTTGTAGCGAGTTTTCTTGGTTATAAAGTTGAAATTTCTAATGAATGGGAGAGCAACAATCTTGTATGGCATATTCTTAATCTTTTACCAGAACTTTTAGATAGAGAAGAGTCTGCTGAATTAAAGAAGTGGATAATAGAAAAATCTTCAAGTGATAATGATATTGACAAGAACAAATGGCAACTTGCAAAAAATATCGCTAACACATTAGAAGAATATGATTTATATAGACCAGAAATCATAAGTCAATGGTGGATTGATTCCGATGTTTACGATAGAAAGGATAACGAATTGCCTGCAAACGTAAAATGGCAGCCGATTCTTGTAAAACTTCTCAAGGATAAATTAGAAACTGAACCATTTAGCATTCAGATAATGCGAGTTATAGATGCAATTAAAAAAAATACATTTTCAATAGAAGGTCTTCCTTCATCAATATCATTATTTGGATTAAACAGTCTTTCGCCTCTACAAATCAAATTAATCCAAGCGTTATCAAAAAACATAGATATAAAAATATATCTAATAACACCATGCAAAGATCTCTGGCAAAGACATGTGAACAGAAGAACTAATCTTGAAGAAAACTTACAAGCACAAACTGAAGGAAAATGGCTACTTAATGCTTCAAGATTGGAAGCAACATTGGGCAAAATGGGATCAGAGTTTGAACAACTATTAGAAGGCACAGGAGAGTACCAGCTGGGTGAATCTGCAGAGCAAGATTTATTCGCTATGCCAGTAGATATTGCTAGAAATAATAATTCTAAACCTAGTATCCTCGAATATTTGCAACAACAATTGGTAATTAATGATGAATTTTTATGTAGAGATAGAGATCCTTTAGATAGTTCAATACAATTTATAGACTGTCCCGGGAAGAGGAGAGAAGTTGAAATTATAAGAGACCAATTGCTTCAATGGATGTCTCAAGACTCAACTTTAGAGCCACAAGATATATTAATTATGACTCCACAAGTTGAAAATTATTCACCATTTGTGACATCAGTTTTTAACGATATATCCTCAATAGGTATCAAACTACCTTGGAAGATAGCTGATAGGAGCCAACAGTCGAAACCTGGTATTATGGCATGGGTGATTGAACTATTAGATATAGCTAGTAACAATATAAATGCATCAAATCTTGATATTATAATATCTCATTCTATAGTTAGAAATGCATATAATTTAAGCTATGAAGACATTAATAGAATAACAACATCTCTACAAAAAGTGGGTTTCCGTAGTGGTTTAGATAAATCTGTAAATAATGGAAACAGAGTTCATACTCTTGAATGGAGTCTGCAAAGGTTGTTAATAGGCGTAATTCTACCAAGTAATCCTGAATATGTTGTTGATGACATTTCGCCCTTTAATGAAGATATAAGTTTTGAAGATTTATCTAATTGGTGGAAATTACTATCAAATATATTTAATTATTTATCTAAAATGCGAACACCTCGACTATGCAGAGAATGGGTTGAGCTACTAAAAAGTATTGTTAAAGAGATGTTTAAAATTGAAAGTGAACTATCATGGGATTATGATTTTTTTGCGTCTATCCTTGATGAATGGTTAAGTACAGTAGGTGACAATAATCTTAAAATTGAATCTGCTGTAGTTAGTGATATTCTTAAAGGGGTATTGTCGAGAAAAAGTGGTCGTTTTGGACATAGAACTGGAAATATTACTATAAGTGCTCTTGAACCAATGAGAGCTATTCCGCATAAAATAATTATTATTATGGGGATAGATGAATCTGTATTTCCAAGAAGGAAAAAGAGAAATGGATTTAGTTTAATTCATGAAAAGCATTACATAGGAGATCCAAATGTAAGCGATAAAGATCGTTACTCACTATTAGAAGCTGTTATTTCTGCAAGAAGCAAACTAATGATAACTTGGAATGGAAGGAATGAAAAAAGTGGAGAAATAACTAAACCTGGAAACCCAATTCAGCAATTAATTCAATATCTTAAAAATGAATTAGGTGAAGAAAGCTTTAAAGGAATGCTGAGAGTTGCTCCTGCTAGTTCAACAGATGAAAAGAACTTTATCAAAAGCAATACATCTAATCCATTAAGTTGTGATTCAAAATACTTAAAGGCAAGGCAAATATTAAATGAAAATCACAATCATGTTATAGAGGCTATTGGGATGCCATTGTCATGGGATATGAATACTTTAGAACGAAAGGATATTCTTTGCTATGAAGATGTACAAAAATGGTTAATCAAACCACAACTTACCTGGCTAACTAATAAGAAACTTTACCCTAATCAATCAAAACAAGAAATCAAAGATATAGAATCTCTTGATCTTAATGAGCTTGATAAATATACAATTATAAATAATATACTTATGGGTATTATAGATAAGCAAGTAAAAGCTCAATTTAAATTAGAAGATATAGATTTAGTATATGAATATCAAGGGAGAGGTATCTTACCACCTAAATCACAAGCAATAATAGAAACAAACGAAATAAAGAAGCGTATAGAAAGCCTATATTCCCTTCTAACAAGTTATGGGTGCCTTTATAAAGATAAAATAAATATTGAAGGAGAAGAACAAGAAATATTAATGACAGATAATGCTGCAATAATATTTGATATAGGTAAGTCTAAAGTCTCTAGTTTTTTAAAAGGTTGGTTGATACATTTGCAAATATGCATGAACGAAAAGTGTAGTGAAAA
Organism: Prochlorococcus sp. AG-363-M21; assembly: GCA_003278305.1. GTDB lineage: Bacteria > Cyanobacteriota > Cyanobacteriia > PCC-6307 > Cyanobiaceae > AG-363-N16. The sequence goes on from QCFU01000001.1 coordinate 139,051, forward strand.
TACTATTTATCTATCAAGACATGAATCTGCTAGCAAAAAACATACATACAAAGTAAGTCAAAAATGGAAGATAATAGAGAAAGAAGAGGCTAAAGATGTTTATTTAAAGGTTAGACATCTAGCAGCAAGAGGTTTTGAGGAATGCTGGCCAGTTCCTCCTAGCAGTGGTTTCAGATATGCAATTGCCGAAAAAAACGATTTAGATAAAGCAAGAGTAATATTCAAAGAGAGCTGGGAAGGTAACTATAGAAAGAAAGGTGAATGCGAAAAAGAAGAAATGAAATTATGTTTTGGACGAAATACGAAATCAGATTTATTTCTAAATGAACCAATATTCCACCAATGTATCCATTTACTTTACAATCCGATTATAAAATATTCACTTTTATGAATATATATACTAAGAAGCTTTATTATAAATTTCTATCTAGTAGATTTTATTAATAATGCTTAAAACAAGTAATAAAATGGTTGGATATTATTGGCTAAGTGCCCAAATTATAATATTAACCACACATTTTGTTCCACCCATACAAAATAGGTGGTTAGTTGCATCATATAATTCAATACCATTAAAGCTAACAGGCTACTTAGTCATAATAGTTGGTTTAATAATAGCTTTTGCTTCTCTCTTGTCTCTAGGGGAAAATCTATCGCCATTGCCAGATCCAAAAAACAATTCAAAACTAATAACTAATAAAATGTATAGCTATTGTCGGCATCCATTATATCTATCTATGCTTATTATCTCATTTGGTATAAATATTATATTATTAAGTGTAGTTCATATAATTCTTTTTGCTGCATTATTTTTAATCCTAAGAGGTAAAGCTATTTATGAAGAAAAGAAATTAGTACTCAAATTTAATGCTTACTACAGATATTCAACTAAAGTTCCTGCATTAGCCAAAGGTATATTTGGATTTGATTGGAAAGTAGATAAGAGACTTACTAAAGGTTCAAACGTAAATATTAGCTAAATTTGTGATTAAGCAAATAAATGAATTTAATCCTAATACATATATCCTGAAACCAGGAATTTCTATACTAGAAGCTAGTGCTGGAACCGGTAAAACATTTTCAATAACACATATAGTCCTAAGACTTGTTGCAGAAAAAGAAGTTGATATAAGCCAAATACTAGTCGTAAGCTTTACAAAGGCGACAGCTGCAGAGATCAAGTCAAAGATTGTTGAAAGATTGCAGATGGCTTTAAAAATTCTAGAAAGTTCTAAGCAACAAATAAAGACGTTTAAAGTAGATAATATTTTGATGCAATGGATACAAAACCTAGAGAGAGATCCTCTTCAAAAGACTAAATCAAGAGAACTACTTTTAAAAGCATTAACCGGTATTGATCAAGCTGAAATAACAACAATTCATGGTTTCTGCACTCGAGTACTTAATAGTGAAGCAATATCGAGCGGAAATTCAATAGAACCATTATCTATAAATGAAGAAGAAAACTATAAATTAATTAAAGAGGTTTGTTATGAGTATTGGCGAGAAAATGTCTTAGAGCTAACCAATGATAATCTCGAGGGTATTTACAATGCTGGAGTGAATTTAGAACTAATAATATCTACAATAATTAAATTAGATAATGATCCAAGTATAGAAGTTGATATAGATATCAGCTATGTAAATATTTCCAAATCATTATCAGATCAGTTTAATAAACTGATATCTCTAAGATGGCAAGAGTTTATCCAGGACTGGAATAATGATGGTGAAAGTCTAAATTTAAAGATTAATAATTTTGCAAAAGAGCTAAGAGACAATGGCTTTACTAACACAAATCCATTTAGCCCAAAACCTAGAAAGAATAGATACCAAGAATTAAATGTATGGATAAAGGAAATAGGACCTTATATTACTAGCTCAGAAATTAAGTGCCCTTTTTATAATACAATCAGGAACCAACCATTATTAAATAATTATTTTCATCCTCAAAAGATCAACCTGGTATGTAAGAGAAATTCTATAGAGTGCAATAAACTTCTTTCACCAAAACTTCAACATTCTATTGCAAGCATAGTTGATGAACCAGCTGAACTAGTAATCAAACATGCAATAATATGTATATTGAATAGTTTAAAAGAGAAGAGGAGTAAATTGGGAGTTATTAGTTATGGAGATCAATTAAGATCATTAGACCCTGGATCAAAAGGAACAAAAGCAAAATCTAAATCAAATTTATTAAGAGATGTTGGCAAAAGGTTTAAAGCGGTATTAATTGACGAGTTTCAAGATACAGATCCTGTTCAATGGAGAATATTTAAAGAAGCTTTCAGTTATGGAAATAAAAATATCTTATTAATGGTAGGTGATCCAAAACAAGCTATTTACAAATTCAGGGGAGGTGATCTCAATACATATAATCAAGCCAAGAAAGAGTCAGATAGAATAGATTTCTTACTAACAAACTATAGATCACAGGCTGTTCTGACGGATAATTTAAATAAATTACTAAAAAATGGTTTAATAAGATCAAGTTTACCAGTCCTTCCACTAAAAAATGGATCTGATAAACAAATACTTGATAACAATAACCTTCCTTTAGAGATAATAACCATATCTGAAAATCAAAGTAACATTAATAAAATAGATATTAATGATAGAATACCTATTGCAGTAACAAACTCAGTCCTTAATCTTTTATCATTGCATAATGAAAAAATTAAATTAAATGATATTTGCATATTAGTTAGGACACATAGCCAAGCAGAAAAGATAAAAAATTCGCTCTCTGTTGCTGGCTTGTATACAAAACAAATAAATCAAAATGATATATTTAAAAGTGAAGCATCCTTAATACTGCAAAAGTTTCTAAACTGTCTCGAAAATCCTATTTCGCATGAAAACATCAAGTTACTCGCCTTATCACCCTTATTACAATACAGTTATACTTATTTAGACGATATCAATAAAGAACTGTATTTAGGAGAGCTGATAAAAAGATTCAAAGATTTATCAATCAACTTTCAAACAAAAGGTGTACTTGGTTCTTTATTTGCAACTCTAACAAGTAAGGATTTAGCAGGTCTAGAGTGTGAAGGGCGAATACTAAGTGAATTAATCCAATGCGGTGAAATTCTAGATCAACAGATTTATAAGAATTTACTTTGCCCACAAGGTGCAAATCGTTGGCTAAAACAACAATGTAGTAGAGATGTCGTATTAATAAATGAGGAAAGACGTTCTAACTGTGATCTTATAGAAGATGCTATAAATATAATGACTATTCATCGTAGCAAAGGCCTAGAATTTAAAATAGTGCTTTGCCCTTATTTATGGCAAAACCCTCCCACTCCAAATGGTCCAATATTAAGAAATGATTCCAGCAATACATGGTCTATATCAATTAATACAAAATGGGGAAAAGGAAGTGACTTAATAAATCAATCAATAGATGAATCAATACAAGAATCAGAAAGAACTACCTATGTTGCACTAACACGTGCAACAGAGCATTTAATCCTCTTCTGGTGTAACGACAAAAATCAAAATAACAATCCTCTTAAATATCTTTTGTTTGGCTTAGCCGCAAATTCAATCCCGCAAGATCATCTACTTAATAGTCTTATAGTTAAATGGTTAAATAATAACAATATAAAGGCTAAGGTTCATTCTATTAATTCTATAGGTTTAAATAATAGGCACAATTATAAGAAAAATAATATTTCACTCTCAGTTGGACAAATTCCTAAAAGATTAGCAACCTCTAATTGGGGAAGGCATAGTTACTCTTCCTGGATTAATGGGCCTAGATCGAATAATATATTACCCTATGATCAGTTAATAGAAGAAGGTAAAGATATAGATCAACAATTGTTGACTACAGATAACATATCTATGTACTCTTTTAGTGATAAACTAAATTCTAATTTAGAGGGTGTCAAATGGTCAGCTACTGGTCCTCTAGAGTCCTTTCCTAAAGGGATTTCGGCCGGTAAATGTCTTCATACAATCCTTGAAAGACTTGATTTTAAAAAACCATTAGATGAATTGGAATCAGAAACTATAATATATGAAGAGCTTAATAAAAGTGATATAGATAAGTCTCTTTTCGAAAATACTAAAGAAGGTATAAGAAGAGCACTAAATATTCAACTAGGTCCACTAGTTAATAATATTAGATTAAAAGATTTAGATCCAAAAGACAAAGTAAGTGAATTAGCATTTGATCTTTCATTATGTAAATCTGGCAAGCCAGTAAATAGTAAAGATATCAGTAAGATATTTAGAATTAATTCAGGAGACAAAGTAAACTATGATTATGCTAAAGAGATAGAAGCTTTAAATTTTACTGGTAAAGGATTCCTAACAGGTTCTATTGACCTAATGTTTTGTGATAATAAAAATAAAAATGAATCACGATGGTGGATTCTAGACTGGAAAAGTAATTGGATAGGAACAGGTGAAAATTCTTTAGAAAAAAACACTTGTGGTCCCAACAACTATAGTGAATCAAATATGATGAGAGAAATGGTAAAACATCACTACCTTCTACAAGCAAATATATATTCTGTTGCTTTACATAGATTCTTAAGGTGGAGACTTCCTAATTATTCACCTAAGAAACATTTAGGAGGGTATATATATTTATTTCTTCGTGGTGTTCCTAGTGAAAGAGAATATGAGGACAATTCTATAAAAAAGACAGTTAAAGTTCCTGGGTTGATTATTAATTTATTTAATCAAGAAAGATTATATGAATTAGATAAGCTGCTATTGGAAGGTAAAAATGAATAAGTCATATAAAAACACCTTTGATCCAAATTTAAAGAAGGCACTTTTAGAAACTATATTAAGAGATATTCCTGAAGATTATTCATCTCCTTACATTCTGGAAATAATTAATGCACTAATAGGCTCTTTATCACGTGGGGATATCTATTTAGATTTAGATGAAAAAGAATCTATACCTCTTGAGATAAAATCCAAAGGATGGCCAACAAAACATTCCAAAGCTTTAGAGCAAAGCGGACTATTAAGTACAGAAAACGGGCCTTTAGTAATAACTGACAATTTATTGGCATTCAAAAGATGGCATAAAGAAATGGAGGAACTAATTTATTATCTAGATGAAAAATCAAAAAATAATATTAATTCATTAACAGGAAGTTCATTGAAGGACCAACAGAACTATCAGCTTCACCTTAATGATGATCAAAAAAAAGCAATTGAAAAAGTCTTATTTCAAAAATTAATTCTTATAAGTGGTGGTCCAGGTACAGGGAAAACAAAAACAATCGCTCAAATGTTAATCCAGCTTTTTATCAACAAGCCAAATATAAAAGTTGGCCTTGCAGCTCCTACAGGGAAAGCAGCACGACGTCTTAGAGAGTCATTGCACGCTTCACTTGATAACGTTAATGAAAACATTATGGAAAAATTACTAAAAGTCCAATGTAAAACTCTACACAAATGGTTAAAAGCTAAAGAAGGAAAATTTCTTGTAAACAAGTCTCACCCCTTGCAGTTAGATCTCCTAGTTGTAGATGAAATGTCAATGGTAGATATCAACTTAATGAAAAGTCTCACAAATGCATTACAGAAAAGAACTCAACTTGTTCTAGTTGGCGACCCTGATCAATTACCACCTGTTGGAAGTGGTGCAATATGGAATCATCTACATACAAAAAAGATGTTAACTAGATTTAAAGATGAGAGGATAGAACTAAGAAAGGTCTACAGGAATAGAGGACAAATTGCTTTACTTGCAAAGTCACTTCAATCAAAAGGCCTAGATTCATTTTGGGAAGATCTTAATAGGATACCCAGCGACTCTAATGTTGACTTTCATAAAGAAAGAAAAAGTATAATTCCACCTTTTATTATCAATGAATTACATAAACACCAAAAGAAATTACAAACTCTGAGTAAAAACTTAGTAATTAATAAGTACTATATGAATATAAACTCTGAAGTAGAAGAAGAGGAAGCTTTCAAAGATTTATCAACCAAAATATTTTGTTGTTTAGAAGAGTTAATTGTTTTGTGCCCACGTAAATATGGTTATTGGAGTGTAGACCATATAAACAAAACTATGCTAGAAAATCATTTTGAGAATGATATCTCTACTTGGCCTGAAGGTGTACCAGTAATTTGTGGAGCTAATCAGCCTGAAATTGGACTTTCAAATGGAGATATTGGTCTAACAGTTGGTAATGAAGGATCTCGCTATCTACTTTTCAGAGTCATGTCTGAAGATGAAAAACTTAAATCTCGGCTTATAGAACCATCAAGAGTAAAGCAATTAAATGCTGCGTTTGCCATAACGATTCACAAAGCACAGGGAAGTGAGAGTGCAAGAGTAATATTAATGTGGCCTAATTCAACCTATGACCATCTGTCTCTTAAAAAAGAAGTTCTCCAACTAGATAAAAAGTTTGAAAAAAGTCTATTATACACTGCAATAACAAGGGCCAAGAAGCGATTAGATATCATCAAAGAAGATTTGTCTAAAGAATAAAGAGCATAGATCTGCATAACTAGCCTAATTAAATGATAGGTTAAGCAATATCCCTTAATAAGGCTTGTCAACAAAAGCGGTTTATAAACCGAATTGGAGGTTGTCTGCCTGAATTTAAGGACCTTATAGGCAGACAATTAAACAAATGACAGCTGTTAATTCAAGGTGTTCTCAAAACACAGAGGATCAAACAACCGACTCCGCACAAGAGGAAGATTCATCTTCTCAAAAGGCTAAAAGCCACGAACAAAATCCTGCAGGGTATATCTCAAATATAGATTTAGAAAATGGTTTTAGAGGTTTTGGCTTTAGCAGTGAATTAATAAAAACTATAGAGAGCAAAGGCTATAAATCACCTACACCGATTCAGGCAGCTGCTTTTCCAGAACTTATGCTGGGGAGAGATCTACTTGGACAAGCTCAAACAGGTACTGGTAAAACAGCAGCTTTCGCACTTCCTATTCTTGAAAGGCTAGAAGATAAAAATGGTCCACCACAAGTTCTTGTACTTACACCCACAAGAGAACTTGCGATGCAAGTTGCTGATTCATTTAGTTCTTACTCAGAGGGACATCCTAATATCAAAATTTTAGCTGTGTATGGAGGGGCAGACTTTAGATATCAAATCAATGCACTTAGACGAGGTGTTCATGTTGTAGTGGGCACACCAGGAAGAGTAATGGATCATATGAGACAAGGAACATTAATACAAAGCCAACTCAAATGCCTTGTATTAGATGAAGCGGATGAAATGTTAAGAATGGGTTTTATCGATGATATCGAGTGGATTCTTGAACATTTGCCTAAAGAACGTCAAATGGTATTTTTTTCTGCAACTATGCCGTCAGAAATAAGACGTTTGTCAAAAAGGTATCTAGAAGAGCCAGCTGAAATAACAATAAAGGCCCAGAAAAAAGACCCCAAATTAATAAGGCAGAGATATATCACAGTACAAAATAGTTATAAAATTGAAGCATTGAAAAGAGTTCTGGAAACAAGTTCAAATGAAGCAGTAATTATCTTTGCAAGAACTAAGGCTATAACCCAAAGAGTTGCTGAGGTACTCGAATCTGTTGATCATAATGTTGCGGTTCTCAATGGAGATGTTCCCCAAGCACTTAGAGAACGAACTATTGAAAGGCTACGTAATGGTGGCATTGATATTCTTGTCGCCACTGATGTTGCCGCAAGAGGACTTGATGTTGAAAGAATAGAACTAGTGATTAACTACGATATGCCTTTCGACACTGAGGCATATGTTCATAGGATAGGTCGCACTGGTAGAGCAGGTAGAAATGGAGAAGCAATTTTATTTGTAAGCCCTAGAGAACGCTCTTTTTTACATAATATGGAAAAAGCTGCGGGTCAAAAGATTGAAAAAATGGACATTCCGAATAATGACTTCATCAATCAGTATCGATTAAAAAAGATAAGAAATGAACTTTCCCAAAAACAAGAGATGGACGCTCATGATGAAAAAGAGATTTTGATTCTTGAAAAATTAATCAATGAAATGGAAGAAGAACTCAAGATGGATCCAAAAACAATTGCTCTTAATGCACTTAAACTAGCTATTGGTAAATCGAATTTATTAATTAATGATGATGAAAGTTGGTTGACTCAGCCCGACTCTTATAGACGAAGGAATGAAAGGTATGATGATAGAAATAGAGGCAAACGCAGAAGCAATTATGATGTGGGAGCAGTTGAAAAAGACAAGCTTAGATATCGACTAGAAGTTGGGTTTAGAGATCATGTAAAACCAGGCAATATCGTTGGTGCCATAGCAAACGAGTCGGGTCTAAAAGGTAAGTTGATAGGTCGTATACAAATAAAGGAGCATTACAGTCTGGTAGACCTTCCAAAAGGGATGCCATCAAACATCTTTCAAAACCTTAAAAAAGTCAAGGTAATGAACAAAGAACTCAATATCAGTATTTATACTGAAAAGTAAATACTTAGATATTTATGTCTAAACTAAAATTAGCAATAATTTTAATATCAATGACCTTACCTTTTATCTTTCTAGAAAAAGCAGGTGCCAATGAAATGAATAAACTAATTACAAAAATGTGTCTTAAAGGTTTTTATCTCGAAATGAGTTTTGCTAAAAAGAATCCCCAAAAATATATAGGTGAGTATGCCTGCAATTGCTTTATTGAGAAGATATCTCAAGGTAATAGAATCTCGACCGCACAATCATTATGTAAAGAAGAAGTATCTAAAAAATTTAATTTATAACTTCTAGAAATAATGCATAAAGATCCAGCACTTAAGAGGTTATTAGAAAGTCAATCTAGCCAAAAGTCACTAATTATCTTAGCCTCATGTTGCTCAGTTATTAATAAGTTATTTGATCTTGCACCACCAGTGCTTATAGGTTTATCTGTTGATGTTGTAGTAAGACAAGAGAACTCCTGGGTATCTAATCTTGGCATCAAATCTGTATATAATCAAATTATATTTCTCGCTATAGCCTCCTTGATAATATGGAGTGCAGAGTCATTATTTGAATATCTTTATGGAATATTATGGAGAAACCTAGCTCAAAGTACTCAACATAACTTAAGAATCAAAGCATATAGTCACCTACAAAACTTAGAGCTCTCATTTTTCGAAAATGACAGTTCTGGAAGACTTCTTTCAATACTCAATGAAGATATTAATCAATTAGAAAGATTTCTAGACCATGGGGCCAATCAAATTCTTCAGTTATTTGTAACTATACTTTTGGTTGGTTTAGCAATGCTATTTCTTGCACCAGGAATTGCCATTTTTGCTTTTATACCGATACCAATTATATTTTTTGGCTCAATAAATTTTCAAAAAAAGCTTGCTCCAAGGTATAGAGAAGTAAGAGAAAGAGCAGGTGACTTGGCATCACGTTTAGGTAATAACATCAGCGGAATGCTTACAATTAAAAGCTTTACATCTGAGGATTGGGAACTGGAAAGGGTAACTTATGAAAGTAATTTATATAGAAAAAGTAACAAAAAGGCTATTAAGCTTTCAGCTGCCTTTATTCCATTAATAAGGTTTGCAATATTATTTGCTTTCCTTGCAATACTAATTGTGGGTGGCTTTAAAAGCCTGGCTGGTGATATCGAGGTTGGAACATATAGTTTTCTAGTTTTCATTACTCAGCGATTACTTTGGCCATTAACTACTCTTGGAAATGTTCTAGATGAATATCAACGTTCTATGGCATCAACTAACAGAGTTTTAGACTTAATAGATAGACCTATAAAAATATTAGATGGTACACAAAGATTGTTCGCAAATAATATTAAAGGTAAGATAAATTTTAAAAATGTTTATTTTAATTATCCTGAGCGTCCTAAATTACTAAAGAACTTTAATTTAGAGATCTCTCCAGGTGATACAATAGGAATAGTTGGGCCAACGGGTTCTGGAAAAAGTACATTAGTAAAGCTATTATTAAGACTTTACCCAATAAAGCAGGGCACTATAGAACTTGATGGAAATCCAATTGAAAAATTTAATTTAACTGATCTCCGCAAAGCCATTGCCTTAGTAAGTCAAGAGGTTTATTTATTTCATGGCTCAATTATAGATAATATTTCCTATGGAAATAATAACGCGAATTTAAATCAAATAAAGAAAGCAGCTGAGTTATCAGAATCTATAGAGTTTATAGAAAGTTTACCAGAAGGATTTAATACAATCGTAGGGGAAAGGGGACAGAAATTATCAGGTGGACAATGTCAAAGAATTGCTTTAGCTAGAGCAATATTAAAAGACGCTCCAATACTAATTTTAGATGAGGCAACAGCATCCGTTGACAACGAAACAGAGGCTGCTATTCAAAGATCTTTATCTAAAGTGACTTCTAACAGGACAACTATTGTCATAGCACATCGTCTCAGTACTGTTAAAAATGCAAATAAAATAGTTGTTTTAGACAAAGGCTTAATTGTAGAAACAGGGGATCATGAATCGCTTATAAACAAGAAAGGTATTTACTATGATTTGTGGAAAGTCCAAGCGGGATTTGTGAATTAAATTAAAAATCTCATAATTGCTTTGATTATTGAGAAGATCAACTAAGCATCATTAATCCTAAGAGTAAAAGAATGTCAAAGAGTTAATCACGCGAGAGAATAAACTATTAACTTTTGGCCATCGGGCCTCATTAGTACTGGCTGCCAATGTAAACAACGAGCCATCATCTACAACAACAGTAGCAATCTCATGTCTATCTCTATCATCCAAACGAACCAAATACTCGATGTCATAGAAGACATGTCCACTTTTTTCCCTCTGTGTAGCTTCTAGTAGTTGCGCTTGCCTGCCACCGCCAGAAGGTGCAAAAACTTCTGAAACAAGAGCTTCGCCCACTTCTAGTGGGGTTCCAAGGCTCTGCAGATCAGGCACTGTGCCTAAGTCAGAAATAACAAGACTTAATGTTTCATCGCTGTTGATTAAATCGTGAAAAACAACTTCAGGGCCTCCTGATACTGAAACACGAGTCCAACCTGTTGGGTAAAAGAAACCGTATCGACCATCTGAACTTTGAAAAGCTTCGAGTCCTGACGTACCAGCTGAACCACAGGCAGTCAACCCGACAAGCAAAAGGATTACTCCTAAAAGTTGAAGAAATTTGTTGGCAAGTTCTTTCATTGAAATTTCTCTGATTTAAGTATTCTGCCGAAGGTATTGGCGATATAGTAGAAGACTAACTAAATTGAACATGAATGCAGAATCACTGCTTAAATTCTAACCATCTGCGAAAGAACACTGAGCGGCTTCACTAGACCTCTTTCCAATCTCATAGACCAATTCGAACAATTACCTGGGATTGGTCCAAAAACTGCACAGCGACTTGCTTTGCACCTTCTGAGACAACCTGAAGAAAAAATCAGAACCTTTTCAAATGCATTGTTAAATGCCAGGAACCAAGTTGGTCAATGCAAAAAATGTTTTCACCTTACTGCAAAAGAAGAATGTGAAATTTGTTCAAACCATTCCAGATCCAATGGTTTGCTCTGTGTAGTCGCAGACTCAAAAGATTTATTAGCATTAGAAAGAACAAGAGAATACAAAGGGGTTTACCATGTTCTTGGTGGCCTAATATCTCCAATGGATGGCATTGGGCCAGAGTTACTTAACATTTCGAGCTTAATAAAGCGAGTTACTGATGAAGAAATCAATGAAGTTATCCTAGCGCTTACCCCAAGTGTTGAAGGTGATACTACAAGTCTTTATTTAGGTAAACTCTTAAAAGTTTTTGTGAAAGTGACACGCATAGCCTATGGGCTGCCTGTAGGAAGTGAACTTGAGTATGCCGATGAGGTCACCCTAACTCGTGCTCTTGAAGGAAGAAGGATTCTTGAATAATGAAAAACCTAAAAGATATGTCTAAAACACGTAGACAAACTAAGTTCAGCCAAATAAAGCCCTCTGAACGTCTTCCTAAATGGATCAAACCATCAATAGGCAAAGCATCTCAATTAGAAAAAGTTCAAACACTAGTAAAAGAACAAAGGTTGCATACAATATGTGAGGAGGGCAGATGCCCTAATCGTGGTGAATGTTATGCATCCGGCACAGCAACGTTTCTTCTAGGAGGATCTATTTGTACAAGAAGCTGTTCTTTTTGCCAAGTAAACAAAGGTGTCCCTAATGAACTTAGAGATCCAGATGAAGCCTTGAGAGTAGCTAATGCAGTCAAGATTCTAAATTTGAATTATGTAGTTCTAACATCTGTAGCAAGAGATGATCTGAACGATCATGGAGCCAGTCTTTTTACAGACACCATTCATGCCATTAGAAAATTAATCCCTCATATTGATATTGAAGTGTTAACACCTGATTTTTGGGGTGGTGCCAAAAGCCAAGAAGGAAATACAAATTTACAAATAAAACGATTAAAGACTGTCCTATCATCAAAGCCAGTTTGTTTCAACCATAACTTGGAAACAGTTGAACGATTACAGAAAGACGTTAGAAGAGGTGCGACATATTCTCATTCATTAAGCTTGCTGAAATTGGCAAAGGAGTTTTCTCCAGACATTCCAACAAAATCAGGGATAATGCTTGGACTTGGTGAGAATTATTCTGAAATTCTCCAAACACTAAAAGATTTAAGAGAAATTAATTGCCAACAAATAACAATGGGTCAATACTTACGTCCTTCTCTTGCACATATGCCTGTACAAAAGTATTGGCATCCAAACGAATTTAAAGAATTAGCTAAAGTAGCCAAAGATTTAGGCTTTAAAAAGATAAGTAGTGGTCCTTTAATTCGCAGTAGTTACCATGCAGCCAGCAACTAACATCTATAGACTTATCATTCAGTAGAGCTATGCCAAAGAGCGATACTTTTTTTATAGAGCTCATTACAATCCGCTAACATTAAATTTCCAGCACCACCCCAAACAAGACGCAAAGGCAAGTCTACGAGAGAGCTTCCAACTTGCTTAATTGATATAAATCCTCTTTTTTTAAAATAACGAATTAAAACTCTATGTTGATAATCATCGTCGTATATAGCTAATAGTCTCGCTTTTTTACAAGGGGTACTTTCAAGAGCCCATGCCATAGTAGAAGCCCATATCAAATGCCCTATGCATGCAGGCGCAGCTTCCCTAACTTGCATGGTATCTAACTGTAGACCTTTTTCACTGTTATAAGCCCAGGCCTTCATCTCGCCTAAAATTTTTATTTTGTACTCTTCTGACTGAGTCGCAACAACTAACCTTAAGGTCCATAAACCCAAAGGTTTTCTTACCTGCAGTCTTAACAGAAGGCCTTGCTTTGAAGCTTGTTCTTCTAGCTCTAATAAACTTAATCTTTTCATGCGCTAGGCCATAAATTGTTTCCAGGTAGACGCTTAGCCAAATTGTTGATGTGTTTCTGTCGTTCAGTGAAGCGAGCTCGATCAGCGTCTGTAAAGCGATCGATACAGTGATGGCACTGAATACCAGAAATGTATTGCGTTCTCTCCCTATCTTCAATAGACAATGGCATGCCACATGCAAAGCAAAGCTTATGTTCCCCTGGCATGAGTTGATGATTTAATGCAACTCTCTGATCAAAGACAAAACATTCTCCATCCCATCGGCTTTCTTTTTCAGGAATCTCCTCTAAATAACGCAATATTCCACCATGTAGGTGATGAACTTCTAAGTATCCAACTTTCCTCAAATATGAAGTAGCTTTCTCACAACGTATACCACCAGTACAGAACATAGCAATTTTTTTAGAAGAGTTCTTTTTTACTAAAGGATCTAGATTCTCCTCAACCCACTTTGGGAAATCACGAAAGATATCTGTATGTGGATTTATAGCTCCTTGAAAAGTACCTACAGCAACTTCATAGTTGTTACGAGTATCAATTACCAATACATCAGGATCATCTAAAATAGAATTCCAATCTTTAGGCTCTACATAAGTTCCTGATAAAACCGAAGGATCTATACCAGGAACACCCATGGTAACTATTTCAGCTTTTATTTTTGATTTAAATTTCCTAAAAGCTTGTTTAGAAGTCCAGCTATATTTAATTTCAAGAATATTAGAATCAATAAGTTCATTGAGTTTTTTTAAAAGGATAGAAACTCCCTCTGGTTTTCCACAAATTGTTCCATTAACTCCCTCTACTGACAATAAGATACTACCTCTAACATCATGTTGCTTGGCTAAAGAATTTAGTTTATCTGGGAAGGAGGCCAAAAGATTTTGGTTTACCGCTGAAAATCCATAAAAAGCAGCAACCTGAAGATTTTTATTGTCTACTCGTTGTGAGTCATTCATATAAACTCCAGTCTACTTTCACTCCTGCTTGAGCAATCAATTCTTTATCAGCTTCTAGAGCTGGGTTTTTAGTTGTCAATAATGTATCACCATAAAAGATAGAGTCTGCTCCTGCAAGAAAACATAAAACTTGAGCTTCCTTACCAAGTTGCTCGCGACCAGCACTAAGGCGAATACGGCTATGTGGCATGAGGATCCTTGCAGTTGCTACCATCCTTACCATTTCCATTGGATCTATAGACTTCAAATTCTCTAATGCAGTACCTTCAACAGCAACTAATGAATTTATAGGAACACTTTCTGGTTGAGGGTTCATATTTGCTAAAACTTTCAATAGCGAAGCCCTATCTTCAATAGATTCACCCATCCCTATAATCCCTCCACAGCAAAGAGTTATGCCTGCAGAACGAACCTTCTCTAAGGTTTCTAACCGCTCTTCGAATGTACGTGTAGTGATGATTTTATTGTAGTTTTCTGGGCTTGTATCAAGGTTATGGTTGTAGGCAGTTAATCCTGCATCTGCAAGTCGAGTTGCCTGAGATTTAGTCAACATGCCTGCTGTAACACAAGCTTCTAAGCCTAATTCTCTAACACCACTAACCATTTGCAACATAGACTCAAAAGGTTCACCCTCTCGGATCTCACGCCATGCCCATCCCATGCAAAACCTATGGGCACCAGCTTCTTTTGCCATCTTTGCCTGAGCTAGGACTTCAGAAACTGCAAGTTGATCCGGGATATCACTAATATCACTAGAACTATGTATAGATTGAGGGCAATAGGCACAATCTTCCTGACATCCACCAGTCTTAACGCTAAGAAGTGAAGCCAGTTGAACCTTATAATCTGGATTTACCTGTCTATGAACAATTTGCGCTTCCCATAAAAGATCCATCAATGATTTCTCTAACAAGAGTTTAATTTCAGATAAAGTCCAATCATGTTTTGACTTTATTTTTTCTGATAGTTGAATGGATGTGTCAAATAAAGTCATAACTAAAACCTCTTGCTTGAGTGATCTGTAGAGATTTGATTTAAACCACCAAAACGTCGAGATCTTGATTGAAAGTCGACAAGAGCACAAAGCAAGGAATTTTCATCAAAATCAGGCCACAAAGTCTCTGTGATATAAATCTCTGCATAAGCAAGTTGCCATAAGAGAAAATTACTGATCCTTCTCTCTCCACTAGTTCTAATCAGAAGATCTGGGTCAACCACATTGGCAGTAGAAAGTTCTGCCGCAAAAACATTTTCGTTGATCAAAGCCGGGTCCAATTCTCCTTTGGAACTTCTAATTGCAAGTTTCTGAGCCGCCTTAACCAATTCGCGTCTTCCTCCATAATTTGTACAAACATTAAAATGAATACCTTCATTTTTGGATGTTAAATCTGTTGCCTCAGAAATTAGAGCTTGCAATTCTTTTGGAAGTTTCTCCAAATCTCCAAGAAAACTAATTCTTACTTTTTGCAATTTCAATGATTCCAATTCTCTTTTTAGAACTCTTTTGAATAGTGTCATCAGAAAACTAACCTCCTCTCCTGGCCTTGACCAATTCTCTGTTGAAAACGCGTAAACAGTAAGAGCACTTACACCCCAGTCACTGCAAAGGCGCAAAGTCTTCTTTAAAGCATCAACACCTGCGGTATGACCCATTGCCCTGGGCAATCCTTTTCGCTTAGCCCATCTGCCATTACCATCCATAATTACAGCGATATGTTTAGGTAATCGGAGAGGATCTAATTCTTTAGGAAAAGAAGAAGCAATGTATTTCTTATCTGATGTAAGTGACGAAGCCTCCGTCATTGTAAATTTTCCTTGGATAAAGTCGCAGGAGAAGAGTTCTCTGAAGAACCTGAAGTGGCCGAGGACTTGGGAACTATTTTAACTGTTGATGATGTAGAAAACTCTTTCAAAAGATCTAGCAATCTACTGCTAGTTATAGGCCTTTCAAGTCGACCTTGGCTAGCAAGTGACAAAGTTCCTGTTTCCTCTGAAACAACGACACAAATGCATCTATCAAAGCGTTCAGTAATACCTAATGCTGCCAAATGCCTTGTACCATAGCGACTAATGCCTTGCCTGGATAAAGGCAAGATAACTCCTGCAGAAACAATCCTATTTCCTTTCAACAAGAGAGCTCCATCATGAAGTGGTGTGTCTGCAGCAAAAAGATTCAAAATCAATTCAGTAGAAACTTGTGCATCAATAGGAATACCTGGATAAAGAAAATCCTCAGGTCTCAAATCACTTCCCATATCTAGAACTATTAAAGCTCCTCTTCTATTTTGAGATAATCGGCCTGCAGCTTCTGTTAAAAATGAAACTGTGTTTGAATTCGATTGAAACTCTTTACGAGGATTTCCTAATAAGACAGCTAAGCGACCTGTACCAAGTAATTCCATCAATCTTCTTAGTTCCCCTTGCCATAAAATTGCTAATGATAAAGAACAAACCAAAACCAAAGCATCAATTAATTTGGAAGTAATCGGAAGATTTGCGAATCGATTTACAAACCACGCAAGAGATACAAGGAATAAATAACCTCTAAGAAGCCAAAGAGTTCTAGGTTCATTTACTCTTGAAAAAAGTAATACACCTAAAGCTGACGCAAAAAGTAAGTCAAGCAAAAAAGGCAAATTTATTAACCACCAAAAATTCACTCCGTTAGCCCATCTTTATTAAATTTACCTACCCTTTTGCAATAAAGCGATCGGGAAGTATGTCATATCGCAATAGATCTTCAGGTAACTCTCTTTTTTGAACTAATTCAGCATTGCCATTTGATACTAATATTGATGCGGGGCGAGGGATGCGATTGTAATTGGAGCTCATAGATAAATTATATGCACCTGTCCCAAAAACACCTAACACATCTCCACTAGAAGAGTTAGGCAAAGGATAATTTTTCAATAAAATATCCCCTGACTCACAGTGTTTGCCTACGATATTTACTGATTCCTGTGGTTCAGCAGAAGGTTTATCTACGAGACAGGCAGTATAAGTTGATTCATATGTAATTGGTCTTGGATTATCACTCATTCCACCATCTACAGAAACATATTTATTTATTCCAGGAATATTCTTTCGTGAACCTAGCTTATAAAGAGTCAAACCAGCAGTTGCAATAATTGACCTTCCGGGTTCGCATAAAAGTCTTGGATAATCCATGTTTCGTTTTTTACAAGAATCTATGATTGACTTAGAAATCTTTTCAACCCAATTGGCTATTGAAGGAGGGTCGTCGGAGTCAATATATTTAATGCCTAATCCTCCTCCAATATTCAAATCAGTAACTGGATGACCAATTTCTATAGCTTTATGAAGCGCAGAAACCATAACTTCAGCTAAATCTTGATGAGGCTTTAATTCAAAAATTTGAGAACCAATATGCGCATGCAGTCCAATTAAGTTTGCCCAATGAAGATTTTTAAGTTTAACCAAGGTTTTATCTAAATCTTCTAAATCAAATCCAAATTTACTATCTAAATGTCCAGTTCTTATGTATTCGTGAGTATGGCATTCAATGCCTGGTGTAAGTCTTAAAATTAACCTTGCTTTCTTTTCAGTGCTGTTAACAATATAATTTAACTGATCTATATCATGATGGTTATCAATAACAATAGTTACATCATTTTTATAGGCAAGTAATAATTCTCTAGATGATTTGTTATTACCATGAAAAACTATATTTTTCCCAGGCATGCCAGCCTTCAATGCTGTAATTAATTCCCCTTCTGAAACGACATCAATTCCAAATCCCTCAGACATCACTATATTACTTATCGCCAAAGAGCTATTAGCTTTTGACGCATATAAAGGCAAAGATGCAGCTGGATAATAATTACGAAGAGCTTCTTTGTAAGCTCTACAAGCTATCCTCAAGGTCTTTTCATCAATTACATATAAAGGAGTTCCATAAATCTCTGCAAGATTACTAAGTCTACAACCACCAATCATCATTCTCCCTAACTCATCAAGCTCTGCAGTGATTGGAAAAACATTTTTATTTGGACTAGATTGATCCTGTCCAAGCTCAAATGGCCGTGAAATGATCATTTTTTGAAAACGTGTGTTTCA
The DNA here is from genome assembly GCA_003278305.1 of Prochlorococcus sp. AG-363-M21. Taxonomy (GTDB): domain Bacteria; phylum Cyanobacteriota; class Cyanobacteriia; order PCC-6307; family Cyanobiaceae; genus AG-363-N16. The sequence continues at coordinate 157,382 of QCFU01000001.1, forward strand.
ACAATGTAAATTTAAAGAATACTTTAACTAATAAACTTAACCATTAATTTGAGCAGAAAGAGCATTCGCCACACAAAGGACCCACTTAAGAATGAAGTAGTTCTCTTAGGAGAGAAAGACCTAAAAGGGTGCGTAGAACTTGACAAGCTTGTATTAAAAGGATTCTGGAGTGAGCAACAATGGAAAGACGAGCTCTCTTCACCTTTTACTGTATGCCTGGGAATAATTAATGAGTTACAATTAATTGCATTTGTTTCTGGTTGGATTATCATAAATAAAATCGAAATCACTGTTCTGGGAGTGCATCCAGACTTTCGTAGGCAAAGCCATGGAAGAAGGATTTTAGAAACTTTATTAAAAACAGCTATCGAATATAATGTTGAAACTGCATTGATTGAAGTAAGGTCTGACAACTTACCAGCAATAAGATTATACCAGTCCCTGCTATTTAAGGAGGTATCTATACGAAGAAAATACTATAAAGATAACTGTTCAGGACTGGTTTTAGAAAGAAGCTTATCAGAGAAATCTATTATTGATTGAATTGAATTATTTAAGATTAGTTAATCAACTCTTTGCAAGAATAATGGAATAAATTTTACATTAATCACAGTTTTACACTATCTGAGTAATGAAGGGGTAATTACGGTATACACGAAAGAACACTAGCAGCGCATTCTTTTCTTAATCCTGATAAGTTAGTAGTAATACAAGTCTGCCTAGAAATGTTTGAAAGGTTTACTGAAAAGGCGATCAAAGTGATAATGCTGGCCCAAGAAGAAGCTAGACGACTTGGGCATAATTTTGTAGGGACCGAACAAATCCTTCTCGGTCTGATTGGAGAAGGGACTGGGGTGGCAGCGAAAGTCCTGAAATCAATGGGGGTAAACCTTAAAGAATCAAGAGTAGAGGTTGAAAAGATTATTGGTAGAGGTTCAGGTTTTGTTGCTGTAGAAATACCCTTCACACCTCGAGCAAAACGAGTATTAGAACTTTCTCTGGAAGAGGCCAGGCAATTAGGACATAATTACATTGGTACCGAACATCTTTTACTAGGCCTTATACGTGAAGGAGAAGGCGTGGCCGCTAGAGTTTTAGAGAATCTTGGCGTTGACCTCAACAAAGTTAGGACACAAGTAATTAGAATGCTTGGAGAAACAGCCGAAGTTGCTGCCGGAGGAGGCGGTGGTGGGAAAAGTTCAGTAAAGACAGCGACTCTTGATGAATTTGGAACAAATCTCACAAAACTAGCAAGCGAATCTAAACTAGATCCAGTAGTAGGACGTCATGAAGAAATAGATAGAGTAATTCAAATACTTGGGAGAAGAACTAAAAACAACCCTGTATTAATTGGTGAACCTGGAGTAGGGAAAACAGCTATTGCAGAAGGACTAGCGCAAAGAATTCAACAAGGAGATATACCTGACATTTTAGATGAAAAAAGGGTTTTAACGCTTGACATAGGCCTTTTAGTTGCCGGCACTAAATACCGTGGAGAATTTGAAGAAAGGCTAAAAAAAATAATGGAAGAAATAAAATCAGCAGGAAATGTAATACTCGTTATTGATGAAGTACATACCCTTATCGGAGCGGGAGCCGCAGAAGGTGCAATAGATGCTGCAAATATTCTTAAGCCAGCATTAGCTAGAGGAGAACTTCAATGTATTGGGGCTACAACCTTAGATGAATATCGCAAACATATAGAAAGAGATGCTGCTTTAGAAAGAAGATTCCAACCAGTTATGATAGGAGAGCCTTCAATAGAAGATACGATTGAGATTCTCAGAGGATTAAGAGAAAGATACGAACAACATCACAGATTAAAAATCACTGATGACGCACTAGAAGCAGCAGCAAATCTAGGTGATAGATACATTTCAGATAGATTCCTTCCTGATAAAGCAATTGATCTTATAGACGAAGCTGGAAGTAGGGTAAGACTTCTAAATTCTAAATTACCTATAGAAGCAAAGGAGGTTGATAAACAACTAAGAAAAATACAAAAAGAAAAAGAAGAAGCAGTGAGAGCGCAAGATTTTACCCAAGCTGGAGACTTAAGAGAAAAAGAAGTTGAGTTAAGAACTCAGATAAAATCTATTTTAGACAATGTGAAAGAAGGAACAAAAAATGAGTCCAAAGAGTCAAAAGCTATAGAAGCTTCAGATTCAACTCAAAAAGAATCAACTAACGATAAAAATGATACTGGAAGCCCAATAGTTAACGAAGATGATATTGCTCACATAGTAGCTTCATGGACTGGAGTCCCTGTTCAAAAGCTTACAGAAAGTGAATCAGTTAAATTATTGAATATGGAGGAAACTCTCCATCAAAGACTTATAGGTCAAGACGAAGCAGTCAAGTCTGTATCAAAAGCAATAAGAAGAGCAAGAGTGGGATTAAAAAATCCCAATAGACCCATTGCAAGTTTTATATTCTCAGGTCCTACAGGAGTTGGCAAAACAGAATTAACTAAAGCATTAGCTTCTTATTTCTTTGGCAGCGAAGAAGCAATGATTCGTTTAGACATGTCCGAATTCATGGAAAGACATACTGTTAGCAAGCTAATCGGTTCACCTCCAGGATATGTAGGCTTTAATGAAGGTGGGCAATTGACTGAAGCAGTTAGGAGAAGACCTTATACAGTAGTTTTATTTGATGAAATAGAAAAAGCACATCCTGATGTGTTTAATTTGTTATTGCAACTTTTAGAAGAAGGTAGGCTAACAGATTCCAAAGGAAGAACAGTCGACTTTAAAAACACACTTATAATTATGACTTCTAATATAGGCTCTAAAGTTATAGAAAAAGGTGGCGGAGGTCTTGGGTTTGAATTCTCAGGAGATAACTTAGAAGATAGTCAGTACAATAGAATTAAATCTTTAGTAAATGAAGAGTTAAAACAATACTTTAGGCCAGAATTCCTAAACAGATTAGATGAAATAATAGTTTTCAGACAATTAACGAAAGACGAAGTGAAAGATATTGCAGAAATAATGCTCAAAGAAGTATTTGTTAGAATTAAAGATAAAGGTATTACATTATCTGTTTCAGAAGCTTTTAAAGAAAGATTAGTAGAAGAAGGTTATAACCCAGCTTATGGAGCAAGGCCCTTAAGAAGAGCTGTTATGAGATTATTGGAAGACAGTCTTGCAGAAGAGTTTTTATCAGGGAAAATAAAAGATGGTGATAGTGCTGAGGTGGACATAAATGAAGACAAAAAAGTAATCGTAAGACAAATATCAGGAAACAAAACAAATAAAGAGTTGGCTGGGGCTGGTCTATAAACCAAAAATCATTCCACAGATAAATAGCAATATGGGAAAAGAATTTATTTCACAATCTATTTCCCCTGAGAGGGTATTAAGAGGTGACGGGGTATGGGAAGAAGGCAAAAAAATTATTCAATTAATGTCAAAAAGACCTATCTTGTTAGGGAGAAGCTACTCAACTAAATCCATTAGAAAAAGATTATTTCAAGAGTTGAGTGAAATCAACTTAACTCCAGTTTTTTGTGAAATGGATAATGATTGTTGCGAAAAAGACTTAAACAAAATATATACTATTGCAAGATCAAAACAATGCGATTCTATTATTGCTACTGGAGGGGGAAAAGTACTTGATGCAGGGAAACTCTTATCAGAAAGACTTGAAATACCCTGCGTTACTATTCCTCTTAGCGCGGCAACATGTGCAGGATGGACTGCCCTATCAAATATCTATTCCCCAGAAGGTAAATTCATAAAAGACCAAGAATTAAAATGCTGCCCAAAACTTTTAATCTTTGATCACAATCTTATAAAGACGGCTCCATTGAGAACACTTTCTAGTGGAATAGCTGATGCCCTAGCCAAATGGTATGAAGCTTCAATAAGTTGTCATGACACACAAGAAGGACTTGTCGAGCAAGCTGTCCAAATGTCAAGAGTTTTGAGAGATCAACTTATATTTGATGGTGTTAAAGCAATCAATAATATTAATAGTGAACATTGGATCAAAGTTACAGAAGCCTGTGCATTAACAGCTGGTCTAATTGGGGGCATAGGCGGGAGCAAATGTCGCACAGCCGCAGCTCATGCCCTTCATAATGGCCTAACACAATTAAACTTTTCTAAAGAACCTCTTCATGGAGAATTGGTTGGATTCGGAATACTCGTTCAACTTAAACTAGAAGAAAAACTTTCAGAAAACAAACTTGCTGCTCAAAGTAGCAAACAATTAACCCAATTACTTAAAGATCTAAATATTCCAATTACACTAGATTCTCTTGGATTAGAGAATTTAAGCAAGCAGGATCTATATAATGCTTGCTCATTTTCATGCAAACCTGGATCTGATATTTACAATCTTCCTTATAAGATCACTCCAGAGATATTATTTCAGGCTGTTATAGAAACTAACAATCAAAATCAAGTAAGTTTACCAGGAAAATGGAAAAAGGCTTCAAGCATTTGAAAGATATTTATAACAATAACTGCGCAGCAGAGGAAATATTTAATAAAACATGTGATGTTTTATTAGATGCACCAGGGAAAAATCTATCTAAGCATGTTAAATGGAAAGAATTAAAAGGACTATCAAAAGATAAAAAAGATCTTTACCCAATAGCAATTATTGGTAAAGGGTCACCAATAATATTGTTACATGGTTTTGATAGTTGTTTTCTTGAGTTTAGAAGAATTGTTCCTTATCTAACAAACAAGCATATGTTAATTATACCTGATCTATGTGGATTCGGATTTACACCTCGTCATTCAGAATACGATTATGGCATAGAACTAATTCTCTTACATATTAATAAAATTATGGATACCTTTTCTGAATTTAAAACATTTAGCCTAATAGGTGCTTCTATGGGTGGTGGGATAGCTTTGGAAGTTGCCAGAAAAAATAATAAACGTATACACAAATTACTATTACTTTCACCAGCAGGCATTACTGGTGAGCAAAAAAAGGTTACTCCCCCTCTTGATAAGCTTGGTGTTTGTATCCTGAAAAATAAATTAGTAAGAAATTATTTATGTAGACAAGCATTTGCAGATCCAAAGAAAAGTGTAGGTAAAAAAGAAGAACAAATAGCCTCAATACATTTAAATGTTCCAGGATGGGGGGAAGCATTAGCATCATTTGCACGTTCAGGTGGCATAGCAGGCTGTGGCACTCCTCAGCCAAATCAACCTATAAAAGTGCTTTGGGGTAAAAATGATAGAATATTGACAAATTCTCAAACCAATTTATCGAAAACAATATTAAATTGTCCCCATGAAGAATTAGAAGAATGTGGGCATTTGCCCCATCTTGACCAACCTGAAAGAGTCAGCAGTATATGGGAAGATTTTTATCTCAATTGAAAAGACTAGCAACCCCTTTAGCAAATGGTTAAGTTATTAGAGCTTGGATTAATTTATTGGATAAAGACAAAATGTAGAGCTATTCAAAACCTTGAACTAGACATCAAAGCCTCTTTATTAGATATTTTAAAAGGTAATATTAAAGCTGTTAAAGTAAGCGCAAGAAAAATAGATTTCCAAGGGATAAGTATCGATAGTATATCAATAGACAGTAAAAGCATTAGCTTAGCCCTTATAAGTAATAAAAAAGGCCCTAATGTATTAATAAAGGATCAATTCTCAATCAAAGCAAATCTTACTTTATCGGAAGAAGATATTCAAAGAATACTAACATCAAATGAATGGTCATGGATTTGCTTTAAACTTTTAGGCAAAGGCCAAAAAGAATATAAGGTAGAAAAAATTACTATTAATGATTCTTCAATTATGATTAATTTTTTAAAATATCCTGAAAAGACTTTTGAAAATAAAACTTTAATTATAGACAAAGGAAATAAAGGGCTAATATTTAAGGATAAGACTACATCCGTGTTATATAAAATACCTATAGACAGTTCAATTACTATCCAAAATTATCATATCCAAGATAATTTTTTATTCATCGAGATAATGGCATTAGTTAAACCATAAACTTTTAAGATAATAACAATGGTGTTATAAGTGTAATGGAATAAAAAACTATTGCTGGAGCAAATAAATAACTATCAATTCTATCCAAGATTCCTCCATGTCCAGGAAGTACATTCCCAGAATCTTTTAGACCAGCATCTCTCTTCATCATTGATTCTGTTAAGTCTCCTACTAAAGCACAAATAGAAATCAAGAGACCTAAAATACCACCTATTACAAACCCTATATTGGGGTTGATTGTAAATCCATAAATCATACCTAAAGTAATTGCAGACAAAACACCTCCAATAGCTCCTTCTATTGTCTTAGATGGTGATATTGGTGAGAGTGAATGCTTACCAAAAACTCTACCAAAAAAATAAGCGCCTATATCTGACGCGACTATCATTAAGCAAGTAGCTAATGTAATCGTTAGCCCTAAATTAACTTCCTCTAAATTAGATTGATGAAAAACTTTCATAATCAATGAAGGATCATGATCTACAAAGTTTCTTAATTTAATCCAATGACTAGGCAAAAAACCTAGATAAAAAAGGCCGAATATTGATGAAGCTATATCTGCTATTGAACCAGTAACAGGTTGCAAAATCAACCAACAGCATATTGCAGCACCTGATAACGGCAGAACAGCTGCTGCAATATCACTTGAAAGAGCTCCAGCGCAATCTAATTGCGTTGTCAAAAGAAGTAATTGGCACGCTACAAGAGTTGTTTTTGTGGCAGGTCTTATTCCCGTGAATTCTGCCATCCGGAAAAATTCTAAGAGTGCAAGATGCACTATTAGACCAAGTGAAATTGTGAACAACCAGTTTCCTTGCAATACGACCAATAAACCAAAACCTCCTATTGCAAAACCACTAAGTATTCTTTGTCTTGAAAGGTCAGCAAGCATTAGGAAAGTACTTTTATTTTTGAAGGGATCTGATTTGGCCAAAGTTTTTTCTGCAAGAGCATCCAATTAACAAGAGACTTATTAATAGCTTCTCCTGGAATTACCAAAGGAATACCAGGAGGATATGGACAAATCATATCTGCAGAGATTAGCCCAACTGAATCTTCTAAAAACACATCATGGGATTTTTCTCTTACAGCAAAAGAACACGATATTTCTGGTACAGATATCAAGGAATATTTAGGTGATAGGAAGGGAGGATATACATTCATAGCTGCTTTTGATTTAAGAAGGGCAGACCAATGGTTATTAAGACTGTTTTTTAAACCGGGTTGAGTAGAAAATCCAATACAAAATGTAAGAGTGCCTGGTTCTGGAAGTTCAGCTACAACATGATTCTTAAGGAACCAACTATCCGCTTCAAATCCAGATATTCCTTTGCAAGACGTATGAAGAATTAATTTAAGAGGGTCTTGAGTCTCTAAGACTGGAACCCCCATAGAAGAAAGTCTAGAAAAGATATCCTTGGCTCTCATTACTGACTTTCTAAGTTTTCTGAGTCCATTAGGACTTCTCCATTCACGTAAGCTTGATTCACATGAAGCAAGAAGCAAAGAGCTTGGGCTAGTGGTTTGTATCCATCCGAGACATTTATCAATAATGTTTAAATCGAGCAAGCTTCCTTGACCCCAAAGCACTGCTGTTTGAACCATCCCAAGACTGGATTTATGTAGAGAATGAACAACCAGATCTGCTCCAACATGTAATCCTGACTGTGGTAAATCCAATCCTGTTATGGAAGCCAAATGAGTTCCATGAGCCTCATCAACCAGAACAGGCAACCCATACTTATGAGCAGTTTTAACCTGGTTTTCAATGTCCGCTGAATAACCATGATAGGTAGGGTTTACTAACACAATTGCCGTTAAATCAATTCCTAATGCATGAACTTTTTCTAAAACTTTCGCAAACCAAAGTTCATCAGGAGGCAAAAAATGTCCCCTGTCTTCCAAGTAAGGCAAATCAAAAAGAACAGGTCTTATATCTCCTAGAACACATGCATTAATAATACTTTTGTGAATATTCCTTGGCATAAGGATAAACTCGCCTGGTTTTGCAATTGACAGAAGAGAAGCTTGCAATAAACCCGTTGCTCCATTTACTCCATACCAACATCGATCCACTCCTGCTTCCTTCGCGGATTGTTTTTGGCTAAAGCTAATTGCTCCATTTCCAGAAATAGCTTCACCAATGTCTGGAAGTTCAGGTAGATCCCATATTCCAGGCCTTTTCCTTAAAAGCTTTTTAAAATCATCTGGTAAAGCTAATCCCCTTCCATGTGCTGGCAAGAAAAGATTCCTTCCTCGGTCACTTGTAAGAAAATCAGATAATCTCATATATATAATTTGCTTATTCTAGATTTGCATGAAGAGTGCCAATTATGAATCTATTAAAATCATGGATGTAACGCCTTCCACCAATTATATGTTTATATATGAAATATAACTCTAATCGCGATTTTTCCTGGTTACTACCAAGAGCGTGGGTATGGATGCCTAGAGTTTTGGAAATAGGCAGTTTAATAACTACATTTTTAATTAACTTGCTTATATATAGATCAAAAAAAGATAAGGGTGATAGCGTAAAACTGTCTCAACAATTATTTCAAACTCTCACAAAGTTAGGGCCATGTTTTATTAAAACTGGTCAATCATTATCAACCAGGCCAGATCTTGTATCAAAAGAATGGTTGTCAGCCCTCACAAAACTTCAAGATGAATTACCTGCTTTTGAACATCAAACAGCATTAAAAATCATAAAAGAGGATTTAGGCAAAGAACCTTCTCAAATATTTAAATATTTTCCTAACGAACCTATCGCATCTGCGAGCTTAGGAATTGTTTATAAAGCACAATTATATGATAATTATTGGGTTGCTGTAAAAATACAAAGGCCAGACCTAGCCTTTATTATCCGTAGAGATTTAGTAATAATAAGAACTTTATTTGTTATAGTCTCACCTTTCTTACCCTTAAACTTAGGTTTTGGGCTAGATGAAATAATCGATGAATTTGGTACAAGCTTATTTAGAGAAATTGATTATAATAAAGAAGCGGATAATGCAGAAAGATTTTATTCCTACTTTAGTAAAAATAAATCTATAAAGGTACCTAGAGTTGAAAGACTATTATCTTCTTCAAGAGTAATTACGACTAGCTGGATTGATGGGGTTAAAATAGAAAATAGAAATGAATTATTAAAAAACAATATAGACCCTACATCTATAATAAGATCTGCAGTGATAAGTGGGATCCAACAACTACTTGAATTTGGGTACTTTCATGCAGATCCCCATCCAGGGAATATGTTTGCAATAAGCGGGGAAGCAGGAGGCTTAGGAGAAATAGGATATGTTGATTTTGGAATGATGGACTCTATATCAGAAGAGGATAGAGTTACACTTACTAGAGCTATTGTTCATTTAGTAAATGATGATTACATTTCCCTTACTAAAGACTTTCAAAATTTAGGGTTCCTAAATAAGAATGAAGATCTAAAAAAAATTACACCGGTAATAAAATGTGTACTTGGGGGAGTGTTAACAAAAGAAGTAGGTGCATTTAATCTAAAAAGTGTTACTGATAGTTTTTCAGAACTAATGTATAATTATCCATTTAGAGTACCGTCAAGATTTGCTTTAATTATTAGAGCAGTTGTAAGCCAAGAGGGTCTTGCATTGAAATTAGACCCTTCATTCAAAATAATTCGTTTTGCTTATCCATATGTAGCAAAAAGATTACTAACTGATCAAAATGATGAGATGGTAGGAATACTTACCGATGTATTATTTGATACAAATAATACACTTCAGGTCGATAGACTAGAGTCCCTAGTTAATGTGATAATTGAAGAATCTAAAGATAAAGCTACAAATTTAATGCCAGTAGCTAGAGATAGTATAAAGCTAATGTTAGGATCAAAAGGGTCATTAATTAGAGAGAAGTTGATGCTTTCTCTAATAAAAGACGAAAGAATTAATACTTCTGAGATAAAAACCATTTTTCGAATAATGAAAAGAAAAGTAAAAGAGTCAAGTTATTACAGGGAAATTAAAAGTATTAAAGACTCGATTTTCTAAATAACTAAAAATAGACGCTCTAGAATCAAAGGATTAATAAGTTAGAGATTGAAAACCAAACTCTCGTTTAAGTAAGAAATTAGACAAAATATGTATATATATAATTTCAACTTGGCTACAACACCATACAAAAAATCCTCAAGCCCTAATGTACTGGTGGTATCAGATGATGATGCAAAAACAAATTCAATAAAAGAATATTTGCTAAATGAAGGTTTCAATGTATCATCATATAGAAATACGATAGGACTAAGTTCAATAATATATTCTAAGTATCTCTACTTTGATTTGATTATAATTGACTTGATATTGCCAAAAATAAATATCTTAGAGCTTTATAAGAAAATAAAAAAACACAAAGAAGGTGCTCATATCCTAATCATTACAAAAAAAGAAACTGAAATAGATACACTCCAAAACACAGAGATACCTAAACAAAGCCATATCAGCAGTCCATTCTCAATCACAGAATTTATAGAAAGGTGCAAATATCTTTTACGTATAGAAGCAAAATGCGAATCAAATGATCACGGTCTAGCAGAAAATCTACAGCAATATGAAAACTTCAACCTCTATTTAAATGAATATCGTGTTACTAAAAACAATAAAGATCTTGATCTTTCTCCAAAGGAATATAGTTTATTAAAGTTTTTTATTCAAAATCCCAACCACACTTGGAGCAGGCATCAAATTCTAGAAAATATCTGGGGGAATAGTTATAAAGGGAATTCCAAAACAGTTGATGTTCATATAAGATGGCTGAGAGAAAAAATAGAAGACGAGCCTGCAGCTCCCAGAATAATAAAAACAATTAGAGGCTCTGGGTATAGATTTGGATAAGATATATCTTCAAACTGAGAGAATATCTGAATCATTCTATGTAAAGTCAATTCAAACTTAAAGAGCCATTCAAAATATTTCTATTAAATTGAATTAAGAATTATTCTTATTTCAGATAATTAGAATAATCAATTTATTAGCTCTATAGATTCCTAATTCCCCAATTCTTCTTATAATAATATGGTCTTACACTTCTTATACTAATTCAAAATATAAGATTCAAATTCAATTATGCAAATTCACTTCCATTAAACCAAGGGTAAAAACTATAAATACGATGCCAATAGCCAGGATTCAAAAGTTAATATCACAAGCAGGTATCTGTTCAAGAAGGAACGCAGAAGTTTTAATTCTTGAAGGGAAAGTATTTCTCAACAATAAATTAGCTCACATAGGAGACAAGGCTGATCTCTGCTTAGATGAAATTGTGGTCAATGGATACAAGATTCCTAAATTCAATTCTAATAAAGTAATTCTTTTAAATAAACCTTCCGGAGTGATTAGCAGTTGTTCCGACAAATTCGGAAGGAAAACTGTTTTAAGTTTTCTGCCTTCAAATCTTAAGCAAGGCATGCATCCAATAGGAAGACTAGATTATGAAAGTAGAGGAGCAATTCTTCTCACCAATAATGGTGATTTAACACTTAAATTAACTCACCCTAGATATAAGCATACTAAAAGTTATCGAGTTACAATAGAAGGGATACCATCTAAGAAGACTATATACGACTGGTCAGAAGGGATAGAAATCGAAGGGAAAAAATCACTAAAATCAGTTGTAAAGTTGATAAAGGTTTTTAAATCAACTAGCATTCTTAAGATTGATCTTCAGGAAGGTAGAAACAGACAAATACGCAAAACTGCAGACATCCTAGGGCACAAGGTTTTAGACCTTCAAAGAATATCTATAGCCCATATAAAACTAAATAGATTAGTAGAAGGTCAATGGAGACATATTAAAAAAGAAGAATGGGAACCATTGTTAAAAACAATACAAGATTATAATTGATTATGAAAAGATTCTTATTGCTTTTTTCAGAAAAAAATAATGATTTTAATAACTCTCATTTATCAAATGAGAACATAACTAAAAGTGGTGAACTTCTAAAAGAGAAGAGAGAAAGTTTTGGTCTTTCGAAGTCAGAGCTTGCATCAAAAACAAGGATTTCAGTTGCTGTTATTGATGCCATAGAAAATGGTTGGTTAAAGTTATTGCCAGAAAAAACATATCTATGGAAAATGCTTTTAACTTTAGAGAATGAACTTGGTTTAGAAAAAGGAACACTTAATATTTTTCTTGATGAAAAGGGCTTAAATAAGAAACAAAGTAATGTGAAAATATTTACACCAACAAGTATAAATTTATTTTCATCATGGCAAGGAACTATTGTTTATATTTTTTTAATAGCAATTAGTTTACTCTTAATTAATAGGCAGCAAAGATATTTATCAATAGAAGGTGTGAATACAACTCAGCCTCACCTACCTAAAGATCTTATTGAAAAGATCTATGATGTGAATAAATTAAATAAAAACAAAAAGACAACAGATCATAGCCAAGATATAGAAATCAATTTAGAAGATAAAATTATATCAGATAATATAAAGACTTTGCCTTAAGATATATTATTGAATCAATGAAAATATTCCTTGTGAAGATCTTCCTCGTGAAATAGCTAGTTTACTATATTTAGATAAAGCATTTAGTAGTTTTTCATCGAAGTCATTAATCCTCCAAGACCAATTATCAGAAACTGTTCCAGGGGTATTGAATCGAGCATGATTGTCCAAATCAAGCAAATCCTGTAAAGGTGATATAAATAAGCATGACTTTGTTGATAGGCCAATATCAATTAACATCCAAGCAGGTGAAGATTCTTCTTTAGAAGAGAATTTTTCATAAACTCTTTGTTTTGTATTTTCATCAATTTCATTCCACCAACCATTAGTAGTTGAATTATCATGGGTGCCAGTATAAACTATAGATTTGTAGTTATTTATGTTTTCTGGCAAATAAGGATTATCTAAATTTCCATCAAAAGCAAATTGAAGTATCTTCATTCCTGGGAGATCAAAATGATCTCTTAATCGTTCAACATCAGGAGTAATTATTCCTAAATCTTCCGCAGCGAGAGGAAGATTTTTTCCATATTGTTTTCGCAACAATGAGAGAATTTGAAGACCAGGCGAAGGTGACCAGTAACCTCGCTGAGCAGTTTTATCTATACCGTTAATATTCCAAAAAGCATTAAAAGCTCTGAAATGATCTATACGTAATAAATCAACTTGTTCAAATTGTCTTGCAAATCTTTTCCTCCACCATCGAAATTTACTAAGTTTATGTCTTTGCCATCTGTAAACAGGATTGCCCCAAAGTTGACCTGTACTTGAAAAGTAATCTGGAGGGACTCCACTTTGACTTAGAAGTTCTCCATCAGGAAGAACAGAAAAAAGGGATCTATTTGCCCATACATCTGAACTATCTCGTGATACATAAAAAGGCAAATCTCCGAATAATAAAACATCCAACTCTTTAGCTAAAAGTCTGATTTTTTTCCATTGCCGAAATAAATGCCATTGGATTAAAAAATGTTCTAGTAATTGATTCCTATGATCATGCTCATATTTATCTAAAACCTTGCGATTGTAATTAGCAAAGTTTTTTGGCCATTCCCACCAAGGCTTGAGATTATTTTGAAAACGAATTTCCATAAATAAAGCATGATCTGAAAGCCACCACTGTTTTTCTTTCCAATTATTAAATTCAATATGAGCTTCAGCATTCTGAGAATTCCATGATTCCCTCAAAGCTTCACCTAATTTCCTACTTCTTATATTCGCTAATTTAAAATTATCAAATCGTGATGAATCATCGAAAACAGATCCTGGCAATTCTTTTAACTTTTCAATAGTTAAAAAACCATCATGAACTAAATCATTCTCATCGAGAAACCATGGATTTAAAGCAAACCCTGAAGGGGAACTATATGGAGATCCTGTTGAATCAGTTGGTGAGAGTGGTAAGAATTGCCAAGCGCCAATTCCATTCTCAGATAAAAGTTTTACCCAAGATCGTGCCTCTTGCCCAAAACCACCACATATTCTCTTGCTTGGCAAAGCAGTTGGATGTAACAAAATTCCACTATATTTTTTTAAATTGGCTGATGTTTTACTCATTAGCTATTAAAAAATCTGAATCAAGTACAAATAATTTATTTTCTTGATTTATATTCTTTAAATTGTAATGTAAAAAGGTTTCAATTTATCCAATGTTTAGCAAATATTCTGGAAGGACAATACATATTATCGGGGTTGCCTTGTTTTCTATATGGACTACTTCTAAATTAATAAACTATGTATGGCCTATTAATGAGAAAGATAATTCAAGTAAATATTTAAAAACCTCTTGTTACATTAAAGATTCAAGTTTAAAATTATTTAAAAAACAATGTCTTAAGGCAAATACTTCAATTGTATCTCCAACTTTCTAATAAGTTCGTCAAGAATAATTAAGGATTGAATACTAGGTGATTGATTTAATAAATCTGATGGGAAAAAGCCACACCATGGCAATCCATCAAGTTTTCTTTTATGTGAATCCCAAGGATCGCCGACTTGCACTAATCCAAGCAAATTAACTGAAAGTTGTTTGCACAAGGCTACATAAGCCGAAGCCTCTCCTCCAACCATCCCATCACTAGCTGGCAAGACGAATAGTATTACGGGTGCTTTCCATGCTGCCAAAGCTTCCAGCCAAGTCCCTCCATCGGGGTGAAGCATTGCAAAATCCCCAAGAAATTGAGTCAAACCACGTTCATTAGCCAAGGCAGAAATACATTCATTTGGATTTTCTTCATAAGATGACTTAAATAGTCTGCATCGCCATGCATCTGCCAAAACGCTTGAAAACACAGAGTTTACCGTCTCATCTCTTTGTCCGATGGTGAGGAGAAATGGTGTAAGACAAATCATTTTGCAAACATTTGGTTATTAATAAGTTTGGATAGTGGGGGTATGAGCACTACGATCAGTAGAAAGGATATTTTTTGCGGCGACCGTGACAAGCTTTATCACCGCAGCGAATACACAAAAAGCGCAACAGGTTAGCCATGACACCAGAAGGCTAAAGCTAATTAGTGGCACCTCGAACCCATTACTTGCTAAAGAGATTGCTTCTTATATAGGGATATCCAATGTACCTCTTGTTGCCAAAAGATTTGCTGATGGTGAACTTTATATCCAAATACAGCAATCAATCAGAGGATGTGATGTATTCCTAATCCAGCCTACTTGTGCTCCAGTTAACGATAGTTTAATGGAGCTAATGATAATGGTTGACGCCTGCAAGAGAGCATCAGCCAGACAAATAACAGCTGTAATACCCTATTACGGCTATGCAAGGGCTGATAGAAAAACAGCTGGCAGAGAATCTATAACTGCAAAACTCACTGCAAACCTTCTTGTAAGTTCTGGTGTGGATAGAGTGTTAGCAATGGATCTTCACTCAGCACAAATACAAGGGTACTTTGATATTCCTTGTGACCATATTTATGGGTCACCAGTATTAGTAGATTATCTTTCCACAAAACAGCTTGAGGATATAGTTGTTGTTTCTCCTGACGTGGGAGGTGTAGCAAGGGCTAGAGCATTTGCAAAACAAATGAAAGATGCACCACTAGCAATTATCGATAAACGAAGATCTGCTCATAATGTAGCTGAAAGCCTAACTGTTATTGGGGAGGTTAATGACAAAACTGCAATTCTTATAGATGACATGATTGATACAGGAGGAACAATATGTGCTGGGGCCCAACTTTTAAGACAACAAGGTGCTAAACGTGTAATTGCATGCGCTTCTCATGCAGTTTTTTCTCCTCCTGCTTATGAACGGCTATCCGTGACGGGACTATTTGAACAAGTTGTTGTGACAAATAGCATTCCAGTACAAAAGAAAAATCACTTTAAACAACTAAAAGTACTTTCTGTTGCGAATATGTTGGGCGAAGCAATATTGAGAATTCATGAAGAAAGCTCAGTAAGCTCTATGTTTAGATAAAAGAGAGCGTAATTAGTAATTTAATCATTTCTTCTTTTTACTCTTTCTTTTATCATTTTTACCTTGTTTCCCATTTAAAGATTCAAGGTTTCTTTTAATTGTATCTTCTATGTAGTCTTTTGCATCTTGTGGGACTTGATCTGGGCAATATCGTATTGCTGAAGCAATTACATAAACCTCAGCACCCTTATATAGAGCTTTAGGAGGTACTTCTTGAGGCACGAGTTTATTCTTTTCGTTTCGAATTAAAACTTTGCTGTCATGGTAAATCTTAACGTATTCAGCATATGTAGTTGCAGAAACACCAGCTGCCTTTCTAAATTCAATATCAGCGGCCAAGCCTATACAAATATTAAGACCACCAATTTTCTGATATAAAAACTGTTCTTCTAAAGTTGCAGGTTTCTTAGTGGTTTTATCCTTGGACAAAACTGGTTCTGATAAAAAGCCTAAAAAAGCTATTGGGCTAGCCAATAACAAGGCAGAAAGAACCTTTGAGAATATTGAAGAGGGTTTCTTAAAAAGCAAAGTAAAATTTGCACTTATGCATAACAATATAATTAATCTATCGCAAAAACAAGCTTATTTTCCCTTTTGAAAATTAAATCTTTTTGAAGAGAGTTGATTTGTTGTTCTAAAAAAATAGTTTATTAATATAAATCTAAAAAGTAATAGGTATATAAATTATATACTTTCAACAAAGTAATAGCTTTACTTTAAAATAATGGAGCTGATAAAAATAGATGAAGTATAAATAGCATAACAAAGAGAAAGAAGATTAGTTTAACTTTGTTTCAGTACAGGATTAAAAAATAGAAAAGTAACAAGCAAAATGTCTTTAAAATAGAAAATATCTTTGCTAGCAATTAGTTTATTGTCAATATCATTTCACCAAAGTGATAGGATTACTTGAAATAATGCTAACAATCAAGAAAAATTAGCTTTTGGATGACGAACAGAACAAAAGAAGAAAAAAGCTCAAGCTTCTCTTGGTGGCAAATCGCCAGCATCTCTCTCGTCAAGATTTAAGGTCGCTGATTAACTATCTTGAATCTGAAAATTGCGGTTTCGATGTATCTCTACAGTTTTCCGATCCAAGCGAGCAGCCAGAGCTTCTTGAGTTTCATAGACTTGTAGCAATACCAGCACTTATAAAAACAGAACCAGAACCCAAACAGATCTTTGCAGGAAGCAGTATTTCCCAACAACTAAAGAATTGGCTGCCAAGGTGGGAACAAGAAGGATTTATTAGTGGAATCGACCTAAATTTAAATAATCCAAATAGAACTTCAAAAAGAACAAGGGAAGAATTGTTGCTTGAAGATGAACTGTTGGTTTTACGCCAAGAGAATGAAACTCTTTCACAAAGAATTGAATCGCAAGAAAGACTTTTAAGGATGGTTGCACATGAATTAAGGACTCCTCTTGCTGCTGCAACATTAGCAATACAAAGTCAAAAGCTTGGACAGATAAAACTAGATAAATTTCAAGAAGTTATTGAAAGACGACTAGAAGAAATTGAATTGCTATCAAATGATCTTCTTAAAGTTGGAAGTACTAAATGGGAAGGCCTTTTTAATCCTCAAAAATTAAATTTAGGAATAATCGCTGCAGAAGCAATTCTTGAATTAGAAAAATTCTGGCGAAACGAAGGGGTGGGAATAAATACTGATATACCATCAGACCTCCCTTTAGTTTTTGCAGATCAAGGAAGAATGAGACAAGTGATTTTAAACTTATTAGAAAACGCTTTAAAATTTTCTGGACAAGGTGAAGCTATTTCTATAACAATGTTACACAAAACAAGTCAATGGGTTGAGGTCAGGATTTCTGATCATGGCCCTGGCATTCCAGAAGAAGAGCAAGAGAGAATTTTTCTTGACCGTGTTCGCTTACCTCAAACTTCTACAAAGACTTCTGGGTTTGGAATTGGACTGTCTGTTTGCAGAAGGATTGTTGAAGTACATGGCGGTAAAATATGGGTAGTTTCAGAAAAGGGAAAAGGATCAACTTTTTATTTCACTGTTCCTGTATGGGACGGTAATGACAACAAGCCATAAGAAAGCTTGACGGAGGGCTAAGTTGGCCCGTAACTTTCACATGTGATGAATAAATAATCATCACGGCCTCGCCCCCATCGTCTAGAGGCCTAGGACACCTCCCTTTCACGGAGGCGACAGGGGTTCGAATCCCCTTGGGGGTATTTCCCAAGAAAGCTAATTTAGCTTTTATTGCTTAAGGCTACTTTTTCAACAGCCAATAGGTTGTTAGTCAGATCTTTTCTAAGTCGAGTTTCTATTAAAGAAACTGGCATTCCCATGCAGCCTTGAACAGTCAACTCATAAACCAAAGAGGATCCTTCTTGATTTGGGAGTTTGTGAATTAACCAAGAGCCATCAAATCTCCTGAAATCGCCTTTAATCAATGAAAATCGCAACACACCTTGCTCTTTCATTTCCGTCAATTCAAGTAAAACTTCAGCAGAAAACTTAAATCCTAAAAAATCCTGAGATCCAACTTGTCTAAGAGTAATAACATCTCCCTTCCTAGATTCAACAATGCTTTTGTCTAGATTAGGAATAAATTCGTTTAATCGGTCATAGGAAGTAAGTACTTTCCATAATGAATCAAAACATGCAGTAGTTCTTAATTGTGCAGCAAGTCTCCTTGTACCTCTTGGCAAAACCTCCATGGTTTGCTCAATAGTTCTATTTCGAAAGTCTCCAGCAGGAATCTCCAAATCACTCAGAGGCTCTAACTGATTTTTTTTAATTGCTTGAGAACCCAGCAAAATCAATTCAGAGATAAAATCCTAAGCACATTACATAAAATTCTCTTCTGTTGGGAGCTCTTGATCAAAGAGTTGTGAATTGTGCCAATCTCAAAACGTGAACTTTCGAAATGAATAAGTCACCGAATAGAGTCGAAGTATTGGTATTCTCATTGTCTCTTTAGTATTTTTAATGGCTTACTCTGAAGCAACAGTCTTAGCAGGAGGTCTGGCTCATATTCCTGTAGTCATTGGTTTCTTTGGCCTTATTCAGAAATTTATTCTCAACAAGACCAATCCCAAAACAGCAGAAAAAAGTATTGATTCAAGCGTCAATATAAAAACCAATGAGTCAGCTCAAAGCACTCCTACAAAAACAATTAAAAAGCCTGACCACTCAAAAGTTCCTGTTAATACATACAGGCCAAAAAATCCTTTCTTGGGAACTGTTAAAGAAAATTACTCTCTCTTAAAGAAAGGAGCTATTGGCAGGGTAAATCACATCACATTTGATCTCTCACAAGGAGATCCTCTTCTTAAATACGTTGAAGGTCAAAGCATTGGAATTATTCCTGCAGGGGAAGACTCTAAGGGAAAACCTCATAAGATTAGGCTTTATTCAATTGCAAGTACTAGGCATGGTGATGACTTCAAAGGCAATACTGTTTCCCTATGCGTAAGGCAGCTTCAGTATGAAAAAGATGGAGAAACTATTGACGGAGTGTGCTCAACATATCTTTGCGATATTGCCCCTGGAGAGAAAGTAAAAATCACTGGTCCTGTAGGGAAAGAAATGCTTCTCCCAGAAGATGAAGATGCGAACATAATCATGCTTGCTACAGGAACTGGAATTGCTCCGATGAGAGCTTATCTTCGTAGAATGTTTGATCCAAATGAAATAGAAAAAAACAACTGGAATTTCAAAGGGAAGGCATGGTTATTCATGGGTGCTCCCAAAACTGCAAATCTTCTTTACGATGAAGATTTTGAAAGTTACAAAGCCAAATTCCCAAAAAATCTAAAATATACAAAAGCAATAAGTCGTGAACAAAAAAACCCAAAGGGTGGTCGTATGTATATACAAGACAGGGTGCTTGAACATGCTGATGAATTGTTCTCATTAATTGAGAATCCAAAAACCCATATTTATCTATGTGGCCTTAAGGGAATGGAACCTGGCATTGATGAGGCTATGAATAAAGCCGCCTCATCAAAAGGTTTAGATTGGTCAAAACTAAGACCTCAACTTAAGAAAGAAGGAAGATGGCATGTAGAAACATACTAAAGAATATTTTTAGGATGATTTAAAGAAGTAAATAACTTTCAAATTCAGCAATTTTTATATTTGGGGATCTGACCACAAAAGATAGCTTAATTTAAATAAACAATTTGAATTTAGAGAATAAGTCGTTCTGGTTATTCTCTAACTCAAATGGATATCTCTGCGACAAACCCATTAAGAGTTGATCTCAGGCAAGAGAGAGTAATTACTCCACAATGCCTGGTTATTTTTGGTGCAAGCGGAGATTTGACTCATAGGAAGTTGATTCCTGCCTTGTTTGAACTATTCAAACAACGTAGATTACCGAGTGAATTTGCTGTAGTAGGTTGCGCGAGAAGGTCCTGGAGTAATGATGAATTCAGACAACGAATGACAGCGGCTCTAAGCAAAGAAGTTGAAAGAAATAAAACTGACTGGGAAAAATTTTCCAAAAACCTCTTCTATGAATCTGTTGATATTGAATCCCAAGAAGACGTTATAAAGCTAAAAAATAAACTTGAAGAAATTGATAAATTAATGTCAACTCATGGAAATAGAACTTTTTATCTATCTGTTTCTCCCAAATTTTATTCAACGGCTTGCCAGTCACTTGCCCAAAACGGTTTGTTGCGCGATCCAAAGCGAAACAGAATAGTTATAGAAAAACCCTTTGGCAGAGATTTTAGTAGTGCTCAACAATTAAATAAAATAGTTCAAAGTTGTGCACTAGAAAATCAGATCTTTCGTATTGACCACTACCTAGGCAAAGAGACTGTTCAAAATATCCTTGTTTTACGATTTGCCAACTCTATTTTCGAGCCAATTTGGAACAGGAATTATATTTCAAGTGTTCAAATAACATCTGCAGAAACAGTTGGTGTTGAAGACAGAGCTGGCTATTACGAAAGTTCAGGTGCTTTAAGAGACATGGTGCAAAACCATCTAACTCAAATGCTTGCAATTACTGCTATGGAGCCACCTGGCCATTTTGATCCAGAAGCTATTCGCAATGAAAAGGCAAAGGTTCTTCAAGCCGCTTCCCTTGCAAATGAACTAGAACCATGGAAATGTTGCGTAAGAGGACAGTATTCAGAAGGAGGTAGTAAAACGAATAAAATAATTGGTTATAGAAATGAACCAGGAGTTAACGCCAATAGCACAACCGAAACTTATGTAGCAATGAAGCTATTTATAAATAATTGGCGTTGGCAAGGAGTTCCCTTTTATGTTCGTACAGGAAAAAGACTTGCTAAAAGAATAAGTGAAATTGTCTTGACCTTCAGGGAGGCCCCTGTACATCTTTTTGATGCTGCAGGTGGAACTCCTACTCCTAATCAATTAATATTACGAATTCAGCCAAATGAAGGTGCTGAGTTTCGTTTTGAAGTCAAATCCCCAGGCTCAGGGATGAGAAGTCGGCCAGTTGAAATGGAATTTTCTTATGATGAATCTTTTGGCGAGCCTTTTGATGATGGGTATGTAAGACTTTTAGCGGATGCAATGCTTGGGGACACAACACTCTTCACAAGAAGCGATGAGGTAGAGGCAGCCTGGAAACTATATACTCCTCTTTTGGAATTGATTGAGGATAGCCCATGGCAGTTACCTATCTATCAATATGAAGCCAGAACATGGGGGCCATCAGAAGCTGATTCTCTATTAGCACAAGACCAATTACTTTGGCGCAGACCTTAATCAATTGGCTCTGATAAATTCTTCAATTTGATTAAATGTCTACTCAATTAACTATCCAAACTCCTCTTCAAATTCCTGTTTCAGAAATACCCAGTTATCTAAAACAGCTTTGGGAACAAGAACCTTCCAAGAACAAAGGGGCTAATACATTTGCCTTAGTGGTATGGAACCCTGCCTGGCTTGAACAAGGCTTAGTAAGCATTGGGAAAATCAATGGGCCAATAATTGGAAATCAAAGAGAAGAAATAATAGCGGCGGCTAGAGAAATAATTGTAGAAAAAGATTTGCCTCACTCAACTCCTCCATTTGATAAAAAAGTTTCTGACTCTTTAGAAATTAAAATAAATAATGGTGAAATTAAAGATTTAAGAGGACAGCACATTGATTCAGCAATTAGTCAACTTCAGCCAAGAAGACTAATCACCCTTGCACCCACTCTAAAAAGCAATCAAAAACTTGAGACACTTGTAGCAGCTTATTGTCCATTACCTGAAGATGGAGGAAGTACAGTTTGTGGCGATGCAATTGTTCTTAGAGGTGACGTAAATTTAATTAATGATAAATTGCCAATGGTAGAAAAATTAATTCCAGAGGAATTGCCGTCTTGGCTTTGGTGGAATGGTCCTCTAGACGAAAATTCTGAGTTGCTTAAAATAATCGCTTCACCAATTAGACGAATAATTATAGATTCAGCTCTGGGGAACCCTAAAAAATGTCTTGATTTATTGCTAAGGAGTATTAATGCAGAACAAGCAGTAAATGATCTTAATTGGCTGAGGTTGAGGGCCTGGAGAGAAACATTAGCGATGGTTTTTGATCCTCCAAACAGAAGGGCTATACTTGGCAATCTAATAAACATTGATATAGATATTGAAAGTGATCATCCTGTTCAAGGTTTATTACTTATTGGTTGGATAGCAGACAGATTAGGCTGGACATTCAAAAATGCACTTCATTCTAAAAACAATGGCTTACAAGCAACATTTGAAAGAAGTGATAAAGAAATAGTCAACTTTAATTTGATGCCTTTACCATTAGCGAATCCAAGTATTCATCCAGGTCAAATAATAGGGCTAAGACTAATATCAATTTCAAATTCGAATCCTCAGCGCTCTGTATGCATAATTCTTGCCTCTGAATCAGGGGAATGTATGCGTCTAGAAGCTGGTGGAATGGCAAGCATGGAACTTATAGAACAGGTTGTTCCAAATCAAGACAATTCTTCTGAGCAAGATGTTGCGAGGCTTCTTTCTACTAGTCGAGGCTCTACAAGTCCATTACTTGAAAGAGCAACACCTATTGCATCACAATTGTTAAATACGATTAATTCTTAAATATGAGTAAGTTCTCAGATTAATCAATTCTATGGCATGTGTTATAGCTGCACCTTCTAGTGGAAGTGGAAAAACAACTTTGTGCCTACTGTTAGCTTCATGGGCAAGATCTCAAAGAAAAAATATACAAACTTTTAAAGTTGGTCCTGACTATCTAGACCCAAAACAACTTACTGCTATCACACAAAAGCCATGCAGAAATCTTGACTTAATTCTTTGCGGTGAAGAGTGGGTAAAAAATTGTTTTTTTAATCATAGTAATAAAGCCGATTTGGTTTTTGTAGAAGGCGTAATGGGGTTATTTGATGGTTTAGGCAGTTCACAAAAAGGAAGTACTAGTGAACTTGCAAATTTACTAAACTTAGAAATAATTTTAGTTATCAATGCAAAAGGACAAGCCGCATCAATACAAGCACTGGTCAAAGGCTTTATAGAACTAAAAAAAGAATTAACTATAGCTGGTGTTGTACTTAACAATGTGAATACTGAGCGCCACAAAATACTACTTACCGAGTCACTTCAGCAAATAAATGTAAAAGTTCTTGGTTGTTTGCCTACAAAGCAAGAATTAAATTTATCGAGTAATTACTTAGGAATAAAACCTTGTTTAACAACAAACAATTTAGAAGAAAAGATAGAAATATGGAATACTCTTTCGAAGAGATATTTAGATATGGATTCTATACAAAGACTTCTAAAATCTGAATTTGATTTAGAAAATAAAGTCCAAAAAATTAATTCTAGCTTTAACATAGAGAATTCTCATACTATTGCAATCGCACAAGATAATGCTTTTCACTTTAGATATCCTGAAACAAAAGAATGCCTAGAAGAGGCTGGTATCAATGTTATTGAATGGCAAATACTAAATGATGAACCAATACCTAAAGAAGCTGAGGGAATAATACTTCCAGGTGGTTTCCCTGAAGACTTTGCCAAAGAAATCAGTGATTCAAAAAGATCTTTATCATCAATACGAAGTTTCTTTGGTAAAAAACCTATTTATGCAGAATGCGGGGGCATGTTAATACTTGGACAAAGTCTTTATGATAATGATAATCGAAAACATAACATGACAGGTTTACTTCCTTTTGAGAGCAAAAAAGGAAATCTGAGAGTAGGTTATCGCAAAATAAAGGCTTTAAATAAAGGTCTTATTTCAAGCACAGGAGAAGTACTAAATGGTCATGAATTCCACAAATGGGAAGTAAAATTAATTAAATCAAAAAAATCACTTATGCAAAATATACTTCAAAGTTCCAATGACTATAAACAAATTAAGCTTTATTCACCATGGGAAATATCTGGATGGGGCATAAAATCTTTTAAAGAAGGTTGGGGCAACAATCTCTTTCATGCCAGCTGGATACATCTTCATTGGCCAAGTTCAAAAATGGTCGTAAGTCATTTTAAAAATGCACTTAAATCATCAAAAAAGATTTCTACTTAAATTACTATGAGCTTGAATTGATCCTATTTTCCCAAAGATTAATACCATTATTTTTTTTATTAGAATCTAACAGCCAAACTGCTTTACTTGCTCTGCTTACACCTACATATGCCAATTGTTTTCGTAAATTTATATTCTTTGGCCAGAAAATATCTGAAGCTAAAAAGACTTCTCCAAATGTACTGCCTTGACTTCTATGAACAGTCAAAACAGAAGCTGGACCTACAGATGCAAATAAATCTCTTACATAAAAAAAGGCTTTCCAAAGCTTTCGCGCCTCCGATCCTGTTTGTTTTTTCGCCTTCAGGGTTAGCTCTTCTAAAATATTATCTAAGTTTATACGAGATTCAGAACCTGGTTCTGGCAAAAGACGAATTAAAAAATCATGATTCCTGCATAAAACCTTAGCTACAAGAATTTGAATTACAGGCAATTGAATTGAAATATTGCATAGAATATCTATATCCATAAAGTCAAAAGTTTCTGAGTTTACTTCTTTAACTATTATTTCTTCATTAGAACCAAAAAGGATACCAGGTTCTTCGAAAAATTTAATCTTGTCAATTGAAGCTGAGAGCATTACGGCTCTTCTTGTTATTAAGACCTCACCTGGCAAAACAGACATCTTATCTGCTTTACTTCCATGGATTGCTCTTCTCGCATAAGGTATTAATCTCTCTAAGTATCTATTAGTGTAGCAAAGTATTCTTGCTTGATCTGGGTCTTTTTTTTGGGCTGCATTTAACAAAGATAGCTGAGCTTTTTCAAGCCACTCATTGTTACTTAAGCAACCAACTATCCCATTATCTGAATGAACTGTGGGAAAACAAGTAGGTGGAGTACATGGAAAAGATTCTTCTCTTAATAGGCTTGCTAAATTTAAAATAGGGCCTTGATGTCTAACTACTAAATTCAAATGAGCTGCCTGCACCTTTTTCATTGAAAAAACAGGACTTATAGATTCACCTATAGGTGGAAGTTGACCAGGGTCTCCTACAAATATCAATCTTGTGTTTGACTTTTGAGAGCACTTTAAAATAATTTCTAGTAATCTCGAATCAATCATAGAAGCTTCATCGATAAGAACTAAACCTAATTTTTCAAGAGATTTTTCTGTTTGACTTGTTTCTTCGCATACCTCTAAATCACCATTCCACTTTAGCTTTAATCTAAGTAACCTATGAATAGTAGAAGGCCTCAAGGTAGGGGTTAAGCATGTCTCCTTTAAAACCTTTCTAAGAACACCAACTGCTTTATGAGTAGGGGCTACAACTGTCCAACAAAAATTATTTTCTTCAACAAGGGTTAAAAATTTTGTTGATAAAAAAGTCTTACCACTGCCTGCGAAACCGCTTAATACAAACTTCTCAGTAATGCTTGCATTTTTAAGCCATGACTCGAAAATTCTAATTGCTTCAAACTGATCTGAAGTTAATCTTTTTTTTATCACCCCTATAGAAGTCCCATGGATTGCAGCAAATGAAGTGGTGATCCAATATAAAAAATTCCAGGCAAAGCAATAGCAGGACCGAGGACACTGCCTATAAAAACCTCTAAACGTGTATGACCAAGGCTCTCTTTAAGTGGAAGCTCAGGTTTTGAAGGCCAAAGTTCTTTCGGTAATTTGTTGACACGAGCAGCAGCAAGGCCTGCTGACCTTCTTATCCCACTAGCGTCATACATAACAACAAATGCAATAGTTGCTGCAATTGCAAACAAAGGGTCTCCAAAACCCATAACTGATCCAACACCCGCTGCAGTTCCAGTGACAAGTGCCGAATGGCTTGATGGCATGCCTCCAGTCTCCAGCAAAACTTCAGGACGCCACTTTTTATTTGAAATCAATTCAAATATCAATTTAGAAAGCTGAGCAATACCACAAGCTATAAGGCCCCAAGCCAAAACGCTATTATCAAAGAGCTCTTTCAATAGTGAGAAATCAAAAGAATTCTGGATAGTCATCGATCTCTACTGATAATGTAGTCAGCCAAAGCTGTCAAAGGCATTGCTTTTTTTGCCCATGGCTTAAGAACATATTTTGCCCTTTGAATAAGTTCATTTGCTCTTTCTCGTGATTTGTTAACACCCAAAAGTTTGGGGTAAGTTGTTTTATCAGCAATTAAATCTTTACCTGCGGTTTTCCCAAGAACTTCACTACTAGAAGTGACATCTAAAATGTCATCTATTATTTGAAAGGCTAAGCCTATACATTTCGCATAAATCTTTAAAGCCTGAATCAAATCATCATTAGCACCGCCAATAATTGCTCCACAAATAACTGAGGCTTTTAAGAGAGCTCCTGTTTTATGTATATGAATGTATTCCAAAGTATCTAGGTCTACATCCTTACCTTCTGATTCAAGATCAACAACTTGACCACCTACCAATCCTGGGGCACCAGAAACTAATGACAGCTCTCCTACTACTTTTAATAACCTATCTTCTGGGACCCCTTTAGTTCTAAGAGCAACCATCTCAAAAGCTCTTGTCAATAATGCATCTCCTGCCAGTATTGCAATTGCATCTCCATAAACTTTGTGATTTGTAGGACGACCTCTTCTTAAATCATCATTATCCATTGAAGGAAGATCATCATGAATAAGCGACATTGTATGAATCATTTCAATTGCCACAGAAGTAGGAATTGCTTTATCAGGATCGCCTCCTGTCATTTCACAAGCCGCAAGGCAAAGGATAGGGCGAAGTCGCTTGCCCCCAGCCAAAAGCGAGTATCTCATTGCCTGCCTTAGCTTCTCTGGTTCTTCAGGACCTAAAGAAGCGTCTAAAGCTGCTTCAACTTTGCCCTTAGATAAGGACAAAAAAGCTTCGAAGTCAAAAGGAGGAGCTTCCGCTTCCACAATGAAAAAATTGAATTACAAGAATTCTCTCAGGAGTTAGACCCTCATGGAAGTAAATCTGCAAGAGTGAAGGGTAAACCGCAATGGTCTTGCCATCTAAAAACAGTATTTACTAGCAACATTGAAACCGTCATTGGTCCGACTCCTCCTGGAACTGGAGTAATTGCCCTTGCTTTTGAAAAAACTTCCTCTGTACGTACATCGCCACAAAGACTATATAAAGAACCATTAACGAGAGCTTTCTCTTGTGGAATCCTATGAATACCTACATCTATCACTACTGTATTTTCGCTCACATGTTCTTTCCCAATCATCTGCGGTTTGCCTGCTGCCACAACCAATACATCTGCTTCATTTGTCAATTTAGAAAGATCTTTAGTATGGCTATGAGCAACTGTTACGGTTGAATTAGCTGCTTGAAGCATTAATCCCATAGGCTTGCCCACCAAAATACTTCTACCAACTACTACTGCTCTTGTTCCATCCAATTCAATATTGCTAGATGCAAGCAAAGCCATTATTCCTGCAGGAGTACATGACCTTGGCCCTGGCTCACCCTTTAATAGACTGCCCAAATTATATGCATGAAGACCATCTGCATCCTTCGTAGGCAAAATAGATTTTAGTATTTTCGAAGAATTAATATGACTAGGAAGTGGCAACTGAACCAAAATTCCATCAATTCTCAAATCATCATTAAGATCAGTGATTTTGCTGATTATTTCTTCAGTTGAACTCTTCTCATCCAGCTGAATAGAAAAGCTCTTAACACCTATTTTCTCACATGCTCTAGTTTTGTTTGATACATAAACACCACTTGCAGGATCATTCCCAACACGAATCACTGCCAATCCAGGCGCTCTACCAGCTTTAATTAAACCTTGATCAATTTCTGACTTGAGCCTCTGCTGGATTTCTAAAGCAAGTTTTTTACCATCGAGGATTTTGGCCATGAGAATAATTTAACTTTTATGAAGCAAGCCTCTGATAAATAGCTAGCTTAATGTTCTACTTCTAAATGTTTTGGCCAAATTATTCAACTTAAAAAATGTATGGCGAGGCTGGAGAGATAGCCAATCTCCTAGAAGATTGGCTATGGAATGGTCCTTAACAAATAAAGCTGCGCTGCTAATTATTTCGCTTTTAATTGCAGTTTTATCAAGTTATAAATTATTAGCAGTTCCAGACCTAAAGCCAAAAGATTTAGCTCCGTTTGATTTCATTGCACCAGAAAGTGCACTAGTCACTGACACCGCAGAATTACAACAAAAAAGATCTGATTTAATTCCTCGAACTTCAGTCCAAGTTATTGATGAAGATGAATCAGAAAAACTCTTAAATCAAATAAAAGAACAATTAGGCTATTTAGAGCAAGTAGCTATAAGCAACAATAATGATCGAATAGGACCTGTAAACTTAGATCTTACAGAGAGAGAATGGCTTTCCAAACAAACCGATTCAAAAAGAAGACAATGGGAGCAAGAAATTCTTCTTGTATCGCAAAAAATGATACATCAAGGAATAATAGGCACCTTGCCTTACGATCAAATTCAAAAAGCTGCAAAATTCCAGTTATCTCCAAATACAAATGTAAATAGTCCCTCTATAACAATTGGAAGCAAATTAATTGCAGATACTTTTCAAGGAAATACAAATCTGCGACATGACGTTAAAAGGAGTCAACAACTTATAGAAGAGTTAATAACAAAACAAGGTATACCAACCATAGAAGTCAAAAAGGGAGATTTAATAGCTAAGAAAGGTGAATCTATAACGCCCAAAGGCTATGTTGTTTTAGACCATTTTCGATTAATCAATAGAAGTCCTAGACCCATTGAATGGCTAATTAAGTTTGCAGAAGCCTTATTTAGTTGCTGGGTTCTATTAATGATAATGAGGAGAGAAAAACCTTCTGCAAAATCAAAACATGCATTTCTATCACTTGGCTTGTTGCTAATAGTCCAATTTAGTAAAGATTGGTTTGGAGCAACGATTAGTCCATTACAAGTTTTAGTTCCTCCAAGCCTTATTTTATCTCAAGGTATAGGAACTAGATCAGCATTAGGTTGGGTTGCTATTGCAAGTCTTCTTTGGCCTATTCCGGTTAGCGGAATAGGAGATGGTCGATTGCTAATTGCCGCGTTAACAGCAACATTAGTTGCTATTCAATCAGGCAGAATGAGGAGTAGAGCACAATTAACTCAAATAGTTGTTTTAGTTCCATTTATCTCCCTTGTTTGCCAATGGATACTTATAAGAGTTCGGATAGTTCCAACATCAAGTGCTTGGGGAAAACTATCTCCTAATTCCGAAACATTAGTAACTGAAGCACTATTTCTTGTTGTGATATTGATGTTCACAATTTTTCTAATTCCAATTATTGAAAATACTTTTGGATTACTTACTAGAGCAAGATTAATGGAGTTAGCAGATCAAGAAAGACCCCTGCTTAGAAAATTATCAAAAGAAGCTCCAGGAACTTTTGAACACACCCTTATGATTTGCGGACTAGCTGAGGAAGGTGCAAGAAGTATTGGAGCAGATGTTGACTTAATCAGAACTGGTGCTCTTTATCATGACGTAGGGAAATTGCATGCACCTGAATGGTTTATAGAGAATCAAGAAAATGAGTTAAATCCTCATGATGAATTAAATGATCCATATAAAAGTGCAGATATCTTGCAAGCACATGTTGATGAAGGTTTAAAACTAGCCAAAAAACATCGTCTGCCAACCGCTATTGCTGATTTTATTCCAGAACACCAAGGCACGCTAAAAATGGGATATTTCTTTCATCAAGCACGCAAATTTGATAGTGCGATTCCAGAAGGGAGATTTAGATATAAAGGGCCTATCCCTAACTCGAAAGAAACTGGAATTCTTATGCTTGCAGATGGGTGCGAAGCTGCTTTAAGAGCTCTAGATCCAAAAAGTACATATAAAGAAGCATGCTCAACTATTAGAAGGATTGTTGAATCTCGTCAAATTGATGGTCAACTCAAAAACAGTAGTCTTAGCAGAGGAGAACTGGAATTAGTAGTCAGAGCATTTGTTAGTGTATGGCGCAGAATGAGCCATAGAAGAATAAAGTATCCAACGCAATCCAAGACAACAGCTTATCCAGCATAAAAATTATAATTAATATATTTTAAGGAAAAATTTGTTTTTAAGTTAATACAAACAATGAAAAACTATAACTACAGTCTAATTTTTCTATGACCTGGCAAACACCAATAGACTAATCCTAAGAGATTTAAAACTGCTATTAATAATGAAAAACCACTTAATCCCCAAAAATCGTTTTCTCTAACTAATCTAATTATTGCATAAGGCAATGTACCAGAAAGAACCATAGACAAAGCAACTATTGCAAGAATTACTCCCCATTCTCTTTCAGCAAGGAGAGCAGCAGAAGCAACTATGCCAACAATTGCCGCTGGCCAAGCAAGACTTACAGCAAGACTTATATTAGTGGCCTGCAAAGGAGGTCCAGAACTTACAACGTATGCAATAAATGGAAGCGCAATGACATTTGCAAAAAGCCCTATCCAAGAAAGCAACCAATATCCTCGAGGGCTCCTTTTCATTAAAAAATAGTTCTTTCTCTAAAATAGAGAATCAAACAGAAAAAAAAAATCATTTAGTTAGTGATTGAAACTATCTAAAGAATTCATTATGAAGTTTGCTCAGAAAGATATGAATTTACACTTTGAACTTTGTCCCTAAAAGATTTATTGGAATCAACTCTTGAATTTATCTTCACAGAGGAATAAATACGAAGCACTCCTAAACCATGAACAACTTCATGGCAAGCTTTGACACATTCAAAAACTTTATTCCATTCACCCTCAATAGCCGTTCCATTTGGACCAAGCTCATAATCTAAACCTCTTTTTTCAATCTCTTTCTTACACGCGGCTATATAGCGGGAGAGTGATGTACCTTTACCTAAAGGAATCAGTGTTAGATCAATGCTGACGTTCATATTTGAATAAATAAATCATTTGATTTATGAGTATCTAATAGTTCTCCAAGAACCATTTGTGGTCATCACCTCAATGCCAATAGATTGCTCTAAACTCTCCAAATCCTTTGGAGACTGACGTGAGCACCAATCTTTAGCTGCCCACATAGCTGAATCAATAGATTCATAAGGAGTATCAAGAACCGGATGAGGTCTTCCATCAAGACCTACCAATCTATAAAGGCCAGCATCATTTGACATTGTTTATTCCAATTGCTCAACCGTCACCCTTAATTCTATAATGAATATTGGCAGGAACTCAAAATCTAAATATTTGATTGAACCAAATCATGCTGTGGGTGGATAGAAGTCTTCTTTTCAGAATAAGCCACCAATCTGTTTAAGGCATTAACATATGCCTGAGCAGCAGCTACAACTACATCTGTATCAGCTGAATGTCCTGAAAAAATTTGTCCTTGACTTCTTAATCTAATAGTTACTTCCCCTAAAGCATCTATACCTTCCGTAACTGATTTAACAGAAAATTCGATCAACTCATTAGGCTCTTTAGCCAAAGAATCAAGAGCCTTATATACAGCGTCAACTGGTCCAGTACCAAGAGCGACAGAAGTTTGCTGATTACCTTCTTGATCAGTCAACGTTACTGTTGCTGTAGGTTTCAAAGCATTTCCACAACTAACCTGAACAAGATCTAATTGATAACGAGCCTCAGGTTGCATTACTTGTTCGCTTACTATGGCTTCTAAATCTCTATCAGTAATTTCTCTTTTTCGATCTGCCAAATCCTTAAACCTTGAGAAAGCCTCATTCAAGTCCTCCCTTGTTAAGTCATAACCTAATTCTTCAAGTCTTGCCCTTACAGCACTTCTCCCACTCAACTTCCCTAAAGAAATTCTATTATCACTAAGCCCAACCGTTTTTGCATCAACAATCTCATAAGTCAAGCGATTCTTCAAAACACCGTCTTGATGAATTCCTGATTCATGGGCGAATGCATTGGCACCAACTATTGCCTTATTAGGCTGAACGACCATACCGGTAAGATTAGAAACCAACCTTGAGGTCTTTGTTATTTCCTCCGTTCTGACAGCTGTAAGTGGTTGAATAGATTCAGGGTCTCTACCAAAAAAAGGATTGTAATAACTTCTTCTAACATGTAATGCCATAACAAGTTCTTCTAAAGCTGCATTCCCTGCTCTTTCTCCAATTCCATTAATTGTGCATTCAAGCTGCCTAGCACCACTCTTTACCGCTTCCAAAAAATTGGCTACTGCTAACCCCAAATCATTATGTCCATGAACCGATAAAACAGCTTCATCAATATTTGATACATGATGATTAATACCTGCTATTAACTCACCAAATTCAGATGGTGTTGTATATCCAACTGTATCCGGAATGTTAATAGTTCCTGCTCCAGAAGCAATTGCTTGGCTAATCACTTCATATAGGAATTCTGGATCACTTCTTGCTGCATCTTCACAAGAAAACTCAACATCATCAGAGAAAGTTTTTGCAAAATGAACCATGTCAGGCACTAATTCCAAAACTTCCTTTCTTGATTTTCGAAGCTTATGCTCAAGATGGATATCACTAGTTGCTATAAAAGTATGAATTCTTTTTCTTGGAGCTGGAGCTATGGCTTCAGCGCATGCCTTAATATCAGCCTTAGAAGCTCTAGCCAATCCACAGATAATAGGTCCTTCTTCTCCTCCAACTTGATCTGCGATACGCTGAACAGCAGCAAAGTCTCCCTGACTTGAATATGGGAAACCAGCTTCTATTATATCCACTCCCAATCGAGCCAGTTGTTGAGCAATAGCAAGTTTTTCTTCCAAATTAAGGCTGGCACCAGGAGACTGTTCACCATCTCTGAGAGTAGTGTCAAAAATAAGAACTCGGCCTGGATCCTTAGCCATATAAAATGGTCTAATTAATTTATTTGATTTATTCTAACTACCTAATTCACTGCTTCATAAATTCATCAAAGGTTTCTTAAATTTGTCAGAAGGTAAGCTCGCTCTAGTACTTCACGCACATCTTCCATATGTAAGGTCTGCTGAAAAAGGGTCTTTGGAAGAAGACTGGTTTTTCCAAGCTCTCTTAGAGTGTTATCTTCCTTTACTTAAAGTTCTAGAGGATGCATCAAAGTCAGCCAATCAAAGTCCAAAGTTAACTATTTCTCTATCACCAACTCTTCTTTCACTTTTCAACGATCAAGACTTAAAAAATAGATTCCCAGAATGGTTAGGAATAAGATTAAAAATATTAGCTGATAGTCAAGAGAATGAACACGAAGCAGCCAAAGAACTAACTTCTTTTATAGAATTTCAATTATCAAATTGGAATAGCAATAAAGGTGATGTTATAAAAAGGTTTTCAAGTCTTCAAGACCAATCTGTAATAGACATCATTACTTGCGCTGCTACTCATGGTTACCTTCCTCTACTAAGGGAATATCCCCAAGCAGTTAAAGGGCAATTAAAAACTGCTGTGAGAGAACATTTTAGAGTCTTTGGCATTAAACCAAAAGGAATATGGCTTCCAGAATGCGCCTACTACGAAGGACTTGATGAGTTACTGAAAGAGTGCGAACTGCGATATTCAATTCTTGACGGTCATGGAGTTTTGCATTCAAACCCTAGACCTAGATATGGAATATACGCTCCAATCTGCAGCAAGCATGGTGTCGCCTTTTTTGGAAGAGATAGCGCTTCTACGTTACCAGTATGGTCAGCTCGTGAAGGTTATCCAGGAGATTCTGAATATAGAGAATTTCATAGAGACCTTGGCTGGGATCTTCCCTTAAAATACCTTCAAAAAAATGGTATTAAAACTTCTCGACCATTAGGGCTAAAACTACATAAAGTTAGTGAATCTAATAAACAAATAAATGAAAAAGAGCTTTATGAACCGGATCTAGCAAAAAAGAAAGTAAGAATTCATGCAAAAGAGTATTTGATGGGTAGAAAAAGACAACTAAGTGTATTAAAAAACAAAATGAAATTTCAGCCTCTATTGGTTGCACCTTTTGATGCCGAACTCTTTGGCCATTGGTGGTTTGAAGGACCAATTTTTATAAAAGAGATATTTAAACAATCAGAGGCTGAGGGCATTGAACTTACAACTTTAAAAGATTACTTAACAATTAACCCTATGTTGCAAATATGTGAGCCCTCTCCATCAAGTTGGGGGCAAGGTGGATTCCACAAATACTGGGTTAATGAAACAAACTCATGGGTTGTTCATGAGTGGTCAAAGGCTAGTAAAGAAATGATTTTTAGATGTAATAGTGGTGTTTCTACTAATCTAGAATTGCGAATATTGCAACAAGCAGCTCGTGAACTTTTACTTTCTCAGTCATCTGATTGGAGTTTCATACTTAGGGCAGGAACTACAACTGAACTTGCGAGAGAAAGAATCTTTAGGCACTTAAATCGTTTCTGGCTTTTAATTAAAGCTCTTGGAGAAAATAATAATTTTACTGAGTTAGAGTTAAGGAAGATAGAATCCGAAGATTTTATTTTCCCTTTAATTCAAGCTGGAGATTGGAAGTAAAAACTAAACTTCTATTTGAAGTTAACTATTCCAATCATTCCTAATTTAACTTTTGTGGGAGAAATAAAGAAGAGTCTAATCATTACTAATATCAAACGAGGCAAATTCAATGTATTAGCAAGAAATCCAGACCAGTCTTTTGTAGGTAATTTAAAGAAAGTGTCAAAAAAACTTCTTAAGAGTTTTTCGTCAAAACTCATCAATCTTTGAAGCCCAAACTGATATAAACGGTGTCTTTGAACAAGTTCTGGCGTCCATAAAACTTGCCAACCACTTTTAGCAAGCTCGGCAGAATCCAAGTCAGGCTTCATCGAGATTGCATAAGCTAATTGCTTTGCCAAGGAAGGGGCTCTCCTTAATAAAGCACCAACCATATATCCCGAAGCCGGATGAACCATGCTTGCAGAACCTCCAAATGCAAGTAATGGTTGATTTAAGAAAGGCAAAGGCAAATTCATTGGAAATAAGCAATGCTCCTCATGAATAATCTCATCAATCACAATTCCCCTTTTACTTAATCGAGAAGTCAATCTTTCTTTTAATTTGCTCCATGAAACAGGCGGAGAACAAGCCAAAGAAGTTTCCTCTACAAAAAAAACACCTTTACCAAAATCCATTGCATATAAAAAAGTTGGAGGTTCTTCTAATTCACTTTTACTAAGATGATCAGGTCGAAAGTCCATTAATACAAATTGATTCTCTTCAACAGGTGGGGAGCTAAACTTACCAACAACTCCATATGCAGCCTGCTGAGCTACCGGTCCATGATTAGGCCTTTTTATAAAAGGACTTCTATGACCACTTGCATCAATAACAACTCTTGCTTGATAAATATTTCCAGAAGAACAAATGACTTCGGTTATAGAATTTTTAAATTGAATATCTTGAGCAGTTTCAATGAACCAAGGCAGGTCTCCACATTTATCTAATAAAGCTTTCTGAAAAGCAGATTGATCAAACAAACCATAATCAAAGTTATGTTCTGTAGGTTTGCGACCAGTTTCATTAATACCATTTCCAAAGAAACTTATTGTTTTCTTCCAGCGATATTCTAATAGTGACTCTAATCCAAGGGACTCAAGCTCTTTTGCCCATATTCCATAGGTATTAGGCCAAGGTTTTTGTGGAGAATGAGTTGCGAGAGCACTTACACTTAAACCATGTTGAACCAGTTCGGAAGCAATACAAAGGGCTGCAGGCCCAGCCCCCATAATTAAAACATCAGAAGAGTGAATTAATTTCAACTTTTACTATCAATTTCAGAATTAATAACTTCACTAGAATCTGATAATTCGGTTTTGAGGTCTTCTTGCTCTGGAGGAACTAATACCATTTCTGAAAGATGATCCCCAGCATCAAGGCGCTGTAGCCTTACTCCTGTGGCTGCTCGAGATTGCTGTGGGATTTTATCTGCACTTGTACGAACAATTACTCCTTTTTCACTAACAAGCAGAAGTTCTTCGCCTGGACCTAATACTCTTAGTCCTACTAAAACATCCTCTTGATTCCTGAATTTAATAGCTCGCAAACCCATTCCTGCTCTTTTTTGAAGCCTGAATTGTGTAACAGGAACCCGCTTTCCTAATCCATTTGCAGAAGCAACTAAGACCCAAGGGCCTTCATAAGAAACTGATTCATCTTGATTCTCATCATCATTTGTACCTGCAATTCGATCAGCAAGCTCGCTAGGGAGCACATCCATGCTTACCAAAGAATCTCCCTGCCTTAGATTCATTGATCTAACACCTCTAGCTGTTCTACCCAAAGGTCGTAATTCATCATCATTAAGACGAAAATGAATAGTCATACCTGTACTAGAACCAATTAAAACGCTATCTCCTGAAGCAGACAATCTAACCCAACTTAAAGCATCACCTTCTTCAAGCCCTATAGCTATAAGCCCATTAGCGCGAATTTTGCTAAAAGCTGAGACTTTTGTTCTCTTAATAAATCCACCTTTAGTAAGCATTAATAAATAATTATCCTCTTCAAAAGAGCTCACTGATAACAAAGAAGTAATAGCTTCTTCTCTAGGTATAGGAAGGAGTTGAACAACTGGGGTACCTTTAGCTGCTCTGCTGCATTGAGGTACTCTATAAGCTGGCAAAGTATATGCAACTCCTCTATCACTAAAAAGCAAAAGGTTATCGTGATCATTGCAACTTATAAACAACTTAACTTCTTCTTCCCCTTGACTACGGGTACCTGATTTACCTCTTGTCCCTCTACTAGTTGCCTCAAATTCATTAACCGGCATTCTTTTTAAATAGCCAGTTTCAGTTAAAAGAACAACAGATCTTTCATTAGCAATTAAATCTATATCTTCAATACCACTTCCTAGGTTAAGTATTTCAGTTCTCCTTGGGACAAAGTATTTTTCATTTAAATTAGCAAGCTCTATTTTGATTAATTCAAGGACTCTATCTCGACTAGACAAGATATCCTTAAAGTCTGCTATCTTTACAAGTAAATCTTCATGCTCAAGTCTAATCTTATCCGCTTCTAATGCAGTTAGCCTTCTTAACTGCATTTGCAAAATAGCATCAGCTTGCAAATCTGTAAGGCCGTGTAATTCTTGTAAGTTGCTTTTTGCAGATGCTGTGTCTGGGGCTGATCTGATAAGTTTTATTATTGGATCAAGTTGATCCAAAGCAACCAATAGTCCTAAAAGAAGATGATCTCTCTCTTCTGCTTTCCTTAACAAATAATTAGTTCTTTTTTCTATAGTTTCTACTCTAAAGTTAAGAAATACTTTTAACATCTTAAGAAGAGAAAGTGTAATAGGCTCACCGTCAACAAGAGCTAGCATATTTGCACTAAAGTTAGATTGGAGGGGAGTCAGTTTAAATAAATTATTTAATACCACTTGTGGATAAGCATCCCTTCTTAATTCAACTACAATCCTCATTCCATCTCTATCGCTCTCATCCCTAATATCTGAGATCCCTTCAAGCTTTTTATCGTTAACCATATCAGCAATTCTTTCAATGAGTGCTGCCTTGTTTGTTTGATAAGGCAACTGAGTTATCACTACTGCATCTCTATCTGGCCGACCTTTTATTTCTATAGTTTCTATTTCGGCAACACCTCGCATTGTTACAGAACCTCTACCAGTTAAATATGTTTCTCTAATTCCTCCCCTACCTAGGATTTGGCCACCAGTAGGAAAATCTGGACCAGGAATTATTTTCATAAGTTCTTCCTCACTTAATTCCGAATTATCAATCAAAGCCAACAAGCCTTTAATTAATTCGCCAAGATTGTGAGGTGGAATATTGGTAGCCATCCCAACTGCAATACCTGATGAACCATTCAAAAGAAGCTGAGGGATTCGGGCTGGAAGGACAGTGGGCTCTTGTTGAGACCCATCAAAATTGTCTATAAAATCTACTGTTTCTGATTCAATATCCTCCAACAAACTGTCCTGCGTAAGAGCTTTCAGACGAGACTCTGTATATCTCATTGCAGCAGGAGGGTCATTATCTATTGACCCAAAATTCCCATGACCGTCTACTAACGGCATTTGCATTGAGAAATCTTGAGCCATCCTCACTAATGCGTCGTATACCGCTGTGTCTCCATGAGGATGATATTTTCCTAAAACTTCTCCTACAACACGAGCGCATTTTCTATAAGGCCTATCACTTGTCAGTCCTAATTCATACATTGCATAAAGTATCCTTCTATGCACTGGCTTAAGGCCATCTCTTGCATCAGGCAAAGCTCTTCCAACTATGACACTCATCGCATATTCCAAATAGGAACGCGACATCTCATTACGTAGATCTGTCTGAATGATCCGATCTTCGAACTCTCCAGGAACTCCGTTATTCGGCTCCGAAGTATCTGCCATATAAGAAACTTTTACTAATTAGTAGATTTTATCTCGAAACAAGATTATTTGTTGGTGAAAAATATTAAATTCAATTGCATCTTTTGCTCTTGACACAGCATCACTATCCATGAAACTTAGATACATAGAAACTTAAATCTCTATTTAATTAACCTATGAATTCTTTTAAAAGGAACAATTCGGAAAAACCAAACCATTCTTACACTCTTAATAATTCTTTTAAAATTCAAGATATTACTGAATACCGAGATAATCAACAATCTGTAAAAAAAGCACAAGGAAAAGAAATTTCATTAATTAACTCTACATTAAATAACACAAATACATCTCCAAGAAGAATTTTTGCCGAAGACGATCTCCAAAAGATTGACATGTATGAAGTTAGTAATAATGGTGATTTAGATGATATTATTAATAACTCAACTACATTAGATTTCGAGAAAATTGGTTCCAATCAACTGCCTATAGACTTACCATCCGAAGGGGGAGAGTGGAACATCCTAAAAGAAAAAATCACAGGTTTCTCAAATAAACGATTAGCAACCCTTCAATCAATTAATAAATTAAATTACATATTAATTATTGGTTTTCTTATATTATCTTTAACTATACTCATTTTTGCAGAGAATCTACTGAAAATCATATCTATTATACCTCTTGCTCCAAGTCTTCTGAAATTATCAGGGTTGAGTGGGCTCTTCTTTTATTTTAAATCACTGATAATCAAGAAAAAATCTCACTAAGCTTCTAAGGATTCCTCTTCAGTTTTCTTTAAGAGAAAATCCCAAAAGCTAGAGAATCAAGAAACGTCATCACTTTCAGACAAATCAAGCATTAAGATAAAAATTGTCTATTTTGGCCTCAATTTATTAAAGCCTAAGGTGAATATTCAACTAGGACGCTCAAAACACGTTCGTCGTGCCTATGGCATCGATGAAATTGCACTTGTTCCAGGCACAAGAACAGTTGACCCTGAAGTCACTGATACAACTCTGAAGATTGGAGGCAAAGAACTAGAAGTGCCAATAATTGCTAGTGCTATGGATGGTGTTGTTGATGTAAATATGGCTATACAACTTTCTAAGCTAGGTTCTTTAGGAGTTTTAAATCTCGAAGGCGTTCAAACAAGATATCAAAATCCAAAAGAGGCAATACAAAAAATTTGTTCTGTTGGCAAAGAAGATTTTGTGCCTCTAATGCAAGAAATCTACACTAGACCTATAGAAGAAGAGCTCATTAAACAACGTATAAAAGAGATAAAAAGCAAAGGTGGAATTGCTGCAGTTAGCGGAACACCCCTAACTGCGATCAAATTCCAAAAAACAATTTCAGAAGCAGGCGCAGATATCTTCTTTTTACAAGCCACTGTTGTATCAACTGAACATATTGGGAAAAAAGGTCAAGAAAGCCTTGATATATCTCAATTATGCCAAGACATAGGTATACCAGTAGTTGTTGGGAATTGTGTAACTTATGAAGTTGCTTTAAAACTTATGAGGTCAGGAGTGGCTGGCGTCCTTGTTGGAATTGGACCAGGTGCTGCATGCACTTCAAGAGGTGTTCTTGGTATTGGAATCCCTCAAGCAACAGCAGTTTCAGATTGTGCTTCTGCTAGAAATGATTTCTTTAAAGAAAGTGGAAAATATGTTCCTATTATTGCTGATGGCGGGATTATTACTGGAGGAGATATCTGCAAATGTATTGCTTGTGGAGCTGATGGTGTAATGATTGGATCTCCTATAGCAAGGGCAAAAGAAGCTCCAGGAAAAGGTTTTCACTGGGGAATGGCAACTCCTAGCCCTGTACTTCCTAGAGGGACTAGAATTAATGTTGGCTCAACAGGAAGTCTTGAAAGAATTCTCAAGGGGCCAGCCACTCTTGATGATGGCACTCATAACCTTCTAGGTGCAATCAAAACATCTATGGGGACCCTAGGAGCTCTAACTATTAAAGAAATGCAGGAAGTTGAAATTGTCATAGCTCCTTCTTTGCTTACAGAAGGCAAAATTTACCAAAAAGCCCAGCAATTAGGAATGGGCAAATAAGTTTTTAAATCCATTAAAGAAATCCTTGGAAGTCCTAGAAAGTCCTTAAAAATCAATGCTAGAGACAAATTAATGAATTCAAGATCAAATTTTTTGTATTAACACTCCAGTCAAAGTTGAAAAAACTTATGGCATCGATCGTTTTTTTAGGCAAAATAAATATGCTTTTGTCTTATTAAGGTCTAAAAGGTATGTCAAGTGCTGTTGCAGTTACAGATTCTTCATTTGAGCAGGATGTTCTCCAAAGTGATGTCCCTGTATTAGTAGATTTTTGGGCGCCTTGGTGTGGTCCTTGCAGAATGGTTTCACCAATTGTCGACGAAATATCAAAAGATTTCGAAGGTAAAATCAAAGTTTGCAAGTTGAATACTGATGAAAATCCAAACGTAGCCAGTCAATATGGAATTAGAAGTATTCCTACACTAATGATCTTCAAAGGAGGCCAAAAAGTCGATACTGTAGTTGGAGCAGTTCCAAAGGCAACTCTTTCAGCAACGATTTCCAAGCATCTTTAATCTTTCAGATCATTTAAGGAACTAACTCATAATTATCAAAGATTAAGTGACTTTAAGTATTGGCTTAATTGACTACGGTATGGGGAATCTTCATTCCGTACAACAATCTTTTAAAAGGTTAGGTCAACCTGTGACTCTAGTTACAAAACCAGAAGATTCAGATTGTTGCGATGCTCTAATACTTCCAGGAGTTGGTTCTTTTGATCCAGCAATAACTAATCTCAAAGAAAAAAATCTAATCCCAACAATAAAAGACTGGGCAAAAGCCAACAAACCTCTTTTAGGAATATGCCTGGGATTACAGTTAATGTTTGAATCTAGTGAAGAAGGCTCACTTTCAGGGCTGGGAATATTTAAAGGTCAAGTCAATGCATTACCTAAAGATTTAAGAGAGAGAGTTCCTCATATGGGTTGGGCTTTATTAAACCATCAAAACAAGTCTCCTCTTTTGAATATAACTGAAACAACTTCTTGGACTTATTTTGTACATTCATTTGCAGCCCAACCATTAAAGCAAGATATTGCAGCAACAGTAAATTTTGGGGGCCAACAGATAACAGCCATGGTTTGGAAAGGCAGAATAGGTGCATGTCAATTCCATCCAGAAAAGTCAGGAAAGGCTGGACATAAACTGTTATCAAATTGGGTTAATTGGTTAAATCTAGATGCCAAAAAAATATCTTGAAAGGTCAATTAAGGCTCTTAAATGGTAAAAAATTAAAAAGCCCAGATAATTTAACTACAAGGCCCACAACCTCTTTAGTTAGAGAAGCTTTAATGAATATTCTTAGTCAAGAAATTGCAAATAGTACTTGGCTTGATCTTTTTAGTGGAAGTGGTGTCATTGGATGTGAAGTACTCCAAAAAGGAGCTTCTAGTGTCGTCGCAATAGAATCAAACAAAAAAACTTATCGCATATGTCAAGAAAATCTAAAGTCCATTGCCTCAGCAATGGGCAAAGAGACTAAAGTCCAATCAATTAATTGTGAAGTAAGAAAATGGCTAAAGTTAGGACATAAAAAACAAAAAGAAAGATATGACCAATTAATACCTCAAAATGGCTTTGATTTTGTCTATTTGGATCCGCCCTACAAAATGAATATTTATACCTCAGTTCTAAATGATCTTCTTGCAGGCAATTGGATAAAAAATAATACCCTGGTAATTTGTGAATGTTCTATCAATTTAAAAATTACGCCAAAAAATGAATGGATAATCAATGATCAACGGTTTTATGGCAAAACAAGCTTAATGTTTATCAGTCCCAATCAGGCATTGCACTCTCTCTCCGATACTGATTCCACGCACTAACAAATAATCCTAATATAGTAATAGGCACTAATCCTAAAACAATTCCACAAAGAAGCGGTTCAATCATTTTTCTCGCAAATCGTGTGAGTATTCATTCCAATTCTTTCATGTTAATGATCATTTCGCGAAAATCACTTAATCAATTGGTATAGATATGAAAGAAATACTAAAAAATGCTATAAAACCACTTTTCATCATTTCTACAATCCTTTGTGCATTTAGCCTAATTTGGTTTATCTCTTCCTCAAAAGCAGATCCATATGTCCTTGAATCTATTAATCTTCAAGGGTCAGCAGAGAAAGGGGGTGATCTTTTTAGAATGAATTGCGTAGGATGTCATGGGATATCTGCACAAGGACTTGTTGGGCCTGATCTCAACAAAGTCACTAATGAGCTAAGTGATAAAAAGATTATCAATCAAGTTGTTAAAGGTTTAACTCCACCTATGCCTAGTTTTGAAATGGAATCACAATCTATGGCAGATTTACTTGCTTATCTTCATTCATTAAATTCGTTGTGATAAAACACTATGAAAATATCAAAGTTATTCTTGTTGAACCTTTAGGTCCAATCAATGTTGGAAGTATTGCTAGAATATGTGAAAACTTTGGAATAAAAGAAATTAGAATAGTTTCACCAAAATGTGACCTTCTTGATTTAAAAGTAAAAAAGATGGCCCTAAAAGGGATGTCATTAATTAAAGATGCTAAATGTTATTTAACGCTTGTAGAGGCAATTGCAGATTGTAATCGGGTTGTTGCAACATGTGGGAGGATTGATCACGGAGAAATACCACTTTACTCAACAGAAACGACCTTAAACTGGTTGATAGATGGTAACCCAAAGAATACTATTGGCATAGTTTTTGGGCGAGAAGATAGAGGCCTAACAAATCAAGAGCTTTTGCTTGCTCAAAAAGTTCTCACAATAAACACTTCACCTAGTTATCCTTCCTTAAACCTTTCTCATGCTGTTGCAATAGTGCTTTATGAGCTATCTAAAT
The DNA here is from genome assembly GCA_003278305.1 of Prochlorococcus sp. AG-363-M21. Classification (GTDB taxonomy): domain Bacteria; phylum Cyanobacteriota; class Cyanobacteriia; order PCC-6307; family Cyanobiaceae; genus AG-363-N16. Next base: position 200,925 of record QCFU01000001.1, read on the forward strand.
GTATTGGAAACTCTTCTAAAGTTAATAATCACAGTAACAATAACCCAGCAAAGCCTAAAGAACTAAATGATTTAATTGATGCTAGCCAAGAATTCCTTTTACAAATTGGTTTTTTGTATAAGCATACTGCATTGTCCAAAATGCAAAAAATCAAATCAATGCTTCAGCGTGGAGAAGCTAGGTCAGAAGAAATAGCGCTTCTAAGAGGCATAATAAGTCAAGCAAAATGGTTTATTAATAAGAAAAATGATTAATATTTTTATGAGATCAATAGAAGTATTAAAATTTAGCAATCATTATAGATTCCCTTGAATAGTCAACCATTTAAATCTTTTAAAGTTCTTTTTAATATCTTCTTAATGGGTATAGCTCTAGGTATTATTTCAGGATCATTATTAAAAATAATTTCAAGAAATAATGATTTTAATCAACAAGTTACCAACAAAGTAGAAAGAAAAAGAAATATCAACAAATATTTTCCTAAAAGGAGAGCTTTAAAAAAAAGTATCTTAAGAGAGAATATCAAACCAATGAAAGAAATTAAGATTTTAAGCAACAAATGGGAAGATCTGGCTAGTAATCACTCTGACTTAGAAACAAGTGCATACATTCTTTTTGAGGATGGAAGATATGCAGGTTTTCAAGAAAACAAACCTTTACCAGCAGCTAGCTCAATTAAGGTTTCAATTCTATTTCTTACTCTTCAATTGATGGATCAGGGAATTTTAAATTGGGATGATTTATTAGAACTTAATAAAGATTCTATAGCAGGCGGGGCTGGATGGATGAGATATCAAAAAATAGGTAAAAAGTTCCCACTGCATGAAATTACAACTGAAATGATAAGGATTAGTGACAATACTGCAACCAATCTTCTTATCCAAAAAATAGGTGGCGTTGAAGTTATTAATGACCGATTAAAAGAATTAGGCTTAAAACAAACAGAATTGAAGAACCTTTTGCCAGACTTAGAAGGTACGAATACTACCAGCGCTAAGGACTTAGCATATATATTACAATTAGCTGATAATGGGAAAATACTTAGCCTCAGATCAAGAGATATTTTCAGAGAAGTTATGAGTACATCTGTTACTAATAAGCTAATACCTGATGGTCTCTTAAAAGGGCTTGGGATTTCTCATGGCAATAGCGACTATAAACTCCTTATTGAAGGGTTTAGGGTTTACAACAAAACTGGAGACATTGGCATTACTTATGCAGATACAGCTCTTTTGGAGATGCCAGATGCATCAAGAGCTACAGTTGGTTTTATTGTCAAAGGTCCGTTTAATGACCAACGTTCAACAAACTTAATTCGGAATATGTCTGCTTCAATTATTCCTCATATAAACCCCTCTGAAGCGCCTATTAATCAATAAACACAAAAAACCAACCTGATAATTTAAGTTTAGAAAAACATTGCTTTATAGCCTTTTTTAAGAAATAACTAATACGTAGGTAACCTGCCTATGAAACAATCCAAGGAAGGACAATACAATCACAACCAAAAAGTGAGTTCATCTAGCAAGCGAAGAGTTTTTCCCTTCTCAGCAGTAATTGGCCAAGAAGAGATGAAATTGGCCCTACTACTCAATGTTATTGACCCTCGCATTGGAGGGGTAATGATAATGGGAGACAGAGGGACAGGTAAATCAACAACCATTCGAGCTCTTGCTGATCTTTTACCTGCAATCGAAGTCGTTCAAGGAGATCCTTACAACAGTTCTCCCGCTGACCCTGATTTACAGAGTGCAGAAGTAATGCAATCTATTGAAGAAGGAGAATCTCTTTTAACAGAAGAAAGGCAAGTGCCAATGATTGATCTCCCTCTTGGAGCAACTGAAGACAGACTTTGTGGAACGATCGATATAGAAAAAGCTTTAGCCGAAGGTGTTAGGGCCTTTGAGCCTGGTCTGCTTGCAAAAGCCAACAGGGGACTGCTTTATGTTGACGAGGTCAATCTTTTAGATGATCACCTTGTAGATGTATTGCTTGATTCAGCAGCTTCTGGTTGGAATACTGTTGAAAGGGAAGGTGTTTCTGTACGCCACCCTGCAAGATTTGTTCTAATCGGTTCGGGGAACCCAGAGGAGGGCGAATTAAGGCCTCAATTACTTGATAGATTTGGTATGAGCGTCGAAGTGAGAACAGTCAGAGAGGCTGAACTAAGAGTTAAGGTTGTTGACCAAAGGACTGCATTTGATGATGACCCAGATAGCTTTATAACCTCAGTACAGATAAAACAGGATTCTCTTCAAAAACAAATTAAAGAAGCTCAAAATAGGCTTAAAGATGTTCAAATTGATGAAGACCTCAGGTTAAGTATTTCAGCAATTTGTGGTGAACTTGATGTAGACGGATTGCGCGGAGACATTGTTACCAATAGAGCGTCTAGGGCTTTAGCAGCATTTGAAGGAAGAACAGAAGTATCTGAAGAAGATGTTGCAAGAGTAGTCTCATGCTCCCTCCGACATCGTCTTAGAAAAGACCCCTTAGAACAAGTTGACTCTGGAGATAGAGTTGTAAAATCATTTTGCAAAGTTTTCGAAAGAAGCGAGCCCAATGACCTTGCTGAATTTGAATTAGCTACAGCAAATTAAAAAATTGAGAATACTTGGAATTGACCCAGGCTTAGCAAGAGTAGGTTATGGTCTAATTGACTTTGATGAGAGTGGAAAAAAGATGATTGATTGTGGAATAATCTCAACAAATAAAGATAAAAGCGAAGCAGATAGATTAGTTGAAATTTCTAAAGATATTAGAACTTTGATTCATAATTGGAAGCCTAATCTATCTGCTGTTGAAAAATTTTTCTTTTACCGATCAAGTACCACAATCAGCGTAGTGCAAGCTAGAGGAGTAATTATGATGAACCTGGCAAGATCGAATATACCTATTGTTGAATATCCTCCAATGCAAATAAAATTAGCTGTAGCAGGATCTGGTCGTGCAGATAAGAAAGAAGTAATTAATGCTGTTACAAAAGAGCTTTCTCTTATTCATCCGCCAAAGCCTGATGACGCTGCTGACGCATTAGCAATCGCAATAACAGCTTATTATCAAAAGCAATAGTATTACAAAAATTTTTCTCACTTAAACAACTTAAATAAAGCTAATGAATACAAAGGAAATCAAATATATCAAAAGAAATTATTACAAAAAGATCCGGAAAGATGAGATCAAAAGAACTGGTGATTTGATTTTAAGGTCAGTTGAAACCACTTTAAAAGTATTGACCAAAAATAAAAATAGAATCGGTTTTATAGGTGTATACTGGCCATTGAATGGTGAAGTAGATCTAAGACCTTTAAAACATTCTCAAAATTATTCATTAGCCCTACCATCAACAACAAATCATAAAGAAATGACCTATCACGAATGGTCGAACATCGAATTAAAAAAAGATATCAATGGTATACCTTCTCCACTATCACAAGCTTGTCTATCGCCTGAACAGATAGAATTATTACTTATACCTGCTTTGGCAATAGACCATTCGGGCTATCGTCTTGGATATGGAGGTGGTTATTTCGACAGATTGAGAAGCAATCCTTATTGGCGGAAAATACAAGCCATTGCAATTCTTCCAGAAGCATGCGTATCTCAAACTCTACTGCCACAAGATGAATGGGATATACCTTTAAACGGATGGATTAGTGAAAAAGGTTTTAGAAAAGTTCCTATTACCTAATGGTCGGGTTTATGCTTCTTAAAACAGCCTAAAAAACATTGCTAACTGAAAAAAGCGAGGCAGAAAATATAGATAGCTTTGGGAGTGAAGAACTAGACAAATTGGTTCACAAGCTTCGTACCACATCCGAACCTAGAAAAAGGTATGAATATTTATTGTGGTTAGGAAAATCTCTACCTGCTTTACCCCAAGAGTCTTTTAATGAGTCTATTAAGGTCAAAGGTTGTATATCCAAGGTATATGTTCTCGGAAATTTATCAAAAGGGAAGATGTCCTGGAATGGATACTCAGATGCACTAATTACAAAAGGCATACTTGCCTTCCTTATTAAAGGATTAAGCAACCTTTCGCCAGAAGAAGTCCTGAATGTAAATCCTAAGTTTATTGAAGCTACTGGTCTAAGCAAAACCCTAACCCAATCGAGAGTAAATGGTTTCCTAAACATCTTTATTAAAATGAAAGAGCAAGCTCACTTGCTTTTATAAACAACTAGTTTCAATAAAAGTCGTTTCCAAAAAGAAAGAACATTCAAGTTATGAAAAAGAAAATCGGAATAGGAATGCTTGGTCTCGGGACTGTCGGCAAAGGAGTTGCTAACATTATCAATTCCCCTGAAGGAAGAAATCCTTTAATCTCACAACTCCAATTAATAAGAGTGGCAGTTAGAGATATCAACAAAAATCGAGATTTGATAATTGATAGTTCATTACTTACTCAAGACCCTCAAGAAGTAATTAAAGACCCAAAGGTAGATATTGTTGTAGAAGTAATGGGGGGCATAGAACCTGCACGAGAATTAATTCTTAAATCTATTGAATTAGGAAAATCTGTAGTCACCGCAAACAAGGCTGTTATAGCTAGATATGGTGAAGAAATTGCAAATGCTGCCAAGAATGCGGGCGTATATGTTCTTATAGAAGCGGCTGTAGGTGGTGGAATTCCAATAATTGAACCTCTAAAGCAATCTTTAGGAGGGAATAAGATTAATAAAATAACAGGAATAATTAATGGAACAACAAATTACATCCTTACCAGGATGACTAAAGAAGGAGAAAGTTATCCAGATTTATTAAATCAAGCTCAAAGCATGGGATATGCAGAATCAGACCCAACAGCTGATGTTGAAGGTCTTGATGCTGCTGATAAAATTGCCATTTTAAGTTCCCTGGCTTTTGGTGGTTCTATTAATAGAGAGAATATACAGACAGAAGGTATTAGCAAACTTCAGAACATAGATGTTGAGTATGCAAAAAAACTTGGTTATGAAATAAAACTTGTGGGTATAGCAGAAAAGGCAGAAAACACATCAACAAATTCTTCTTTACCGTTATCTATAAGGGTTGGGCCAACACTATTGCCTGAGGAACATCCTCTCGCTGGTGTGAACGGAGTTAATAATGCAATTCTTATAGAAGGTGATCCTGTTGGACAAGTAATGTTTTATGGGCCTGGAGCGGGCGCTGGCCCTACTTCTTCTGCTGTAATAGCAGATATACTTAATATTGCTGGCATACAATTAATGGGTGGAGAGAGCATCCCTCTAGACCCTCTGTTATCAGGATCAACTTGGCGAGAATGTCATTTAGTTAAACCTAGAGAAATCCTTCAGAAAAATTATATTCGATTAATAACTACTGACTCAGCAGGAGTTATAGGGAAAATAGGAAAAATATTTGGCGATCAAGATGTTTCTATAGAATCAATAGTTCAATTCGATGCCACAAGAAATGGTGCCGAGATTGTTGTAGTTACTCATGAAGTTAGTAAAGGGAAAATATATGATGCTTTATCTCGAATCGAGAGTCTTAAGGAGGTCAAAAGGGTCGCAGCTCATCTAGGTTGTCTTTAAACAAAGTTAAAACTGGCAAACAAGCGCAATACTTGTTAATTGTGTATATAAGTCCAAAAAACATTTGGTGTTAGTTCATTCCTAACAAGTTTATGAACTTAAGAAAAACACATCGTTCAAATAAAGGCCAAATAAAGAAGCTTGCCTTTCACCAGGGGGATTGCGTACATTTAATGAATGATGAAAATCTTTTTCAAATCATTGGCATTGACAGTGAGCATGAAAAATGTTGGGTAAGGCAGTGGCCATTAATGCCTCAAGGATCTCCTGTATTTGAAATCCCAATTCAGCAAATTGTTTTACCTGCTATCTAACCTAAAAATTATCCTTAGCAAAAAAGCCAGACGACATTGCAGAATCCTCTAATTAAAACTAAAAGTTTAAAAATAACCAAGGTATTTTTATCCCTTATAAGTTTTCTATTAATAATTACTCAAGTATCGTGTGCTCAAAAGAATAATACAGGCAAGATAATAGTTTCTAGCAAAGGGAAAATAGAATCTTTAGATCCTGCTCAAGCTAGTAAATTACTTGCTATTCAGCTTATTAGTTCTTTAGGAGATACTCTTTATAGAATTAATTCGGATGGAAATTTAGAGCCTAGACTTGCCAAAGATTTGCCTACTTTTAGCGAAGATAGATTAACTATTTCAATACCACTCAGGGAAAATGTTTTATTTCACGATGGGACTGAATTTAACTCATATGCTATGGCATTTAGCCTTAAACGATTCTTAGAAATTGGAACTCTGAGTTATGTAATTAGCGATCGAATAGAATCAATAGAAACTCCAGAAAGATTCAAACTTATATTAAAACTAAAACGTCCTTCAAGCTCAATCAATGGTGTTTTAACTTCTATCAATATTACACCAATTTCCCCTAAAGCATATTTAAGCTTTAAAAATAAATTCCTAAATGATAAATTCATAGGAACTGGACCTTATAAACTTGAAAGTTTTACACCTGAGAGACAAGCTCTTATACCATTTGAAGATTATTGGGGCAATAAAGTACAAAACAAAGGAATAAATTTCATAAATTATTCAACATCCGTTTCATTATTTAGTGCAATAAAGTCAGGCCAAGTAGATGTTCTTCTATCAAACTCAATAGAAGATGGCCATAGGCGCGCTTTAAATCAATTATCCCAAAAAGGTCTTCTAAATGAAGGGGAGGGCCCTGCAATGCAAATTGGTTATGTAGCGCTGAGGAGTCATAAACCACCTCTAAATAATAAGGTTTTAAGGCAAGCTCTTTCCTATAGTATTAATAGAGACCTAATTGTTAGGAAGGTAAGCTATGGACTTAGAGATCCTTTAAGGTCCGTTGTCCCTAGAGCATTAAAAACAGAGAATAACGAACCATGGCCAAAATATGAGCCAAGTATTGCAAAAGAATTATATAAAAGGGCAGGGTATTGTAATAATAAAAAATTAATTTTACCTATCACATTTAGATCCAATGTTCCAGCAGATAAACTCTTAGCACTTACTTGGCAAGAGCAAGTAAAGAAAGATCTCTCTGAATGTTTAATTCTGGAATTGAACGGTGTCGAGTCAACAACAATATATAAGCAACTTGGGGAAGGGTCTTTTGAAGCTGTAATACTTGGCTGGACTGGCGATTATCCAGACCCAGAAGCATACCTCTCGCCATTATTTGATTGTAAAAAAATTAATAATGAAACATGTAAAAAAGGGGAAGCTGTATTTGGAGGTACATTTTGGGCCAATCAAAAACTACAAAACGTACTTAAAAGAAGCGAACTTGAATCAGGCATAACCAGGAACAATACGCTTAATGAAGCAGAGAAACTTGCCTCTGAAGGAACAGCAATACTTCCTGTTTGGCTCGTTAAGCCTAGAATTTGGACACAACCTGAGTTCAATACACCAGAATTCGATGGTAGTGGAAGAGTTCTTTTAGATCGTCTAAGTATTAAGTCAAAAAATGAATAGAACAAGAGCAATAGCAAAATATACCGCCATAAGATTGGGATCAATTCCTATCATGCTTTGGCTTATATCTACAATGGTTTTTATGCTATTAAGGATTGCTCCTGGTGATCCTGTAGATGCAATTTTAGGAAATCGAGCTGATGATTTAGCCAGAAATGCAATGCGAGAAAGACTCGGATTGAATCAATCAATTTTTAAACAATATCTTTCATTCTTAAATGATTTAATTCATGGCAACTTAGGGAATGCATTAAATACTCAAGAACCTGTGAGTGAAATTATTTCTAAAGCATTACCGGCAAGTATTGAATTAGGTATAACAGCATTACTTATAGCCTCAATAGTTGGATTCGTTATCGGACTAAGTGGTACAGCAAGACCTGAAAGCAAAACTGATTTAGCAGGTCGTTTATATGGCATAGGAACTTATGCATTACCACCATTTTGGGCAGCAATGATGATTCAACTTTTTTTCTCAGTTATTCTAGGATGGCTCCCTATTGGAGGACGTCTTCCTCCAGGCTCATCAATCCCAGAAGGAAGTGGTTACTTAATATTAGATAGCATAAAAAATGGCAACTTACTCTTATTACAAAATGCGTTAAGGCATTTATTACTACCAGCAGGAACATTAGGCATCTTGTTAAGTGGAGTTTTCTCTAGATCTTTAAGAATTAATCTAAATAAAACTCTTCAAATGGATCATATAGAGGCCGCTAAAAGTAGAGGATTAAACAAGTCTCGGATTCTCTTCTTCCATGCTCTTCCCAATGCCATGCTACCTGTACTGACAATTACAGGTTTAACAGTCGCCTCCCTTATCGGAGGAGCATTGCTTATAGAAGTAACCTTCTCATGGCCTGGCATAGCTCTTAAATTGCAAGAAGCAATTAATCAAAGGGATTATCCAATTGTACAAGGAATTGTAGTAGTTATTTCAATGCTAGTAGTTTTTATCAGCGTTATTGTTGATTTATTGATAGCAATAATTGATCCTAGAGTTAGTTATTAATTACCAATAAGTTGTTCTGCTGTTGATTGATCTAAAATATAATATCGAAGATCTGAATTTATTTTATTAGAAATAATATTTACTTGATTTCCTGACTCAAGATTGTCTAAAAATCTAATAATCTCATGAGCAAGCAAGCTCTGAACCGATAATGGATTAGAGCCAATTAAAGTATCACTTAATTGAAAAATATCTTGTCCCTTAGACTGATCAGTTTGACCTTTTACCCTGATAGGAGAGAAATGACTTGCTCCTTCAATGATTAATACTCTACTAAATTTATTTGGTTGAAGTGAAGTCAAAACTCCTAATTGCTCACTAAGCAAAGGTGTTATCAAATCATACGTTCCGCCTGTTAATAAAACAGGAGTTTTTGTTTGAACATTAAAGTCATATGGCCACAGCAAGCCACCAAAGCTATTAATACCAACTATTGCTTCTAAATTTTCAATTTTCTTCTGCTCAGGCAAAGGGACTTCGACTAGCTGGCATTGGAGAAGCCTTGAAAGATTAGTAATAGAAAGATCTTCTAGCGCCTTCTCACACCTTTCAGATAAGCCGTCTTGAGGGTTTGCTCCAGAAGCCAAGAAAGAAGTTAATGCTCCCAAGGAATGTCCCATTAAAATAACATTCTTTCCAGGAATATTTAAAGCTCCATTGTTTTTAGCCTTAAGTACAGCATTTAAATCAGAAAGCCTATAAGTAAAAACCTCTGCCCCCCCTGGCACAGGTTCCCTCCCATCCAATAGTAAATTAAGAGCTTCTGAATCACTACCTGGATGGTTGATAATTACTACAGGCCAACCTTGATGACTCAAACTTCTTGCTAACCAACGAAAATGGTGAGGATCTCCTCCCAATCCAGGCATAAAAACAATCCAACTTCTTCTAGTAATTTTTCTTGAAAGTGGATTCCATATTTCTAGCTTTAGTGGTTGTTCTCTATGTTCTACATCTAAAAGAAAAACCTCATTGATTGATTCTTTTAATTCTGTAAATACTATTTTATTGTCTGCAGTAATTCCTGATTGGATAGTTAATCTTTTTAAATCAGATAATAACTGTTGTTGTTGTCTTAATTCATCTCTCCAACTGCTAACTATCAGAAACCACTTATTTAAGTCAAAATGAATTACTTCTGCAGGCAAATAGTTTAAAAGTTCTAGTGTAGAGACCTCTTCTTGTTGCTCAAGTAGAGATTCAAGGGAATTAAAGAATTTAGTTCCTGTTTTATCGTCATCAAGACTAATAGAGTCGCTAACTTTATCTAACAACTTACGACCAGCCCAACTCCTCAGAAGTTGATGAAACATACTTTTATCTCTAACTAAAGGAGCATTTAGAAAATTGGCCAAAGCACTTCGACTTTGAAAACCAAGCATGTTTAGCCAAACAGAAAGCTCTGAGTTATTTCTTTCATTTGTTTTACCAAAAGCATCATTTGTATCAATACCTTTACTCCAATCTGCCAATTCCTTTATCGAAACAGGAATTGTCACATCTTCAAAATGAAATTCTACTTTTTCAGCTGCTTTAGATTGACCAAATACTAATTGCAAAGTACAAAGAGGGGTCATCAACCCTAAAGAAATTATTCGTTGTGCATGTTTTTTTAAAAACAACGTCAAATTTCAAACTTTGGTGGAACCAGTTCCCCCCTGAATTGCGTTTAATAACTAAAGCAAGGGTTCTGGCTTCTATAGGAGCAGGAGGAGTGCTTTATTTGACTCCTATAGTATTTAATAGTCTCTCATTATCTGCGACTCAAATTGGCGAGGGGATAGCGATAGCAGCAATAGCAGGAACCTTAACAAGGCTAATGACTGGTTTTTATCTCGATAAAAACTCTAAAATCTCAGTTCCGCTAAAGGTTGCAGCGTCATTTGCTTTGATTGCAGACTTAATATTACTAATAGCAAAGCAATACCACTTATTTCTGCTGGGAGAATTCTTTTTAGGTGCTGCTGCTGGAGTTTACTGGCCTTCTATAGAATTAGCGATTCCATTAGCCTGTTCTAATTTCAAATCCAGCAAAGGGTTCGCTCTTGCACGTAGTGCAGATGCTTTAGGCGTAAGCGTAGGCACAATGATTGGATCTCTTGCTGCCTTTTTTGGGCAAATTCGTTCAATATATTTAGTTGAAGGATTATGTATGTTATTGCTTATAAATATTCTAAATCAAAGCACTCTATTAAATAAAAAAAATACTGAGGAAGTTCAAAAGATAAATAACAAAAATGTATTAGAAAGATTAAGTTCACTAATAAAAGAAATATTCATTTTAATTCCCAACCTTTCTCCGTTGTTGGTAATAAGTCTATTTTCAACTGGAATGCTATCATTACTTCAAAGCGCTCTTCCTTTAGATTTAGTAATTGGAGGGATTAAAAGAACGCCAATATTAGAAAGCCAAACAGCTCTCTTAATCGCTTTAAAGTTAATAATTCTTTTAATTATTCAATGGCCTATAGGGAATTGGCTCTCAAAAAGGAAATTTGAATTTGGGCTAATGATTAGTTGTATTAGCTTTTCTTTTGGAAGCTTCTTACTAGGACTCTCAAGTTTATATAAAAATGGAATCCCAATTATGCTTTTCGGCCTAATATTTATATCAATTGGACTAGCTTCTTTTTTACCAACAGCTACTGAAGCAGTAATCAAGATATCGCCTTTAAAACAAAGAGGGATTTCAATGTCAATATATTCTCAATGCTTTGGGATAAGTGCATTCATTGCACCTTGGATCGGAGGTAAATTAATTGATGTAAATCAACATGCTACATATCTTTGGATTGGGATAAGTATATGCTTCATATTAATACTACCTCTAATACAACTAATAAAAATAAAAAAAGCTTTTAATTAAAAGACTAATCATTGAAATTAGAGTTTTCAATTTCTATTAAGCGTCTTTCCCTTAAAAAGAGAAATAGTGGTGCGGAAAATGCAAATGCTATGGTAAATGTAGTAATAACAACTAGCCATAATTTCTTTACTTGCAACCTTTTGGCTTCAGAAACAATCCAAACAAAGATTGCACTGGATGAGATAAATAGATCTCTTGAAAGAGATTTCGCAGCAGGGTTAATATTTGCAAGGTTAATAAATAATCTTATATCAAAACCAGGTCCATAATTATTAATAAAATCAATATTAGCAGAGATAGTTAATATAGCGCCTAAAAAAGCCATTAAGATATAGAAATAACTTAGAAGTTGGCGGGGAAAAGTCATAGTTAATAATCAAGCTATAAAAATATTCTATTATGATTACTATCAAAAAGTAAATACATTTATTCAACTACAAATAATTAAAAAGAATCGTATGACTTATCACATTTTTTTAAGTTACTACTACTTTGATAGGTTATATTAAAAAATTAAAAATGATTCAATGAGAGTAAAGAAAAATGAAAAGGAAAAATCTCTTGAGAATTTAAAGCTTGCTGTGGTTGGCCATATCGAGTGGATGACTTTTCTAAAAGTCAATCACTTGCCAACTGCAGGAATAATAAATCATGCAAAAGAATACAAAGAAGAGCCTGCAGGAGGAGGTGCAGTTATAGCATTACAAATGTCTAAAATAACTAATCAGAAAGTACATTTTTTCACTTCATTAGGTAATGATTCTTTAGGAAAAAAGTGCTATAGAAGGCTAAAAGAACTAAATCTTGAATTGCATGTGGCTTGGAGAGAAAAACCGACAAGGAAAGGAATAAGCTTTGTTGACAACAACGCAGAAAGATCTATTACAGTAATAGGTGAGAGACTTCAGCCTCTTTCGAATGACAATCTTCCCTGGGAAATCTTAAAGGATTTTGATGGTGTATTTGTTACTGCAACTGATGAAAAGGGATTAATCTACTCTAGAAAAGCTAAAAGTCTTTTAGCGACTCCAAGAGTAAGCCTGGAAACTATTCTAAGATCAAATATAAAGTTAGATGCATTAATTGGAAGTGGTCTTGATCCAGACGAAGAGATACAAATTAGTCAATTTAAAGACAAGTCAAAGGTAATTATTCTTACAAAAGGTGAAAAAGGAGGAGAATTCTACCCAGGAGGTAAATATAAAGCAATAAGGATAGATTCTCCACTAATAGATTCTTATGGTTGTGGTGATAATTTTGCTGCAGGTGTTACTGCTGGCATAGCCGCTAGCTGGAGCATTGAAGAATCTATAAAACTAGGAGCAAAGTATGGTGCTATATGTGCCACCAGGTTTGGACCTTTTTTATAATTATTTGTTAAAATAAAGCAACCATATCTTAGATTTGAATTATCAAAATGTCTATTCCAATTTTAAAAAAGAGGTCAGGAGGAGATGAGAGTAAATCAATAAAAGAGCCTAGCACTATTTCTTCTACAATTACACTAATCCTGGGAACGGCTTTATTATTCCTAGAATCAATTTATATACTTTTTTCAATTTTTAGAAAAGGGCTTTTTAAGAAAGAAATACTATCAGAAACTAGCACTTTGGGTTTTGATATAGAAATAATCGAAAAATAATAATAATCAATATTATTCAAATCATAAATATTTAATGACAACCATCAGAAAAACATCTTAGATTCAGCAAATAACTTATTAACAATAGAGATGTACCATGTGCTATTTTATCTTAGTCTTCTAACATTATTGATTAGTCTAATAAATATTTGGCGTGAAAAAAGGATCAAAAAGAAATTCGAAAATAGTTTAATAGTCCGTTTCAGGAAGAAAGCTAATAGCCGAAGTAGAGTCTTAGAAAGGCTCTTAGAGAAGAGATCAAATAAACTACTTTCAAACCCTGATCATAATTTAAGAATTAATACCTCAGAAACTGAGGAAGAGCTTAGAGAAAAAGCAAGCATTCATCGAGCTCGACTAAGCAAACATGGAAAATCAATGCTAAATGGCAAGATGTACTTTAGAGGTCCCAAAGGAGGTATATATACACTGAACAAGAATGGGAAAAAGAAGTATATATAAAAAAATTTAATTATAAAAATTAATTTATATAAAGAGTTTAAATTTTTAAATCTTATATCTAATGCCCAGATAAGTAGCAACTAAAAATTAGCAACGCCATATCTCAATCTAAGCTACATCAAAATATTCATAAAACTCTCTATTTGCCCAATGAACATTATTCTGGTAGAGGTGCAGAACAGATTTCTTTTCATTAAATTCTGATTGTTCCAATTTAACCGGGCTAGATGAAGAAGATAGTCTAGATATTTTCAATCTGTACTCCTTTGATAGTCTCTCTATAGAAAACCCCTTAGGGGGATTTCTTCTTGGCCAATAATTATTCAAAGTAAATTCCCGAACTATTTAAGTAAAAGATAAATATAAAAACATGAGCATGCAATAGTAAATTATACCAATTATAAAAAATTAGCTATAAGTCATTTCTTCCAAGTGAAGAAAATTATAAATTAATAATTTATCTAATTTTTTTTCGAAGTAAAAATACAATGTAATTATTCTTTTGAATTTTAAGGAAAACAAACTTCATAAAATATAAATCATTATTATAATATCCTCGCTTTAATAAATTGATTTACTTTCTAAGTTGAGTACGGACTATAAACCTCTTCACATCTGATCAATTCAATACAATTTGGATGATCCTTAATATACTTATTGAATTCCATGGCTAGCATACGAGCCTCAAAACAATCAGAAGCATAAAAACAATTTTCATATTTCCCATTATCAAATGATCTATAGCGAACCGTATATGGCTTAAGATGGTTCATTTGATTTCTTTAGTGCTTATTACTAAATATCGCCATATGAACAGCAAGTTATCCACAAATATCTTCCAAAGGAAATAAAGTTAAAGTCTTTGTCAGAAATTAGTAAAAGAGCCAAATATGATCAACTCCCTGGCATGGCAGGTTTATATCCGCCTCCTTGATCAACGCATTCAAGACTATCTCTAGTAGCAATACCAGTAACTGGATTTACGCCCTCGGCGATTTCACATAAATTCTTCTGATCGTCTCTATCTAAAACAGCATATGAGAAATCAGCACCAGAAATCACTGCACCTGCAAAACTACTACCTGAAGCAATCATATTTACGAGTACAGCATTCCTTAAGTCCGTTTTTTGAAAATTTACTCGGTCTGCAAGAGTATCTGTAAGATCAATTCCATTCAAATTCGAGCCTTTTAGATCAGATAAAGTTAATACAGTTCCATGCAAGTCAACATCACTCAAGTTGGCATCTCTTGCTGTTGCTCCTGCTATAGAAGATTTGGAAAGATCTTGGCCGTGAAGGTCTATACCGGTAATTTGAGAGCGAACATAATTAGGCACCTCATCTCCTTCTTGCAAAACTGCCTGAGCTGACTTCAGAGGAACTATTAGCAATGCAATAGAAATAACTACTACAAGTAATTTTTTTATTAATGCAGATAAAAACATTGGTTAATCTCTAAAGAGATTAGGTATGTAAGAATTATCTCTCGTAAAGAGATATTTGATTCAACAATAGAAATATCAAGTTACTTAAAGATTCTCTTTATACAAGTGATTTAGTAAAAACGTATTATTTATAAGGGTTTGCCAGAAATATACTGATGAACAACTGGGTTAATCCAATAGACACTCAGACAAAACATCAACAAAGCATTAAATACGATTAACGCACCTCCCATTATCATTACTTGCCCCCCACTTCTATCAGTAGTATTACCAGAATTAGAAAAGATGGCCTTAAACAAATCTCTCATTAAGCAAATATGCCTTAAATGAACAATATAACCAAAAAGAAAGCAGCTCGTGAATAGTCGCTTATGTCAACCATCTACAAATCTATTTAAAGCAAAGTAGCAGAACCTTCAAATAAAGCTATATGATTAATACAACCATCTCAATTAAAAGCATTTATGCCTCTAATTAATATCAAAACTTCTTATCAAGATAAACTGAAGTCAGAAGAGTTACTTAGAGAGATATCTATAGGCATTTCTAAATTAACTGGAAAGCCAGAGAAATATGTTATGGCTTTAATAGAGACTAGTCATTCAATGACTTTTGGAGGAAGTAAGGAGGATTGTTGTTATGTTGAAATTAAGTCAATTGGAGCATTGCGCCCAAGAGAAATGTCTCACGAAATTTGCAAAATAATTTATGAGATTACAGGTATAAGTAAAGATAGGGTATATATAAGTTTTGAAGACATCCTGCCAAATAATTGGGGTTATAATGGGTCTACTTTTGGATAGTATTTGACTTATAAAATTTACCCTTTCCTGAAAAAAAAAGTACGAACAAACAAATACAAAGTATTGCTCTTGAAATCATCCCTATGACTTGTTCCATGGATGGCTTTAGCAGAGACACAAAAGCCATCCTTTTATTACGTAGCAAGAATGACTGTTTTGCAAGTTACGCAGAGAGTATTAACCTTTAAATGCTAAAGATCTTTTGAATGTCAACTAGTAAAAGAGAAGAAGTTAGCTCTCATTTGCGTTATATCCGCCAAGAGCTAAGAGATTTAGATCAAATGCTTAGCCAAGATGGTCTACTACCTGAACTAACAGAGCTTAAAGAAGTCTATAACTCCCTTGATGCTTTGTATGAAATACTCACTGGAAAGGTCAAAAAAAGACCTAAGCCTGAGTTTGATGATTAATAGTTCAAAAAATATCCCTTATTTTAAGATGCAGAAAAAGTTTAGAGTTAACCATCAAACAACAAATACAAATAATTATGTATGTCCTTGAAAACTCAAGTTCAGAGATAATTAATTTAATTCAGAGATTTCTTTTTTAAGTTGATCAACCCATTTGGAAATTCTGGAATCAGTCATATCTGATTCACTATCTTCATCAAGTGGCAACCCACAAAAAGAATCACCAATCACACTTTTAGACTCATCAAAAGTATATTCTGACTTATTTACATATCCAACCATAGTTGCTCCTGCATTTTTGAAGTACCTATGAAGCTCTTCCATTGCATCACAATAGTTTTCTGTATAAGTAGATGAATCTCCTAAGCCAAAGATAGCAACCTTCTTACCAGACAAGTTCAATTCCCCAATATCATCAAGAATAGAGTCCCAAGTTGTACCAGATCTCTCGGAGTCTGCACCTGTATTCCAAGTAGGTATTCCACAAATCACTCCATCATGTGTAGATAGTTCATTGAGATCATCTACGTCTGATATATCTTTCGGAGCTTCAGCTGCCCCTAACAAGCCATGAAGCCTTTCAGCTATATCTTCTGTTTTTCCGGTTGTTGTTGCGAAGTAAATTCCTATGGTCATTAGATTTTGAATAGCATAATTCTTATAAACGAATGAATGAACAAACGAGGAAAAGAAATCACTTTTGAAAGTCGCTTTTTATACAAATCACAGTCACATGAAGTTAGTTCTTTTTTACACAAAAAAAAAGCCTTGTAATAACAAGGCTTTTTTAGTTTTTAGTACCTTATAGGTAGAAATTAAACTTTTTACTATTAAGACTTAATAGTAAAAGTTGCACTCTTCTCATTTCCTATTGCACTACCAACATTTTTGAAATCAAAGCCTAAAGCTCGTAATGCATGCCAAAAATGTCCTTGAAGGAAAAAGAAGCCTAAATAGTAGTGAACATTAGTTAATGCAGCCCTAGTCGAATGGCCCCAGAAAGCTGTTGCATCTGACAAATCACCAGTATCTACCCAATAAGGAGAAACAGAGAACTTCAATTGCAAAACTTCTCCATACCATGACTCAGGATAAACAGTTGTATTAGAAGCACACCAGAAGGCAGCAACTATTGCCATCCAACCAATTCCAGCTAATGACCATGAAAGTACTGCTTCTGCTGAAAGTAATTCTGCTCCTTTGAATTTACTCCATTCACCTAATCTCTTGTTCTCCCATGGAGTTGATCCTGCAATTATGTGAAAAGCTCCACCGGTAATTTCAGCAAAACCTAAGAAAGCATGTCCACCCATGACATCCTCAAGGCTATCAATAGTAATGAAATCAAACTGCCTTTGCCAAATCATAGATAGGTCAAGGTTGTAATTAACCTGTCTAATTGCTCCTACAGCTGGATCATAAATGCCATGTATTCTGGCCCATTCAACAAACCAAACACAAGCTACACCAAAGAAAATTAAATGGTGTCCAAGAATAAATGTTTGATTGTCGGGATTGTTCCACTCAAGTTTAAATTTCTTAGCTTGTAAAACCTCACTATCTTCTACATTTTCCTCAAAAAGGACTGCATGAAGAAGACCTCCACCGCCATAAACCATAGAGAAGATAAGGTGAAAAATTGCAATTGTTGCAACTCCAGCTCCAGTCCATACACCAGCTTCATCAAAGCCAAGACCAATAGAAGCTAGATGCGCTAAGAACAACGAGCTTTGATGCCCCATAGGTATCTCGGGGTTGTATCGAGCCAGCTCCCAAAGAGTGCTGCCACCAGCCGCAAAGCAAATTAATCCTGTATGGCCTATATGAGAGGCAATAAACCGGCCAGAGCGGTTGGTAACCACAGAATTACCAGCCCACCATCCATAGGTAACTTCTGGATTTCCATAGGTCTGCATAATTTTTTAAGCAATTCAGGCGAATATTCAATGAAGATTACACTGTGCTCAATACATATGCGCAGAATAGTTAAAGGTCTTTATTTACTTAGTAAGAAATGCTTTTTAATCTGACTCAAAAAACTGCCTCTAGAACCAATTTTTACTGATTTTTTTTAATGTGATTTTTTTTCAATGACTCTCGAACCTATTGCAGTGCAATGGATCTCGATCTCAAACAAAAAAAAAGCTTAAAAAGAGGACAATCAAATATCGAAAAAATATTAATTCAAAATAAAAAATTAAAAAAATAAAGAAATTCTTACAAATCATCATTCCAGCTCATTCATGACAAAAAGAAGTCAATGAGTTGGCCATCTAGGTCCGAATAGCTCTTTAATATTTTTTAAGCTTCTTATAATTAATAGTAATGTCAAAAAAACCTTTTTCTGAAAATAATCCTTATCCCTGGGTTATAACTGTTGAAATTTAAATTTGACTTGATGATTGATTTCTCGCATTTACTGGATTTCGCAACTCAATTACCTCACCCATCAGATATTGGTTTAGTAAAGCCATCTGGAGGTTTCCAGCTAGTACCAGTAATTTTTGGAATACTTGCAATAATTCAAGTTTCTCAATTCCATTGGTATGCAAGAGATTGCAATGATCCTGAAAAATTTGAAGGAACTGAAAGACAAAAGTTATCACGCTAAAATCTTCTTTATAAAAAAAAAGCAGAGCAAAAGCTCTGCTTTTTTTTATGCTTAATATTTAATAAAAAACCCCTAATTAAATTAGGGGTTTTTTTATGTTGCTTTTGAACTATTGATTTAAAATCAATAGAAAATGAAAGAATTTTTAGCTTGAAAGAGTCCTTGGAATTCCAAACGGACCAGTTCTATCAAGCAATCTCTTAAAGTCAAAGCCCATAGCGCGCAAGGCGTGCCATAAATGACCTTGAATAAAGAAGAATCCTAGGAAGTAATGAACATTAACTAAAGCAGCTCTAGTTGTATGTCCTAAGAAAGCTGTTCCGCCAGGTACAGTATCTACCCAATAAGGCGCAATTCCAAATTTAAACTCTAGAATTTCGCCATACCAAGCCTCAGGATAAACAGTGGTATTTGTAGCAGCCCAGAAAGCAGCTACACATGCCATCCAGCCTATTCCTGCTAAAGACCAAGAAAGAATTGCTTCAGCAGAAAGTAATCCCTTTCCTTTGAATTTTGTATAAGTGCCAATTTGCTTAGTTGCAATATGAAAAGCACCACCTCCAAGTTGGAAGAAAGCTAAAAACGCATGACCTCCCATAACATCCTCAAGGCTGTCAATGGCTAGGAAATCAAATTGATGATTCCAAATCTGAGTAAGGTCAAGGTTGTAATTGACTTGTCGTATTGCATCAATAGCAGGATCGTAGATTCCATGAATTCTGGCCCATTCTACGAACCAAATATTGGCGACCCCAAAAAAGAGCAAATGATGACCAAGAATAAAAGTTTGATTGTCTGGGTTATCCCATTCCAATTTAAACTTTCTAGCTTGTGGCACTTCTGAATCCTGCATATCTCCAGTGAAATAAACAGAATGTAAAAGGCCTCCTCCCCCGTAAACCATGGAAAGGATCAAATGAACTATGGCAATATTGGCTACACCAACACCTGTCCATACTCCAGCATCATCAAACCCAATGCCGATAGATGCTAAATGGGCTAGGAAAAGAGAACTCTGGTGACCCATTGGTAATGAAGGGTCAAATCCTGCTAGTTCGACAAGTGTTGCTGCACCGCAACCAAAGGCAATAAGTCCTGTATGAGCAGCATGAGCTGCTATGAACTTGCCTGAACGGTTAGTCACCCCAGCATTTCCAGCCCACCACCCGTAGGTGACATCTGGGTTTCCGTAGGTCTGCATAATTTCTTGTTGAGCGAAAAAAGCGCTATTCCCCATGAACACTACATGGTGCACCATTGATTTGGTCGGAATAGTTAAAGGTCTTTATCTAAGAGAAATAAAAAAACATTTTTCAACATGCAACGAGATGACATTTTCTGTGCTCTTTATGTTTATCTATTAGGAAATTTTCAACAACACCAAGATTCAATGCTGGAACTATTTCACTCAAGTCCTTTGTTGGCAACTATTACGGTTGGTGGATTCAACCCCCTTGCAGCAACATTTGGAGTAATTGCATTTATCCAAGTATCTCAATTTATTTATTACGGCCTTGATAAAAATGATCCATCAAAGGATTGATTCGTAAAAAAAATCAAACAAAGCCTTTCAACTAGAAAAAGCCCTCTTTATGAGGGCTTTTTTAGTAAGTAAATCCAGAAGATGACAATAATCTGGATTAAAATCTAAGGTTATAAACTGTTTTTCAATATTTCGCCTTGTTTCCTCTTCCGAAAAGCTGGTGTAAAGTCACACAGCACGGGTTTGGCAAAGTGGCCACCTCGGGGTATCTATACAAACATCCTATTCATTTCCATGATTGATCCAACTCACCTTTCTGATTTCGCCACCCAATTACCTCATCCATCAGATATAGGCCTGATCAAGCCTTCTGGGGGATTAAACCTAGGTGCAGCATTATGTGGCTTAGGCGCTTTCTTCGGAGCAAGTCAATTCTTCTATTATTCAGACGATTCAAAAAGAATTGACCCTTGGGCTAAAGGTGACCAAGGCAAATAAGGTCAAATCACCAAAAATAAAAAATAAAAAAGCTGAGAGATTCTCAGCTTTTTTTATGCAAAAAAAAACCTCGTTTAAAACGAGGTTAAAAAATATGTGTTTTTTTTTAAAAGCTCAAGAGGCAGTTGGACTAGTCAAACCGCCTACAGCTTGAGGGATACGTCTAAAGTCAAAGCCTAAAGAACGTAACGCGTGCCATAGGTGTCCTTGAAGACAGAAGAATGCAAAATAGTATTGGACATTCACCAACGCGGCACGAGTGGTGTGGCCAAAAAAGTATTTGCAATCTGATATATCACCAGTGTCTGTCCAATAAGGCGAAATACCAAACTCTAGTTTTAATGGCTCTCCATAAAACTCAATTGGATAAACAGTTGTATTAGATGCACACCAGAAGGCTGCAACAAGACCCATCAAGAAGAGACCTGCTAATGACCATGACAAAACTGCTTCTGCTGACAAAAGACCTTTCCCTTTGAATTTGGTGTATTCACCAATTTGACGAGTGGCGATGTGCCATGCCCCACCACTTATCTGAAGGAATGCCAAGAAAGCATGTCCACTCATGACATCTTCGAGGCTATCTATCTGTAGGAAGTCAAATTGATGACCCCATACCATTCCAAAATCGCCATAGCCAGGGAAAATAGTTCTTACTGCGCCAATAGCAGGATCATAAATCCCATGAACTCTTGCCCATTCAACAAACCATATGTTTGCTACACCCAAAAAGATCAAATGATGACCAAGGATAAAAGTCAAATTATTTGGGTTGTCCCATTCCAACTTGAACTTATCAACACGGCCAATTGGACCTCCTTTAAGGTCTGGATCGAACAATAAAGAATGAAGCAGGCCTGCTCCGCCATAAACCGCAGAAAAAATCAGGTGAAAAATTGCAATTGTTGCAACACCAGCTCCTGTCCAAACTCCAGCTTCGTCAAAACCAATGCCAAGAGATGCTAAATGGGAAAGATATATAGAACTTTGATGTCCCATAGGAACTGAAGAATCAAAGCGTGCAAGTTCCCATAAACAACTTGCACCTGTTGCGAAACAAATAATTCCTGTATGACCAACATGAGAGCCGATAAATCGCCCTGCTCTGTTGGTGACTACAGAATTACCAACCCACCACCCATAGGTGACATCTGGGTTCCCGTAGGTCTGCATAATTTTTAAAAAGAAGGCTAAATACCTTCGATAACACTACAAGCCTTCTTTAAATATGGGCAGATATAGTTATCTTTATTAAGTTAACGCAAACTGGAAAGGCAGAAAATCTGCTTGGAATCACGAAAAAATGCAAGCCAAACCTGAGCATGCAAAGAGCTTTCTTCCCTTCGAGGTAATTAATCAAAAACACTTAACGGGCTTATATAAAAATTGTTTATCAAGTAAAAGGATTTGGAATTGTTTTTTCAATTTCACACAAGAAGTGGGTATAAGAAGTAAAAATCTAAATCAAGAAGGATCTATTATATAAATTTAATAGGGCATACATAATACTTTAGTACAAAACTATTTTCTTAAGAAAGTAAGTTAAGATCCCTTATAGAACATTAAAACTATTGCCATATGAATGATCTTACACTCAATTCTTAATATAGAAAAAAATAAATTAGTTTATACTATTTTTTATGTTGATTTGATTAACATCAATCAACTATTTTCCCATCTTCTAACTCTAAGAAATCAACCAAAGATTCTCGTATTTCTTCTTCAGTGCATTTGTTTGTAAAAGATTTGAGAACTAATACAAATTCATTAAGTTCTTGAATTTCAGAATTACGGCTCATGGGTTACTTTGAATCCAAACCTTGAGACTTGATATTATTATCTTTGAGCAGGAACCCTAATGCCAAAAAAGCAAGGTAAAGAACAATCCCGCCTAACAATATTGAAGCTGCAACAAAAGAAAAGCTCATATTAAATCTATAGAAATTATGACTCTAAAGCTTTATAGCAAAGGAGTCTATATCTTTAATGATGTCTCTCAATCTTCTTCACAATAGCTCCAAAAAACAGCTATAATATAGGTATCCTTCACAATGTTTTACAAATGGCATTTTCTTACTTAACAAATTAATCAAACTAATATGAATATTAAAAGGTAAAGAAAAGTTCAATAGAATTTAATCAATAATTCCATTTGTAGAAGGATTTAGAGCTTATACATGCAAGGAACAGATGATTCTAGATTGCTTAATTCCTAATTCTATTGAATATAAATTCCTAATATCTTAGCATTCAATATAAATATTATTATTTCCATGATTTGTGTTGTTACATTGTATTTAAGAGGGTATAAAGAAAGAATATATAGTATGGTTAAACTAAGAGAGTCTTTTATTAAAGAAAATAAAGGATAATAGATTTTTTTACCAAAATAATATTTTTCAAACATATGAGAACAAATAGTAATCATATACTAAATACAGTTTTTTTAAAGATTTACTGGTTATATAATTGGTTAGATTAATGGGTAAACAATATATTATTGTTATTGGATTGGATCTTTAATCAATGAATTCTAAAAGAACCCTTGCTCCATGCAGCTTAAGTAGTAATTGTATTTTTGTTGAATGGTTATTTGAAGACATAGATAAGCAATTCGACTTCCTTATAGAAATAGCTTCGGCTCTTCCTCGAACAATTTTGATCAAAAGAGACCCAAATTACTGGCATGGTGTTTGTCGAAGCTTAATCTTCAGATTTCCTGATGACCTAGAAATACTAAAACTAAAAACAACTAGTAATTCCGGTAAAATACAAATTAAATCTGCATCAAGATTTGGGGTTTCTGATCTTGGCGTTAATGGAAATAGAATAAGAGTCCTAAAGAAGCTTCTTCAAAAGAAAAATAATAACCAAGTTTAGTCTTAATTCCTAGATGTTTTTCTGGTTATAACTGTAGTTTCAAGACTAGCATCGGGCCTCATAAATTAATCCATAAGGGGAAGCAAACGATATTGATTTGCAAAAAAAAGCTCAGTTCCTACGAAAATGGTTTATATTCTGTTGAATTTTTTAAAATCAATTGAGCGATTACCAAACCTTTTCCATATACGTATCTTTGGTAATGCTTGTTATTGCATATATTGCCATGACTGACAGCGGTGATGACGATGATCAAGACGGTGGAATGATGCAGCCTGTTTACCTTGGCTCACAAAGTTAAATCAAAAAATCCAAGTCCACTTCGCCTCAATTTAAATAGCTTTAAGAAATCAATAGCCGAGAAAGGGTAGAATATAAAGAAATGCTTAAGCGGATGGTGCATTCTTCTCATCGATTAGCTCTAAGCAAACAACTTACAGCTAAATTTGTCAAAGAGAGGCTGTCTATGCTAAATGCAAAAGATACCTATGCTTTACGCAAAGAATTTAAGGAATGGCTTGAGATAGATGAAGATCATCAAGACCCAATCTGGAGTATTCCAGATTTAACAAATGATTCATTACGGAGTTTTTTCTTACGAGCAATTAGTAAAATTAGTAATACGTGATATAAGCCAAATAAATAATTTGAGTTATTAAAAAATACAATTATTCAATTTTTTTTTCATTATTTGCATGAGTTCATAATAAGATTATAATTAACATAAACTTACTTAATGATTAGCCCAAGAAAGTTATTAAAAAAAGTACCTAAACTCTTAATTTCTAGTACTTTTGCTATATCTACAATATTAGCACCTCAATTATTTACGACAAATAAATCAATTGCGGCTCCTGGGACTTTTGAAATTCAATGGGATCCAGATCCAAGTTTCAAAAGATTAAAAATGCTTCAATCATCTAATGAAAGAACTGATAGAGCTAAGTATCATTTCTTTTTAAGACCTGGAGAAAGGAAGGCAGCGATTCTTCAACTCTCGCTCAAATTACCTGACTACTTTGATGCAAAGTTAAAAGAAAAGAAAATAAGTTTATGTCAAGTCAAAATAGGAGGTTTTCAAGACAAAACAAAATGCGTCAATGAGCTTCCTGCTGTTATTGAGATAAACAATGATCAAACGTCAATTGATATTTTTCCAGATCAACCAATTCCAGTTGACGAAAATACTTACGCAGTTGTAATGAAACTATTTAACCCAAGAAAATCAGGCATGTTTCAATTTCATGGATACGCAAAATCAACTGGTGCAATGCCTATCTCTAGCTATATAGGTTCTTGGACTGTTGATATCAAGTAATTAATTCTCATTTTTAATCCCATCCAGCAGCAGTCATCATCTTAATTGCTTTACTATTAAAGCTACCTAATTGATTGATGGTTACCGAATCTGGATTAAAGGGACCAAATTTTTTTACTTCTTTAGCTTGATTAGCACCAACTAATGGGTGCTCGTAAGTTGGGTTAGCAAGACCTTTACTTCCTTTAGGAGAAGCCAAATACTCTAATAATCTTATTGCTTCAGTCTTATTTTCTGCATGCTTAGCTAATCCACCTGCACTGACATTTACATGTGCAGGGTTGGGAGTGACAACATTAACTCTTTTAGCTAATTTCATGTCTCGAGTACCATTTATCCCAGCAAGCATTCTTGATACATAGTAATGATTGACAATTCCTACCCCACATTTACCTTGTGCTACAGCTCTAATAATTCCTATATCTCCAGGAAAATAGGGCTCTGAAACATTGGCAATAATATTTTTCAACCATAATTTTGTTTTAACTTCCCCTTTAAGAACAATTTGATCGGCTACCAGTGATTGGTTATATGGGCTTTTCCTATTTCTTAAACAAACGAGACCTTTTAAAGAAGGATCAGAAAGATCTGAATAATTTCTCACTTTTTCTATGTCAACTTTCTTTGGGTTGACTACTAATACTCTTACTCTTCTAGTTAATGCGTACCATTTACCATCTTTATCTCGATATTTTGCTGGAACATTTTTATCTAAAAATTCTGATCTGTAAGGCTGGAGAAGGCCAAACTTTGCAGCATTGCTAATACGAGCTGCATCAACTAGTAAAACAACATCAGCTTTAGAATTTGAACCTTCTCTTTTTAGCCTCTCAATTAATGAAATACCTGTAGATTCAATCAACCTTACTCGGATCCCAGTTTCTTCTGCAAACTGCTTAAATACCTGTCTATCTGTATTATAATGGCGACCAGAGTAAACCCTTACTTCCTTAGGAGATGCATTAGATTGACCCAGAAAACCAACACCTAACAGAAAAGATCCAAATGTAATTGAAGAAAGTAAACTGCCTAAATTTTTCATTAAATAACTAAAAATTTTTATATATAATCATTTTATAGAACAGCAAGCAAAAGTACTGCAAAAAGAAAATATATACACTAGGTTGTATAAAATGTTGCAGTCATATAGGTTTGCAAACTCACCTTCATTCTGATATCTCAAATTTATGGATTATTTAATACACCCATTATTAGATCAAGAAACTACAAATCGTTTAATAAATAGCATTGTTAATGATAGTTGTGCATGGGAAGATGGGAAAAAAACTGCTGGTTCTTATGCATCATTAGTAAAAAATAATTTGCAGCTTGACAAAAGATCACAAGCTTCTATTTCAAATAGTGATTTAATTATTAAAGCTATAAAGTCTGATCAACTAATCAAAAGCTTTGCTCTCCCTAAACGTATTCATAGCTTGATGTTTACAAAAACATCTGAAGGGGGAAATTATGGGATGCACATTGATAACCCCTATATGAAAGAAGGAAGAAGTGATTTATCCTTTACTTTATTTCTTAGTAATCCTAATGACTATCATGGAGGTGAATTGTGTATTCAAACTATCCAAGATTCAAAAGAATTAAAACTAGATTCAGGTGAAATTTTAATCTATCCAAGTACTAGCCTTCACTCAGTAAAAAAAGTGACAAAAGGCGAGAGATTAGTCTGCGTAGGTTGGATTCATAGCTATATCAAGAGTAATGAAGACAGAAGTATATTATTTGGGATTGATGCGGGGGCTAAAGGAATCCTTTCCCAACATGGGCAATCATCAGAATTAGATTTAATTTTTCAGTCATACAGCAACCTTTTAAGAAGGCTGGGAGAGTAAAAACATCCCCCCAACAATGCATCATTCGATACCTCTAAAAGTAAAGAATGGTCAGGAAATTAATTCGCAATAAGGTCAATATAATAAGGTTATTGAACTATTTTTTTGAAATGAGTAAACGATCACCAGTTGGAATATTTCTTGCTGCTTCTGCAATTTTAGCAACTGGCGCTTTACAAACTACGCCAATAGAAGCTGGCAACTCTGATATAGGTGGATTGAAAGAATGGACGACAGATCAGGAAATAGATGAGGAATCCTCTTTAGACGAGGCAGCTAAAAAGGCAAAAAAGAAAGCTGAAAAAGAAGATATATGTATACCAGTTGGAGAAGGAGAAAATTGCTGGTAATTATATTTCCAATTAATTTATAAAAATTAAATTTTCATCAAAAAAAAGGCGGTCATTTGACCGCCTTTTTATTTAATTGACTAATTTTGATCAATTATCAGAACTTAAATGTTGTCTGAAGAATTGCACCAAAGAAATCATCACTGTCATTAGTTGCACCATCTTCGCGATCTGTTGCGCCAAATAATGCAGGTGTGACTGTGATTCCATCAGTTACTGCATAGTCATAATACAGTTCCCATGTCCAAGCACTGTCAGCTGGATCAGCGTCTCCGCCACCAACTACATCAGTTGCTCTTTGTGGTTGGCCAAAAGCAAGAGCTAGTCTGTTGCCATCAATGAAAGCATCCTTCCATGTTAAGCCCATCATCCATGCAGCTGCAGTTTCAGTAGCAGTTGCTGAACCATCATCATTGACGTCAACTCTGTCATAACCAAGCTGAATTTCAGGAGTTAAGCCTGTATCTTCTGGCTTCCAATAAGCTCTCAAAGCATAAGCTGTTGAGTCGCCTGTAACTTCTTCTCCTTCTGCTGTTGCATAGTAATCAGCCCACTCTTTACAGTCAGCTGCTCCAGCTGCAGTCTTACCACAGTTGTTGAAGGCAACACCTAAGGAAACCTGCCAACGAGGTGAACCATATTCAACCTTGGAAAGCCATTTTGCCTGAGTCTCATCAGTCAAAAGACCTTCGTTGGCTTTTTCTGATCCTTTGGCTACATAGTTAGAAGAAACTGCCCAACGAGCCTGAGAAGGATCATCTACTGGCTGAGTCCAAGCAGCACCAAAACCACCGTCGGTACTTGAACCATAAGTTGCAGCATTACCACCTAAAGCAAACTGCTTAAGCATTGGCTTGTAGATAGAAGGAGAACTAGCCAACATGTAGTAGTTTTCAACTAATGGTCCTGCCCAAATAGTGAAGTCACCTACAGGGAACTGATACCAAATCTTGTCAACATTGATATTCTCATAGGAAGCATCACCATCTTTATAAGAATCAGATAGATGAAGACCAAGGGATGTATTTTCAGCCCAAGAACTTTGTCCGTTACCGGCCACTATTCTTGTGTATAACTGATCCTTACCAGTGAAACTTGTATACAAGTCATACTTAGATCTAAATGTCATGTGCATAGCATCATCGACATTTGTGGTGGTGTTATCTTCTACACCACTTAAAGCTTGAAGGTTGAAAGAAACCTTACCCTTCAGCTTTGTGGTTGAAGAGAACTGACCAGCACTAAGTTCATTAACCTTGTACTCAAGTCCATCAACACGACCTTTCAGAATGGCCATTTCTGAGCCAAATTCTTCTGTTAGGCGAGCAGCATCATTACTTAATGCAGAGGCATCAGCTTGAAGACCATTATCAAGACATGCATTGATCAATGCAGCAGCCTCATAACGAGTCAAAGCTTGGCCATTGTTAAGGCTTTGAGTGTAGGCGTTATCTACACAGCCATAGCTCTCACTAAGATTTTGTAGAGCTGAATAAGCCCAATCTCCAGGTACTACATCGGAGAATTGAGCAGTAGAAGCTGCACTAGCTGCAGATGCTGTTGAACTACCTGTGTAAACATCATTGATGTTTACTTCAGCTGCGTTTGCAGCCAAAGGAGCCAACAGACCCAATGCAGCAGGAGCCACCAGCAAGCGCTGGAATAGTTTCATTGGATTCCTCACACGAAATGCCCATCAAAAAATGGGTATATTTACTTTATTATTTAATACTTATATGGCCACGTACATATTGCACAAGGAGGAGTATCATTCAATACATTTTTTCGATTAAAAGCCTTAAAGGGCAATTACTGAAAATAAGGTCAGCTGAATTAATTCTAAGGATTTCGTGAAATATAAAACTCAGATACATTCTTAAGCATCTCTACAATAACTTCATTCGAACATTTTGTTTTTTCTTGAAGCTTCATGCAAGCCTCCTTAACTGTAACAAAACAGTCTTCACATATTTCAGTTAATTCTTCCTCTGTAAAACGGTTCTCTGTCATAATTAAAGAAATTCAATATTAGAATTATACCAATAAATAATTGCCTTTAAATCAATAGTTCCAAAACGAATAATTAATCATTTACAAGTGAATTATAAGAAATTAAAAATTTGTTTTTGGATTTAAGATAAAAAGCCTAATAAAATTACTCTCCCCAGCGAGTCCCAATTTCATATCCCCAAGATTTAGCTAGAGCAACCACTTCATCATGAGTACTGCACAAAGACAGTTTTCCTCGCCTTTCTGGTTTTTCATCTAAAGAAGCAACTAAATTAACAAGTGAATCGACCTTTTTAAGAAACTTTTCGAGGTCTACTTCTGACATAATGGAAAGTAAAGGAATTTTAAAAATAGATCTATATTAATTATATTCCCCAGGAACATCATTTTTGCGAACAGTAACTTCCCCAACTTTTTTGCCAGAAAATCTAAGTAATTCGTCTCCAGAGAACTCATATCCCAAATTAAGCGCTATTTGAGCAACATCATCTGCTGTAGCTGAAGAAAGCACTTTGGCTTTTAATTCTGGATCAGTTTGCATTTTTTGAAGAAAAGATTTTAATTCGTCCAAAGCCATATCTTTATCTAAGGTAATGGAAACATTGTTCAAGAATAATCCTATAGCTATGAATGTATTCCCAAAAACTTTAATGCTCCTTGGAAGTGGGGAACTAGGTAAAGAATTTGCTATAGCAGGGAAAAGGCTTGGTTGCGAAATTATCGCCTGTGATCGCTATCCAAATGCTCCTGCTATGCAAATTGCAGATCAATCAGAAGTTTTTGATATGAGCGACAATGGACTACTGCAAAAAATAATAAGGAAATACCAGCCTGATGCTGTGGTGCCAGAGATAGAAGCTCTTGCAGTCAACGCATTAAAAGAACTTGAAGATGAAGGGCTTACCATTATCCCCACAGCAAACGCAACCGCAATAACAATGAATAGAGACAAAATAAGAAATTTATCATCTCAAGAACTAGGAATTTCGACAGCACAATATGCTTATGCCTCTAGTAGTAATGAACTAGAGGAAGTCGCCCCAAAGATTGGATTTCCCGTTTTTATAAAACCTGTAATGAGCTCATCGGGGAAAGGACAAAGCCTTGTATTGAATAAAAACGATCTAAAGGAAGCATGGTCAACAGCAATTGATTGTTCTAGAGGAAAATCAGGGAAAGTAATAGTAGAAGAATTTATTGAATTTAATCTTGAGATCACACTCTTAACAATTAGGCAAAAGGATGGGACTACATTATTTTGTCCTCCTATTGGACATAAACAAACCAATGGAGATTATCAATCAAGTTGGCAGCCTGCTGAACTAAAAGATGAGCTTTTAGAAGAAGCTAAAAAAATCGCCAAAATCATTACAGAGCATCTAGGCGGGGTTGGTTTATTTGGTGTTGAATTTTTTATATCTAAAGATAAAGTTGTTTTTTCAGAATTATCTCCAAGGCCTCATGATACTGGACTAGTTACTATTATAAGTCAGAACTTGAATGAATTTGAATTACATCTAAGAGCAATCCTAGGTCTTCCGATACCAGAAATAACATTAATAAGTCCTTCAGCGAGTAGAGTTATTCTTGCCAAAGATACTTATACATCAGTTAGATATATAGGAATTGAAAAAGCATTAAGTATATCAAATACAAATATATTAATTTTTGGAAAAAAATCATGTAAAAGAAATAGAAGGATGGGAGTTTGTTTAGCAAAAGGTAAAAATATAAAAGAAGCCTGCCATAGAGCAGACGAAGCGGCTAAACTAATTCAAGTTACAAGCAAATAACTAAAAATAAAATCTACTTGTTGAACCAATGCAAACATTTAAAGATAAATTCCAACAACTAAAAGAGATATCACCATTGTACAAATATTGGAAATCAAATCAAACCGAGGAAGATGAAAAAGATAGATTAATGAAGGTAAATACCAATGAAAATGCTAAATACCTCTTTGAGCAAGAGCCTTACAAGTGGGAAGTTCTTTACCAAAGCATTGGCAGAGAATTAATAAAAGGTGACAAGACTTCAATAAAAGGACTAAAAGTACTAATCAATACTCTAAATAAAGAAGAAGGTGAAAGACTGATCAAGCAATTTAATAATAAAGATTTATTTCCAGTAGAGATCACCCAATCAATGCTATCAAAAGAGACTACTGAGTCTAAACAGAATTACATTAGATTTATAAAAATTCTATTTGCAATCTTTACCAATCCATATGAAATAGAGCTAAAAGGAAATAAGAAGCATATTTATGAGAAATCAGGATATTATATTAATTGGATTAAGAGTACAATAAAGAAAATATTTAAACCAATTACATATAATTCGAAAAAAAGCTAGCGCTTTATCTTTTTATTTTTTATCTCTCTTCTTGTTTTATCATTTTCCAATGTTGTTGTAACGAGATCTTGATATCCTCCTTTTGCAGAACTAAGAGCAAACATTATCAAAAAGCCAGCTCCAGCAATAATTATCACTCCAATCTCAATAGGGTTCAAATCAAGAGATACAGCAAAAATATCTTGCATTAAAAAATTTAGAACAGTACAATCCTATTCTGAATTAAATTCGAGCAAAAAACAATGCTTGGAATAAATATCTAGTCTTTAATACTGTTTTACTTTTATAAAAGAAATGAATAATCAGTTTTTTATATAAGAGTGTTTCGCTAGCTTTATGCTTTTTCTAAGTAATACCATAAAGCTCAAATCCACTACTTAATCCATAACTAATTACTATAAAAGACATAATTCCCAAGCTAAAGAGTATGAAGGTAAATAACCTACTTACATGGTAATCAGATGGAGCAGGGTTAAAATTTGCTATTACAAATGACTTATTAGTATAAATATTTCTATTAAAAAGGCCAGATTTACTTATTTTATTAGACAAAGGAAGACTTTCATTGATAGGAACAACTTGAGCATAATCTTCTTTAAAGATTCTTGGAAACATATATGTGTGCCACAATGCAATTACAGATACCCAAAAGATCAAGCTTAAACCTGTTACACCAAATAGTAAGTATTTAAAAATTTCCATCGTAATATATAAAACATTATAATATATGAGTAAAAAATTGATCCAATATCAATGAATACTTCTAGACGTAGCTTTTTTTTCTAAAAATCTAGCTCTAATATACATAAAAATGCATAGAGTTGTTATTACAACTGGCGGATGATAGCCAATGTAAGCACTTACAGTTTGAATTTCTTCAGCTGACATAATAGTAAATTTAAGGCTAGAAACTATTATCTCAATAAACCCTGCAATATAAGTAAAATTTGCAATACTTCATAGAGTCTTATACGACAAATAAAAGTCAAAAATTAAACATTATTCTGAAATTCCTAGACTGAGCAAAATTTAATTTTGATTTCTTCTAGCAAACACATTCTTTTGATATTTACTCTTCAAACTTAAGGCCTTTGAAGATGCCATATGAATTCGCACGTTAGATTCTGTCGTACAAATATCAGTGACAAAAGAAAAATATGAATTTTTCTGGTAATCTCCTTTTAAAGAAGACATTGTTGAAGAATTTCTCAAATTAATACTTATTATTAGCAGAAAACTTCTATACTTAAAGTCCTATTTAGCGATTCTTTTAATGAAAGAGATGATTTATACCTGACTATGTTTCATTGGAAATCTAAAAGCGTAAGAATTGGTCTTGATTTCGTTAAACCAGAAAATTCGGCCTATCAATAAGGAGGTGATTTTTTAGAAGAAACTGCAAAATTTGATATATTAAAAAAAAATGCACATTAACTGATATGTTATATGGGTTAGTTTTTTGAATTTGACACAAGTTACTGTTGGAGAAAACGAAGGCATCGAATCAGCCCTTCGCAGATTTAAGCGGCAAGTCTCAAAGGCCGGAATATTTGGGGAGCTAAAAAGACTTCGCCATCATGAAACACCTGTTGAGAAATACAAAAGGAAGCTACAACAGCGTCGTCGTTTCAAAAGGCACTAAATTCATCTGCCGGTTTAATACGCCTGCAAACATAAAGTATCTCAGTGTTTTGACTAACCTTTTACTTAGATCTCTTGAATTGAAAAAAAAGGATCTAAGGCTCTAAAATCTTATGAGTATTGAATTCCCTTACTTAATAGGCATAGCATTAATAGAAGAAAACGGCCAAAGGGCCATGCCTATAGGAGGTAAATCAATCAAAGAAACTTTAAAGCCTTCTGAAATGCCTGATATTAAAGGAGGTGAAATTGCTCTTGAACTACTTATAAGAGTTTTTCAACGTAGTGAGAAATCTCCCATTCAAGCGATAGGACCTGAGCAAAATATTCTGTTAATGCAAATATCAATGGAAACAATGCAAAAAGAACTTCCTCGTCTCAAATCAGAATGGATGAGAGACGGAAACCATGAAATACTTATTAATCAGTTGAAAGTTTTGACTTCAGGGATCTGGAGTTTAAGCTTCTCAAAAGAATCGGGCATTATTTATAAATCTCTTTCTTAAATAGATTCTAGTGAATTTACAAAAAAGTGGTTTATTAAATCGTACAAGCTTTAGTTTAATGGTTGCACCAAATCGCACAAGTGGTTGTTACCACAGCAACTACTAGGCCTCCCCATTTAATTACTTTCTGCTGAGAGTTAAATGAATTAGCAACTAGTATTGCAGCAAGGTTGATAACTATTAGTTGATCAGTAGATGGAGAAATCCCAAAAGGTCCTGAAGTAGCAAAAATAGTCATAATAAATATTTCTCTAAAAATAAAATAACTGATGTAAGCCGATTGAAACAGCTTGAAGTATTATTTATATACAAAATTTATAAGTAATGAAAAAATTATCAAGAGACTGATTTAATCATCTTGACTAAAGTTTGATGAGCATCAGAGCTATCCTTTAGAAAATGGTCAAAGTGAATTTCAATTATATTCCCATCAACATTTAGAGACATAGATTTTGAATTAATTTCTAGCATCTGAACATTAATAGGTTGTTCAATATTTCCATAAAATTTAGCATAAGTAATCAAAGAATCTTTATGATCATTATTCATGTGATTACAAATTCTTAGGCTAACCTCTGAATTAATCTCTTGGTTTTTCATAATCTTTTGCTTCAATTAGTACGGATTATTCTAATGGTCTCATGTTAAAGAAAGAAAAAGTTTGTGTATCTCTCAAAGCTTCCTTAAAAGGCAGCTGAGAAATACAACGGCTAGATAATACCCATGGTCCATTATCTGAAATAGGTATATGCTCATCAATGAAAAAGGATTTCTCATTCATAGGCTTAAGAGTCTTAGAGTCAAAATATTGACTTGTATATAAATTACTTAGGTAACCGTCATCAGTGAAAAAAACTTTTTCAGTATGAATAACTATAAGACGTCCATGCATATGTCGCTCAACTTTGGTAACTATATTATTTCTTATGCGATATTTATCACCTCTATTCTTACCTCCAACAATCACTTCTAATCCCACATCATTAGTTTCTCCTGCTGTAAATGTATTGGCTCCATGAACTTGCTCAAAAGGTCTCCGAACTCTATGTATTCCAACTTCCCACAATTGAGTAGAAATAAGTTTTTGTATTGATTCCTCCTGGAATCCTACTACTTCTACTTTTAAATCTCTAGCTACTTGGAATTCTCCTGTATAAGTTTGACCGTCTTTTCTATAAGAACAGCTTCCTTGATAACCCTGAAATTGTTGCCCCCAGGTATAACGGTTTTGATAAGCCTGCTTAAACAAGCCTGCACAATCATTTCCTGCCTTGATAGCTAGAGTGACCATTTTGACTATTGATCGAATTTGAACAAACTATTTCTAGCTTATCAATTTAATCTTCGATCCTCATCACAGAGTTACAGTTCTGGACTTATTTTTAGATCGAATAACAAAAAATAAAGGTAGGCCAATGACTAAGAAAGCAGAGGTAACTAGTATAATGTTAATAGTAGAGCTTTCTACTCCTAATTCAGATGGAATAAAAGCAAATAGCCTAAATTCAGGCATGGTTCTTTATGGATATAATAAATGAATATATTTAAGTAAATAAATAAAAGCAATGTCTTGTAAATAAATTTAGTGCATGAAGAGAATCCTTTGCATAAGAAAGAAACATTAATCAATTGAAAAAGAATCAATCTAAAATGATTGTATAAAGATAACCTCTGTTGGCATTAAATTATACGCAAAATCTAATTAATAATAACATTATAAAAGAATATTATGTTTATATTGATATTTTAATTGTATAAACCAATGAATAGCGAAGAAGAAAAGAGTCTTGAGTCAGTAAACTCTTCAAAAGAAGAGAGTGATTCTGAACTAAATAAATATAATAAAAAAATAGTAGTCATATCTGATGACTTTCAAGAAGCTGAAGTAGATATCAAAGAAAAAGAATTAGTAGATAATTTAGAAGTAAAAAAAGAGCCTATTGTTAAAAACACTTCAGCGAATATAATTAAAACGAAAGATTTAAAAGTCAAACCAAACTCACAAGTTAATTCTTTTGAGAATATTTTTGATATTCTTGAAAATGCATTGCCTGTGGATGGTTCACTTACAAATAATGTTTTCCCTCATCCTAGAAATTGGTTAGGCCCTAGATTTATAGCTATTTGGAGCATCCCAATAGTAATTATAAATCAATTAAGAAAGCTTCTAATTTCATATAATCCAGTAAGGCCTTATCAAGAAATGAATTTCTCTATAAATAAAACAGAAACAATCTATACAACAATAAATAAAGCCTTTAATGGAAATAGGCCAATTAGATTTTTGGCATAAGATTCTTATCAGTTTGGGTTATTCCGTTGGCAATAACAGGAGTAACTATGGAATTTTTATTTATTTCTCCTTTAACTGGTAATAATCTATTTGGTTAGTCAATAGTAATAGTCAAAGTATAGAAAAAATAAAACCTATATATCTATAATATATTATAAGTAAAAATAAGTTCTCTCAAATAGTATTAGATACTACATTGGAAAAGTAAAAATGATAAATTAAAAATTTTTATTTATGCTAAAAACTGTTTTAGCAATTATTTTAAAAATGTTATTTAAGTTTTTCCTGGTAATTAGTCCAATCCTTATCTCAGCTATATCAACTGTATTTTGGCTTACAAAATGGGAGGTATTAAAATGGGAAGATTCAAGCTTGCCTGGGTTCCCAAAATTAGAAAATTATAAGAACTGGGAAGATACAGTTGTTATACCATCTGAACGACCTAAAGAAGGCTATCCAGTTTTTACAGTAAGAACATTAGCTGTGAATGCTTTAGGTATCCCAACTGTTTTTTTTCTTGGAGCAATATTTGCTATGCAATTTATAAGGAGAGGAATAATCGCTAGTTAACTGATTATTATTTTAAAATCATGAAAGCCTTAGACCAAGTTTTTTTTCTTTGTATGTCACTTGCTGTTTTTACTTGGATTGCATTTGAGTTAACAGGGGGTCTAATTGCTTACTTATAAAAGGACAACTGGGAAAAGAAAGTATAGTTCTATTGAATGTCTCGAATGTTATTTTCTTTTGATAAAAAAAACACTTCATTATTTAAAGGTAATTAATTATATTAAAAAGATTCATCTCGAATTAGCATGGGTAATCGACAAGAAAGAGCTAGTAAAATAGTTAATTTGGTGTTAAATAGTGTCCGTTCTAGACTAGATCAAATCAAAGGTGAGGACAGGAATGCCCTTGAAAATGAATATAGAGAATGGATAGTTACGAAAAATTTTAATGATGATGTTTGGTTCTCTACTGACAAGAGTTTGATTGATTAATTGCTCTTAGTCTGATTAGTTCGACCATGAATCTCATAAGTATAGAAGGGTATTGGCTCAATGAAATCACTTTGATTTCCAATAATCTGTCTTGCTTCCTTATAAGAACCTTTGGTTCTTATGAATTTAGGCAAAAGGCCCTTAAATTCTGCATCTCCTCCAATGGTACTTGCAAAAATTTTTAAAGGCTTGAAACGGTTAATAATTTCTGGCAATAAAGTCCTTCCTTTAACAAAGCTGCCAACAATAGGAATAAGCAAGTCCACCACAGGAGTTATAACTATATCTACTTCTCTGCAAGGGATACTAGCGTCAAGAAAACCGTGAGGTTCTAAATAAACAGATCCTTCGGCATGGTCTAAGAAATAAGCGTTCTCTACAAATGGTACATAAGCCCCTTCTTTTGCTTGGACGGTGAGTCCATCTATAGATTGTTCAGTTCCTGGCTTAAGAGTTAAAACATTTTCAAAGCCTAGTTCTTTAGATAATTTTGCTGCTGATGGAGAACCTATAACTCTTATTGACTTATTCAACATGCTTAAGGAAGGGGGGTGAGCATGATCAGGCAGACCTTGTGTGAGCAAAATAAGGCTTATGTTCTCTGGTGTTTCTATTTCTTTTTGCAAGTTCCCTTCAATCAACCAAGGACCAGGAGAAAATGTCAATGGTCCTCTAAGCCAAGGGTCAACCAAAACACGAAATCCATGAAAATCTAAGAGCCAACCACTTGAACCTAAATAAGTTGCTGAAAAGGTCATCTTTAAAAGCTTTTATGAAGGCTATTTCTAAATTTACAGAAAAGGAATTTAAACACATTATTAAACCAAAATTTGTTTGACATTTAAGAAACAAAGAATTGAAAAAAGATAACTGTAACCAAAACGCCCTTAAAAAAACATAGCCAAAGCATCCCATAGTCACTAATACTTAACTTGGTCTGATACCAGGAAATAAATCTTTTGTGAGCTTTAATCATGCCCATTGGAAATCAAAACGAATAAAATATAAACATTTAAATTCTACAAAGAACCCTTAAGAATCAATTCAAAATCTCAACTAATTTTTGTTTTGTTTGAAAAACAGGCCTACCGCGTGCAATACTCCTTTAGATTTTCTTAAGAATTGATGGCTAAGGGCTACTGGGTTAAGCAAGCAAGTATTGCAAATACTGACTTGTTTATAGAATATATCCAAACTGTTGTCCCTTGGTTGCTTTCCGTGGGGGGCATCATAATTGCGAAAGATATAAAACAAAGATCTGACCTTAATCAATGGGATGGAGGGCAATTAGGAGTGATTGTTGAATTTGAATCAAAAGATGCTGCAAGAAGAGCATTTAATTCAGAAGTTTTCCAAGAATATATAGCAATTAATGGACTTGCCTCAGATTTAACCCTGTCGATTATTGGTTAAATAGTTTATCCCTCAATACTGACAAGTTATTGTTTGATTTTTGAAAACCAATAAGTATTCAATCAAAGTATATTAATTAGAATAAATTTTAGCTTAAAAGATCATATTAACCACAGAAATCTCTAAGTTCTTCCCATTTTGCTAAGCCAGCCTTGACTCCTGATAAATCATCTGTAGAGCCATTTACTTCAAAAGCTTTTATAAGAGATTGTGTGGCTTTTATGCCGTAGCCAGCTGCTTTCCTTTGCTCAACACAACCTTGCAAGGCATCACCATTTAAAAACTCATTTTCTGCATTTTTCAAGTATTCTCGAGCTAAGTCTATATTTTCATTCCATACCTTCATATAATCGCCAAAGGTATCTTGCGTGCTTGCGAAGGCAGTATTCGTAAGGGTAAAAGAAAGTATTATTGCGAGTAATAAGCCCTTCATAGTAATTGATATAAAGATTCAATAGTAAGTTACTTTAGCGGACTGAATGAATAAAAAATATTATTTCTTTAATAAAAGCCTAGTTCAATTAGTTGTTTTATAGCCAACTCAATAGAGTTTGGAATAAGAGAATAATGAAATAGATAGCCCAGAGAATAATCCCACCATAAAGAAAGCCTGCGACTCCTGAGGCCCAATCTTTATAAAAATAGGAGAAAATGAAAATTATAATCATTCCAACGATTAAGAAGAATAATGGCATCAATAACCTCACAAATTAATTCTGAGAAGCTTTAAAAACAAACTATACAAAGGATCTTATGAAAATAATTAATAAGAATATATTAATTATTTTCAGTTTAAAGTCAATTTAAAGCCCTCAAATAAAAATAGCCTTCATTGCAAATAACATTAATTAATAATTCCAAATAAATCTATTGCCTAAAACTTGCAAATTGTCAACTTAATTATAGATTTATCATGTTTGATGTCTAAAGGGTTTAATTATTTGAACAAAACAGCTATTTAAAAGGAGTACGATACAGAAAGATGCCAAAAAAACCTTTAAAAATTACTCGTACAGAAATAAAAGAAATCATTAAAGAGTTAAAAAAAGCTTATCCTGAGATAAAAGATATAATTTTATTTCCTATTGCTTATAGCCTAGCGTTGATTCAGATATCAATACAACATATTATTGAAAGGCCTGAAAAAGAAAGACAATTAAAAGAAAAGCTTTATAAAGATCGTATTAATATTGAAGAAGCTGCTAAAACATTTGAACTTATTAAACAGTTAAAAGCAAAAGAAGAACTTAAAATAGCAGAAGAAATCAGAACCGAAGAGAGAGCAAAGGAAGTCAGAAAAGAAAATAGAGAAATAACACCAAGAAAAATTCTACATACTTCACTTGCTGTAATAAGCACAGTTTGCTTTGTTATTGGAGTTGTTAGGCTTGGTCCGATTTCAAAAAGAGCCCTTAAATCAAATGAATGTATTAAAACGATGTCATCAAAAGAGGAGTATCAAAAATTAGATACAATAGAAAAGTTTATGAAATGCAATGGTTTTATAAACTGAAATTTTATATAATAAAGCTAATCAATAACCTTAATGTACTTATACTGAGTTTTCTACAAGAAATAAATTTCGTTCTTTCTAAAGCATATTGGGGTCAATTTAATGATTATGTTCTTTAGAAAATTTATAATAAAAAAAATACTTATTTTCCATGAGTTTCAGACCTGAAGATATCCCTGATCAATCTGGTCGTATTTTCTTGGTAACAGGGGCTAATACTGGACTTGGATTTCAAACTTCAAAAGCTTTGCTGAAAAAAGGGGCGACAGTAATAATGTCATGTAGATCGCTAGACAAAGGTAAGCTTGCTAAAGAATCTCTCCTTGAAACAAACAAATCAGGGACGATCCATCTATTAAAGCTGGATTTATCAGATCTCAATGAAATAAAAAAGTTCTCGGCTGAAATAAAAAATCGTTTTGGTTTTTTAGATGTTCTAATTAATAATGCAGGGATAATGGCACCACCACAAACTCTCAGCAAGCAAGGTTTAGAAATTCAATTTGCAGTAAATCATCTTTCTCATATGGCATTAACTTTAGAATTACTACCTCTTATGTCAAACATTAGAGGCTCTAAGGTGGTGACTGTGACTTCAGGAGCACAGTATATGGGCAAAATCGCATGGGGAAATCTACAAGGAGAAATTAAATACGACCGATGGAGCTCATATTCTCAAAGTAAGCTTGCAAATGTAATGTTTGCTATTGAATTAGAAAAAAGACTTCGAGCAAATAAGTCTGAAACATTTTCGTTATTAGCTCACCCTGGCTTAGCCAAAACAAATTTGCAAGCAAATTCAATAATGACAAGTAATTCTTGGGTAGAAGCCCTAGCCTATAAGCTAATGTCGCCTTTATTCCAAAGTGCTGAATTTGGAGCCCTACCTCAATTAATTGCTGCTACAAGAAAAAAGGCTAAAGGTGGTGAACAATATGTTCCACGCTGGAATGTAAAAGGTTTGCCAAGATTGGCTAAAGTCGCTTCATCTGCATTACAAAGTGAAGATCGAGAAAAGCTTTGGAGCATTAGTCAATCACTAATAAATGATTACATCTCAATCCAAAATCAACTTCCAAGTAATCCAAGAACATAATCCAATCTTCTTTGATTTACACCAAAATCGCTAACACCTATTCGTGATTCAGACCTAATTTGAATTGAATTCCTTTCTGGGATTCCATTTATTTCTATATCATCTGAAAAATGCATCCATCGCGTCTTTGACACTGCCTGTAAATACAAAGGTCTTTTATTGACGATTTCTGTTCTTTGTAGATTCTGAATAGCCTTTTCTGCATTCTTAAAAGAAATCTGTAAGTCGTCTACTTTAAGTTCAA
Organism: Prochlorococcus sp. AG-363-M21; assembly: GCA_003278305.1. Lineage (GTDB taxonomy): Bacteria > Cyanobacteriota > Cyanobacteriia > PCC-6307 > Cyanobiaceae > AG-363-N16. Next base: position 242,129 of record QCFU01000001.1, read on the forward strand.
TAAAAGCACAATGACTCTTTTCGAAACAAGGAGAAAGTTCATTTAACGAATCCGAAGCAAAAGCCAAGCTGCTCATTGAAAAGATAATTATCAAGTTCAACAGACAAGAACAGATTTGAAAAAAAACTTTTTCGCTATGATTTTTTTTTAAAAGCAAGATTTAGGGATCCTCAATCACACAAGTTTGAGAGAAATCCATTATGGTCTAACAAAGAAAAAATTCTCTTGGGTTCAGATTTTTTTACAATTTGTATTTCAGGCCTTTTTGCTCTTGGAGCAATGCTAGTTTTATTTAGCAGTGGTGGTGATGACGATGATGATGATAGCGGTATAGGTCAACTAGTTTTCAATCCATCTTATCTAGGATCAAGAGTTTCATAGGTTCTCTTCAAGGCAATATATTTTTGCAGATGCTTAAACTTAATTAATTTAATAAAGCTTCAAAGGAAAACCAAATAATTGGCAATCTTACCTAAACCATATTAAAACAGCTGGGTTATTAAAAATACATTATGCATAAGTTCTAATTGCTCTTTTATAAAGATTAAAACAACCTTTGTATAAAGCCAAAAATATTTCTTTGTAAAAGATTATTAGTCTATAGTCTATTTATTTGAAATCTTGATTAAATTTTATAGGTTTAAATTTGATTTTCTACTCCTCTTTTTCTTGCTTCCTTTGAATTCCTGTAAATAGAGCTCCAATAAAAAATATACCAATGCATAGATAAACAAATCTTTCAGCTAAAAGTGCTATTGGATTGCCCAAGGTTGTCAAGTCAGTTTCCATAGTTTAAAAGAATAAATTTAAGTAATAAGTGAATAATAAGAAGTTGAATCTTTGGGGGCCTAGGCAAGCTCGTGACTTAAACCAATATTATTAAAATTGTATATGATGACTAACTACTCGAAGCTTAGTGATTCAAAGCTCTTTCTTGTCATATCAGGAAGAGTGTGAATATCAAAATACAGAGGCATTCTTACAATCCATTCATTAAATTCAGATAATAGTGCATGCTGATCCTTGCCTTTTAATTTCTTTGATCGTTTTAAAACGTGAACAATGGAAAGAGCTAAAGATTCGTGTCGTGAATTGATCTGGTGCATTGGATTAACTAACCAATTAAAAACTATCTAATCAAAAATTTAGTGCAAGTCTAAATGTCGCATCCGTTGAAGAAAGAAAGGATTATCTATGTTTTGGTGGTATTGCTGATAAAAGGTCAATATTGTAATCACTAAGTTCTTCGAACATTTGTTCAATCCTTTCATCCTGTGCCTTTTCTAGTTGATGTAAAAGATCAGGATCTATTTTTTTATCACTGTTCATTGACATGACTACTCACAAAAAGGCACTATAAAATTTTTGATTATAATGCCTTTCATGAGAAGTTAAATGATAGGAGCATTTGTTTTCCAAAGACATATAATGTAGGTTTACCAAATTCAAATTGTTATAGCTATCAGTGTTTATTCTCAAAAATAATCACTAAATCAAAAATCTGTTTAGTGAATTTCTTATGAGATTTGCCCATTTTCGATTCTAAGGATTTGAGAATATATTTTTAGAATAAAATCTTCACTCGTATTGCATACAATATAGTTATTGATCGATGGAGAAAGATGTGCCCTTAATTAGCCTCATAAACGCTTCTCAAAATTTCGGTATTCGGCCTCTATTTAAAGATCTTGATCTACATATCAACCCAAAAGAAAGACTTGGTTTAATCGGTCCTAATGGAGCCGGGAAGTCGACACTTCTAAAGGCTATAGCTGGAACAGAACCTCTTATGAATGGTCAAAGACATGCTTCCCCCTTATTGCGCATTTCATTAGTCGATCAAAAAAGTATTCCTAATCAAAACCAAAGTGTTTTAGAAGAAGTTCTTCAAGGTTGTGGTGATAAAAAGCACCTGCTTCTTAAATATAATAAATTAAGCAAATCAATAGCAGAACACCCCGATCAAATTGACCAGCTCAAAGAATTAGGGAAGGTTAGCGAATTAATGGATGCAAAGAATGCATGGAATTTAGAACAACAATGTCAAGAAATTCTTCAAAGATTAGGAATAACACAACTACATACTCCCATTAAAAACCTGTCTGGTGGGTATCAAAAAAGGGTAGCTTTGGCTTCAGCACTTGTTGCAAATCCTGATGTCCTACTGCTAGATGAACCTACAAATCATCTGGACATTCATGCCATTGAATGGCTACAACATTGGCTAAAGATCTACAAAGGTGCTCTTGTACTTGTAACTCACGATCGTTATCTTCTAGATCAAGTTACAACCAAAATGATCGAGATTGACAGAGGTGAATCAGGCGAATATCTAGGTAATTATCAAAATTATCTTGAACAAAAACTTGAAGAAGAAAAACAAGAAGAATCAATAAAGAGAAAGTTTCAAGGCATTTTAAGAAAAGAATTAAAGTGGCTGAAACAAGGTCCAAAAGCAAGGAGCTCTAAACAAAAGGCCAGGATCCAAAGAATTGAAAAACTAAAAGCAAATTCCTTTAAGGAAGAAAAAGAATCAATCGTAATTGAAAACACTGCTAGAAGAATAGGGAAAAAAGTAATAGAAATAGAGGGTTTAAGGATGACAGCCAACAATCAAAACAACGGTACTGTTCTTTTGGATTCTTTTTCTTATAGTTTTGAGCCTCTAGATCGAGTAGGCATAATTGGTCCAAATGGAAGCGGAAAATCAACTCTTCTAGATATCATTGCAGGGAAAAAGTCACCTATCAAAGGGAAGATCGACTTTGGAGAAACAGTTGTTGTCGGTTACATAGACCAACAAGTAAATGAACTTAATCTCAGCCAAAAATCACAACTAACCGTAATTAAATATATAGAAGAAGAAGCTGCTACGAGAGTTAGTTTTAAGGGCAAAGAGATAACTGCATCACAACTTCTTGAGAAATTTCTTTTTTCACCACAAGAGCAACATAGTCCCATAAGCAAACTCTCAGGAGGAGAAAAAAAACGTTTAAATCTCTGCAAGGTGCTTATTAATGCACCAAATGTTTTATTACTTGATGAGCCCACAAACGATCTAGATGTACAGACCCTTGGCGTACTAGAAGACTTCCTGGAAAATTTTCCTGGATGTGTAATTTTGGTTTCACATGATCGTTATTTCCTCGACAAGACAATTGACAAGGTTCTTTTCTTTGAAGACAAAAAACTGCAAACATTTCAAGGGACTTACACATCATTCCTTCAACAAAAGCCATCAAACACTAAAGTCAGCTTTGAGAGAAAACATAATCTTAAAGCCAAAGAAATAAAGAAGGAAACAAGGCAAAAACCACTTGCTAGTGAAGCGAATAATAAACTTTCAACTTTAAAACGTCTAAGTTATAAAGAGAAAAAAGAGCTTAATGAATTAGAAGAACTTATACCAATTCTGGAAAAAGAAAAAGCTTTATTAGAAGAAAATATTTCTAATAACAAAGGGAATCTGTATAGTTTAAGTCAAAAACTAGCCTCAACTATTGAAAAACTTCAATTCTCTGAGGACAGGTGGCTTGAATTAAGCGAGATCCCTAATTAGAGAATTAAAAATCTAATGCAACTTCAATCGCTGCTACTAATTCCTCATTAGAAGGGTCAGTGCCAGGCTGAAACCTTGCTATAACATTTCCATCCTTCCCAACCAAAAACTTCTCGAAATTCCAACTTACATCTCCACTTGGATCTACTGCTTTAAGTGTTGTATAAGGCTCTGTTGTTTCGCCTTTTGCATGAACCTTTGCGAAAATCTCGAAATTGACTCCATAAGTTAAAGAGCAAAATTCTTTAATTTCATCAATTGTTCCTGGTTCTTGAGCCCCAAAATCATTACAAGGGAAGCCCAGTACCAAAAACCCTCTATCTTTATATTTATCTTGAAGCATTTGCAAACCTTTATATTGAGGTGTGTTACCACATTTACTGGCCACGTTAACGATCAAGAGTACTTTACCAAGATATTGACCTAATTTTGTTTCTGAACCTGTAGATGTTTCAACTAGAATGTCAGTTACGTTTACTTGCATAATAAAAAAAAGAATATTCAAAACATAACAAAACAATCGACTTTATCAAACCACTTATTTTCAATTCAATGCACTTGTAACATATCAATCTACAAATAGATCTTATAAATCATTGGATACAGCTAAGAGTAGCTTAAGCTTTATTTAAATTATTAAGGTATTATTTCCACTATTGGGCAGTCTTCTAATTCGAACTAACAAAACTTCCATATTGATGGCAAAACATATAAAAAGAAGTTAAGCTTATATTTCAAGCATTAAAAAACAAAAGAATCAACCCTAAGATTAATTCTCTATTAAAGTTATGGCTTTAACAATTGGTGATAATGTGCCTGATTTTTCACTCATAGATCAATCAGGCATAGAAAGAAGAAACAAGGACTTAGATGGCATTCCATATGTTTTATTCTTTTATCCAAAAGATGACACCCCGGGCTGCACAATTGAAGCTTGTGGTTTTAGAGATAAATATGATTTATTCAAAATCCTAGGTGCAGAGGTATGGGGCATTAGCAATGGGGGCAAAGAAAGCCATCTTGATTTTGCAACAAAAAATAAACTTCAATATCCTTTATTATGTGATAAAAACAATCAACTTAGGAAAACGTTTGGAGTGCCGAAAAAGCTTGGATTGATAGAAGGAAGAGTTACTTATATTATTGACTCTAGTGGTGTCATAAGACATATATTCGAAGATCTTCTTAATGGCCCTGCTCACATCAAAGAAGCTTTGAGAGTGTTAAAAGAGATTCAAGTTTAAAGTTTTAACTTATCTTTTTACATTACTTATATTCGTTCACATAATAGTTGGAAATAAATTATTACTTTCTTATGTTTGTAGATTAATCATTATTGCCATTAACATCTTTCTCGTTAACAGCTTTATTAAGTTCATCCTGAAATTCAGTGGAAGCCTTTTGCAAGCTTTTTAAAGACTTACCTAATGTCCTACCAATCTCTGGCAATTTCTTAGGACCAAATATCAATAGGCCTAGTACAAAAATTATTGCTATTTCAGGCAACCCAACTCCGAAAATATTCATAACAAATAAAAATGATTTAAGCTTACTTTACTTACTTTATTAATTTACACAAGTAACAAGAATATAATTTACAAATAACTAATCTGTTTCGCATCTATCGCGAACACATAAATCAAAAGGGAGGGATTCCATGCATACAATATGGCACTTACATGGAGAGGGATTATGTAATAAATAGACTATTTCTATTCGTCATTCTGCTAATTATATACCTAATTTCAAGAAGAATGCTTAAGTTCAATAACTCAACCAATCTAAAAAAATGGTATTGATTTTATAAAATATTATTTTTCTATTTGATTTAAGAATTTTCGACTACGCTCATGCTTGGCATTAGAAAAGAAAATATCTGGTGTAGTCATTTCGATTAGTTTGCCTGAATCCATAAACAAGACTCTATCTGCCACTTCTCGAGCAAATCCAACCTCATGAGTTACTACAACCATAGTCATTCCCTTTTGAGCAAGAGTTCGCATGGCATCTAGGACTTCATTTACACGTTCTGGATCCAATGCACTTGTGGGTTCATCAAACAAAAGCAATTCTGGCTTCAAAGCAAGGGCTCTTGCTATGGCAACTCTTTGCTGTTCCCCACCACTGAGTTGAGATGGATATTTTCTTGCTTGTTTAGTTATCCCCATTTGAGATAAGAGATGCATTGCATGCTCCTCAGCCTCGATCCGAGTAAGTTTCTGAACTTTCATAGGAGCAAGAATTATATTCTCTAATATTGATAAGTGCGGAAATAAATTAAATTGCTGAAAAACCATCCCAACTTTCCTTCTGATTGCACGAATATTACGTTCGTCATGATTTGAATAAAGTGGTACACCTACAACTTCAAGCTTTCCAGAATCGAAAGTCTCCAGACCGTTAAAAGTCCTTATAAGAGTACTTTTGCCTGATCCAGAAGGACCCATTACTACTAAAACTTCTTGCTTGTTAACTACCATAGAAATATCATCAAGAGCACGTAATCCCTTAGTAAAAGATTTAACCAAATTATTGGCTCTGATAATATGACTCATACGTTTTTTCGTATTCTTCTCTGAATACTAACTTTCTCCTCAAGTTGCCTTAACAAAAGAGCCATAACTGTACATATAACCCAATAGATTCCAGCAAGCCATACATAAACTTCGATATAACGTCCAATAAAAACTGGATTGGCTAATATGCTTCTACTAATGCCAAGCAATTCAACTAACCCTAGAATTGACATTAAAGATGTATTCTGGAGAAGTCCTATAGCTTGATTTGTAAGAGCAGGTAATGCAATAGTTAAAGCTTGCGGGAGAATAATAAATCTAATAGTTTGGGCTTGACTCAATCCAAGTGCCTTAGAGGCTTCCAATTGACTATTAGGTATTGCCTGCCAACCTCCACGTATATCTTCTGCAATATAAGCTGCAACAAATAATGTGAAAGAAATTACAGCTCTACTTACTCGGTTGATTTCAACTCCTAAAGGTAGAAAGAGAGGTATTAAAAGTTGACCAAAAAAAAGAATTGAGATTAAAGGCACTGCTCTTAATGCATCTATATAAAGAGCACTAAAATATTTAATTAGAGGTAATTTGCTTTGTCTCCCAATCGCAAACATTATTCCTAAAGGGAACGCCAAGAGCGCACTACAACTCATTAGAAGTATTGTGAGAGTAAATCCACCCCAATGCCTACTTTCTACCGGCAATAAACCTAATCCACCTGAAAGCAGACCAACCCCAAGAGGTATTACACCTACCCATGCTATGGGCAAAACCTTGCCAAACCAACTCCAACGGGGTTTAAAGATTGTGACAATTGAAAGAAAGGCTAGAATTAATAACCAAAGGCATGGCCGCCATCTCTGATCTACAGGAAAAACACCAAATGCATATAAAGGTAGATTCTGAGTTACTACTCCCCATTGAGAACTAAATAACAACCATTTAAATACAAGTAGAAGAGAAAATAAAAAGATAAAAACTATACTGATTACTACCAAACTATTAATTAAATTAGAAAACACGATTTCTTTAAATTTTTGCCAAAAATTCAAAAATATTCTCTTTTTTAAGATGAATGAGATTTTCAATGTTTTTGATAACTTAAAAGCCTATTATTGAGAAGTTCCATACAATTGCTTATTATAATATTGAGAAAGAAAAAACTAATTAAAAGCAAAATAAAGCCTTCTATTGCCCTGCCGGTTTGTGTAATAATAGTATCGCTTATAGCATATATATCAGAATAACCAACAGCAATCGCCAATGTACTATTTTTAGCTAGGTTTAAATATTGACTAGTTAATCCCGGAAGTATTGCAGGCAATGCTTGAGGCATTATCACCTTTATTAAGCCTATATTCTCGGCCAAGCCAAGACTTCTAAAAGCCTCCCATTGCCCTCTAGAAACAGATTGAATTCCACCTCGAACAATTTCAGAGATATAAGCTCCACTATAAACACTAAGTCCAATTAATAATGCCGAGAACTCCGCCGAAAGATTAATGCCTAAAATTACTATTCCTTGATTGGATATATTCAATATACCTTTAAAAGGACCAATCAAGTTACCTTGAATACTTAAAAAACCAACAAAATACCAAAATAGAAGTTGCAAAAGAAGTGGAATCTGTCTGATGAATGTTACATATAAAGAGGCCAGGAACCTAAGCAAAGTATTACGTCCTGCACTTAGAATTCCAACAAAGAAGCCTATTAAAGTCGCCATTATTAAGGAGGCAAATATAACCTTCAAACTATTTAGCCAACCTATGAGCAATGCCCAAGCATAATTATCAGATGAAGAATAGGGTAAAACATGTTCAGCCAATGCAAAGCCTGCTGTTCGATTTAGCCAACCAAAGTCGAACCCAAGGCCAGATCTTATAAGGTTTGTAGATATATTATTAACTAAAACAAGGATCAGGGAAAATACCAATGCCAATACCAATACCTGAATCCACAATCCCTTTCGCATTTTCATCTTTTTAATTTAACAAGTTAATTCCTTATATCAATTAAATGGAGGAGAGATTTGAACACCACCGTTTGTATGAAGCTCATTTAACCCTCTAGGTATAGGCACATCACTATTTGGACCCAAATGTCGATTATAAATTTGACCATAATTACCTGTCGCTTGAATCACATTTACTACAAATTTGTCTTCTAAACCTAACTTTTCGCCAAGGTTCCCTTCAACACCTAAAAATCTTCGTAATTGCTTTAATTGAGGATTATTTTTTGCTTGTATAAGCTTCTCATTAATATTCTCTTTTGTAATTCCTTGTTCTTCAGCTGATATTAGAGAATAAATAACCCAGCGCATTGCATCAGACAACCTATGGTCTCCACCTAAAGAAGCAGGAGCAAGAGGTTCTTTACTAAGAACATCTGGAAGAATGACATGATCTTGAGGCTTTCTAAATCCAGACCGAGCAGCTGCCAATTGGGAGCGATCAGATGTCATAGCCATACACCTACCCTGTAAATAACCTGCGACCACTTGATTCAAATCTTGATACTTTATTGGTGTATATGAAACAGATATAGATTCAAAAGCATCATTAATATTTTGCTCTGTCGTGGTTCCGGAGCCAACGCATATTGACTCTTTGGATAGATCAGAAAGAGTCTTGATTGCACTATTTTTTTTTACCATAAGGCCTTGACCGTCATGAAAAACGACCGGAGCAAAGGTCAAGCTATTGCCCCCAGATGCGTCCCGACTCAAATTTAAAGTGGTATTTCTTGATAAAAGGTCAATTTCTCCAGTTCGAATAGCCGTAAATCTCTCAGCCGCAGTTAAAGGTCTGTATTGAACTTTATCTGGATCACCTAAAAATGCAGCTGCAAATGCTTTGCAAATATCAACATCAATCCCTTGATAAGTACCATCACTATTGAGAAAACTGAACCCAGGGATTTTGCCACTGACACCACAAATCAATGAATTCCGTTGTTTTATCAAATCCAATCTCGAAAATTGTTTTTCTCCTGTTGTCGCGCACCCTGCTAAAAGCATTGTTATACTTAGCATCCCAGTAAGAAGGCTTCTCATTTTAGCAATTTGTTCCTAGATGATTCATGTACCAGGTTTAAACTAAAATAGTGCAATAATCAATGTTTTTTCATTAAGAACAACAGCGGTCAAATACTTATCTTTACTAAATAAAGCAAGAGTTCTCCAGGAAAATAACACCTACCAACAAGTGAGCTTAAATACGAGTCTGGTTTTGTTCAGCTTGCAATACCCTTTCTTGTGCAAGCTTAGAGGCATATTGGTCAAACCACAATGAATCCTCTATATACAAGCTACAAATAGGGTCATGCTCTACAAAACAATCATCAAGAAAGTCATCAAAGGCATTTGAAGACGACATATTGAAAAAAGTAATTACATGAAATATGCAATGAGACAAGAAACAAGCAAGTCCGTCTTAACACCTATTTTTTAGAGAGGTTTACAAGAAGCCTATAACTAATCAAAAACCCACTTGAGACCATAGGGTTAATTCTACTCTAAAAAAGTTAAAGGGTGTTTTGATAAAATCAAGCAAAGAAGAAATATTCTTTCATGGCAACAACTGAATCAAGTCCCTCAATATCATTACCAACATAATAAAGCTGATAAAATGATCCTACTTGGTAATAAGATCTACTATTAAAAGCAGGAGCAAAGTACAAAGTGGAATTAATTTCTAGTTACAAAAATAAGGGTTTTGAAGCAGTGGCTGATGGAATAATATCGTTCTTTGATCGACGTATAGATTTGCAATGTCGTGGCATTTCCTTTGAAAATTCAAAAACTTCTTCTTCGGAAGAGTCCCCTGCAAAAGTGTCAACTGATATTAGCTTGGTTTCTATTGATCGCTCTGATCCAGAGGCTTTTGCTCTTGCAGAGGTGATAATGCGTGGCGTAAATGCGGCTTTAAAAAGATACTTAGAAGAGCGCCCGCTCCTCTTGGAATGCTCCCCATGTAAATCTTTATTTGTAAATCCTATCTTTAATCTACAGCGCTACGAACCTGGTGAGGGTTTTAAGAAATGGCATTGTGACTGGACTATTAGTGATGAAATCACAGAACCAGTTCATCGTGCACTCGCTTGGATCCTATACTGTAATGATATTGATTCGGCTGGTACGGAATTTCATTGGCAAAATCATTATGAAAAAGCAGAGCGTGGCAAGCTATTGATATTTCCAGCTGGTCTATCTCATATTCATAAAGGAAGAATTAGCCTAAGCAATAGGAAAACAATTGCAACAGGGTGGATAAATGCAGGAGACAAGAATTCTTACTTGTCTCGCTTAGCCAAAAGCTAATATTTTATCAATGGAGATATTATATCTTCTCGCCGAAGTAATCCCATGCTTAATAATTGGATATCTACTTGGCAAGTATTATAAAAGCTCCTCACAACAAATAGCTAATCCACTAATCAATTATGGAATCCCAATTAGCTTAATGGGAATACTCCTAAAAGTAGGGTTAAGTAACACGCTTATTCATTCTGCACTAATTGCCTTGCTAACTATTGGCATACAAATATCAATAATTAGATTTATCCCCAATTTTAAAAAGGATATAAATAGCCTAACCATGCAATTAGGCAGTAGTTTTGGAAATACAGGTTATTTTGGAATACCAATCTCATTAGCTTTACTCCCAGAGCAAGCACTTTCTTACAGCATAGGCTTCGACTTAGGGGGGACTATAATCATCTGGAGTGTTGGACCACTATTATTAAAGAAAAAACCAGTCAAAGCAAACATAAGACTATGGCAACATATATCTAAAGTTTTAGCTACAAGTCCTGCAATCAAAGGACTTATTGGAGCTCTATTAGTTCAATTAACACCATTTAAAGAACAACTAACCTCTATACTTTGGATACCATCCAAAACTATTATAGTTTTATCTCTACTAATTGTAGGAATGCGTCTTGGTTGGCTTGGCAAGCCTAATTGGAAGACAATTTGTAGTCAATTTAAATCCGTTAAAAGCAGCTTACTCATAAAACTCATAGGTTTGCCAGCATTGATGATGATTATATGTCTAATACTTCAATTACCAAACATGATAAGAAGTGCATTGGTTTTACAATCAGCAATGCCTACAGCCATTTCAGTACTATTAATAGCACAAGCCAATAATCAAGATGGAGAAAAGGCTACTTGGTTAGTTGTACTAACAACAGTTTCAGCATTAATTACAATCCCCATATGGGCAACCCTGCTCAAGCTTGCATAAGTGTTTAATAAACCATCCGATCACTAAAAAGCTTGCTGATATTTCATTTGACCCAATCAAGCGAAAGATAAGTTTCTAGATGATGTCAAAAAAAGCTCGCCTGAAAATAGCAATTGATTCATGATTTAAAAAATCTCGAGGCTATCTATGCCATGAAGCTCATTAATCTTGATTTCATTTTTACAACTCCTAAGAGCAAGCATTTATTTAATGACCGAAAACAAGATCACATGTTGGGCTGCATGTTATATAATTTACTTGTTTGAAATTCATAAATATAGATGATCAGGCTTTTTTAAGCTCGTTTTATATGATGTGCTATTGTGCTCAGGCTTTAGAAATAGCGCTTATCCAAAGATCATTTGCAATTAATTTGTAATTTTTTCTTAATCTAATGACTTCTACAAAACCAAACAAAAATATAAATGAAGAAAAAGAAGAGCAAATTTCTTGCAAGTTGGTCTCTGAAATAATCCGCGAACGTATTAAAGCTGACAATACTAGATTCCACGCTAACGATAATATTGCAGAATATATATATCCAGGCGAATTAGAAACTCTAGAGAAAGAGGTTTCCTCAAGAGTCAGAGATCTTCTGAAAACCCTTTTAATAGATATCGAAAATGACCATAACACTCAAGAAACAGCTGAGAGAGTTGCAAGAATGTACATTAACGAAGTTTTTAAAGGTAGATATCATAAACAACCAAAAGTCACCAGTTTCCCAAACGACAAGAATCTAGATGAAATCTATACTGTTGGGCCAATTACTGTTCGTTCTGCCTGCTCACATCATTTGGTTCCAATTTTGGGTGATTGTTGGATAGGGATTAAGCCAGGAGAAAAAGTTATTGGACTATCTAAGTTTGCAAGAGTTGCAGATTGGGTTTTTTCGAGACCTCATATTCAGGAAGAAGCTGTCATGATTCTTGCTGATGAAATTGAGAATTTATGTGAACCTAAAGGTCTAGGGATTATCATAAAAGCTCAGCATTATTGTATGAAATGGCGTGGGGTCAAAGAACCAGACACAAGCATGATTAATTCAGTTGTTCGGGGAGATTTCCGTCATGATCCAATACTTAAACAAGAATTCTTCGAATTAGTTAGGCAACAATCAAATGTTGGAAAGAATTATTGATCAGAAAAAGACTATGTAAAACAAAAATATTCCCAAAAAGGAAGAGACTTGGCCATATATCAAACAAGAACTCCAGCTCATCAAGAAATGACAGGTGATTGATCACGCAAAGAATGAATAGATCAAACACGAATAAATTTTGGACTAAATTTCCGATGGTTAAACAAGCTTTGAGAAGGATGTGAGCTCCTCTTTCTTAGGGCACCCTGACCCTTCTGCTTGCAAGATGCAACTCATGATAAGGGCAGGAGGCAATCAAGAATTCAGTCTCAACCTAAGAAAGTTTCACTATTATTTGTTATTTGAATTTTTAAGCAGAGCTGGCGAAACTTGACTCTTGTCATCGAAGTCAGAAGAAGTCATACAAAAACTTAATCCATAAACCAGTGCCCCAAAGATCACAAGTATAAAAATTAAAAACCTTCTAGATAGGTAAATAACCTTCATGTTTAAAGTAATTATTATTGCAATAATAGTACATTAAAAGGAAATTTAAAATAGATAAAATGCAGGAAGAAGTGTCTAGGCATTATAGATTAGCTAGGCATTATAGTTTAGCTAGATAATTATTTTTTCTTTAAAAAGGCAAGTACTTTCTTGTTCCTAGATATCTTTGAGAAGATAGTACATTTCTTTTAACTTTAAAGGAATCTAAAAATAAAAAAAATATTATCTCAATAAACTAAATCTAGAGAACTCAAACAAGACTTTTAGTAATAACAGCATCAAGAAACGCTTTATTTAATCTCTCTAAAGGATCATTTGTCATGTCATTTAGCGCAGATCTCAGCGCGCAAGAACCATATCTATAAGCAATAGTCATCTCTAAACCGGTTAATTCATGTGTGCCCAATAAGATCTGATAAATTAACTCATTATCGCCGTGAGGATAGTTGAGGAGATGGCGATCCAGCTCTTCCAATGCATCATAAATACCAAGGTTCTTCTTTTTTGCATATGCTAGAAATTCCATCCTAGCGGTTTCCCCATATTCCTTAGCCCCTTCATCAGAAAAAATAGTCCCTATCTGTTTCCCTTTTCCTGGTGCTTTCTTATCTATCATAAGGAACTTCTCAAGCTTTAAAAGTCTTTTTTCTAGCTGATCCTCATCATTCTTTTTGGGCATATTTTTTAATTGCTGAACAACAAATTCCGTCAATGTTTTTCCGCTCTTAATAGCCTCTGATTTCAGCTTGAGCAATAGATCTGGATCAATCTTTATGTTTAGCTGGGTCCTTTCCCTTGCCATGACCTTAGGGTTGAAATATTTTTCCCTATTATAGCTAACTCATCATAATTTAGTATAAAAGGATACAAAAAATTTTCATCTAGCTATTATAGATTGGCTAGTTATTTATTTTAGATTGTTCACGTATTAAATTAGGAACTACATTGCATCAGGCTATAACTGACGTTCGACCTTCTAAAAGATGGTTAGACCAAACACGAGAAAAGTTAGACTAGATTTTCGATGGTTAGACCTGATATGAGAAGGATTTGAGACTGACTACTATAGGAGTTATCTCAACCTCGTGATTATGAAGTACTGGTCATAGCAAGGTTTTCTGAATAATAGAATAGTGACTTATTAGATATGTTTCCACATGTTTTCAAAGGCCTCTATTTTTACTGCCATTGCCCTATCTTTTTTTGCTATTGAAAAAACCTTTGCCTCATGCAGCTCTTATCCAACTAAAGAAGGACTAACCTCAGAAATAGTTGAGGGTGGTATAAAAATAATTTCGACAACGCAAGTGAAGGTTTTATCTGACAATCCAGAAGATGTTATGAATGCATTAGGGAAGGCCAAACAACTATCAACAATACAAATCCGAAGATTTATTTCTCAAGGTCCAGGAGAAAATAATTATTTCCAGGGAACACTTAAGGGCGTTGTTCAACTCGGATCTTGTTATGAGCCAAAAAAATATGTCAGAGTTACTCTTGGAATTTCACCAAAGACTATAAATAAAGCAAAGTGAATTCATGCCTCAAAGATAGAGAGGAAACTACCTATACATTAAATAAGAACTCCATTACATCTCCTTCTTCTACAAGATATTCTTTACCTTCACTCCTGACCCATCCTCTGTTTTTAGCTTCATTCATAGAGCCTGCCTCTAGCAACTTTTTATATCCAATAGTCTGAGCTCTAATAAACCCTTTCTCAAAGTCAGTATGTATTACTCCTGCGGCCTGTGGCGCCTTCATTCCTGTACTAATAGTCCATGCTCTACTCTCCTTCTCTCCTGTAGTGAAATAAGTTCTTAAACCTAACAACTGATAACACGCTTTTATTAGAACCTCTAACCCTCCAGATTGCACTCCTAAATCTTTTAAATAGTCAACTCTTTCTTGCTCGCCCAAATCAATCAATTCAGACTCTACTTGAGCTGAAATTTTTATACTTTTAGTATTCTCTAATTTCGCCAAGTTAATAACCTCTTTAGAGTATGAATTTCCTCCATCAAGATCTCCTTCACTTAAATTTGTAGCATAAATAATTGGCTTTAGAGTAAGTAAACCCAAAGGTCTTAGAACCAATTCCTCTTCTGGAGTAATAGCCAAGGTTCTTGCAGCCTTACCTTCCTGAAGAGTCAAATAAATTCTAGCTAAAAGCTGATCTTCTATTTGTGCATCTTTACTAGTACGAGTTTGTTTTTTTAAACGTTCTCTTTTTTTCTCTATTTGGGTCATGTCTGCCAATGCAAGTTCTAAATTAATTATTTCTATATCTCGAATAGGTCCTACGCTTCCAGAAACATGCACAACATTGTCATCATCAAAGCATCGCACTACATGAACTATGGCATCAACTTCTCTTATATTTGAAAGAAATTTATTTCCTAATCCCTCTCCTTGACTAGCTCCCTTAACAAGTCCAGCAATATCAACAAATTCAATCCGAGTTGGAATTACTTGCTTACTAGAACTAAGTTTCGCAAGCAGGTTTAATCTCTCATCAGGAACTGAGACTGTTCCTACATTTGGTTCGATAGTACAAAATGGGAAATTTGCAGCCTGTGCCTTTGCATTTGCAATCAAAGCATTAAACAAGGTTGATTTTCCAACATTTGGCAATCCAACAATTCCTGCTTTAAGCATGGGAGAATTTTTTATAAGGTCTTAGTGATTTAAATTTGACCAAAATGATCGCTAATTGCGCCTTTAGGTATCAAAATATAATAACTATAGAAATAGATTTGTTCTTACAGAAGTATTTCC
>QCFU01000002.1 GCA_003278305.1 Prochlorococcus sp. AG-363-M21
AATTTAAAGGTTGAACAACTAACCAGCCTAATAAATAAAGGATAGGTAAAAGCAATATTGATGGAATCCAGTTTCTGCGCTGAACAATCCAATGCTTAAAAATCAAACTAATAAATTTAATCAGTTTTCTCGCTCAATAGTACTAGTAAGACCTTTTGCTTTTAAAGACTCTGAATAGAATTCAGCAGGTTCAAGATCGCAAACAATTACTAAGCCCACACCAGTATTATGAGTTGCAAGCATAATTGCTATGGCATCTTGCTCACTTAATTGAGGAACAACCTGACGCAAAGTTGTAACCACATAGTCCATTGTGTTAACTGGATCATTATGAAGTAACACCTTATATCTAGGCGACTTGTTCCTTAATCGTACAGACTGCTTTTCAACAACCGCCGCACCGCCAGGGCTACGACCTGGAGTTCCTACCATCTGAAAATTGTTGATTTCTTTCAATCTACTTTTCAAGAGGGATAACAACACAAACTCTAAGTCAAATTCTAACTATCCTTTGCATGGCTTCTTCTACATTTTTGCGAGAATTAAAGGCAGAAAGTCTAAAATAGCCTTCTCCTGCAGCGCCGAATCCACTTCCAGGAGTACCTACAACATTGGCCTTATTAAGTAATAAATCAAAGAAATCCCATGAGCTGATTCCATTAGGGGCTCCTATCCATACATAAGGTGCATTTTGTCCTCCATAAACTTCAAATCCGGATTTTGATAATTGGTTTCTAATAATTTGAGCATTCTCCATATAAAAATGAACCAACTTCTCAATCTGTGACTTTCCATCCAGGGAAAAAGCCGCCTGAGCGCCTCTTTGAACAATATAACTAACACCATTGAACTTAGTACTTTGTCGCCTATTCCACAAAGACCATAAATCTACTGCTTCACCATTAGCAGTTTTCCCTTTAAGAGACTTTGGGATAACAGTGTAGGCACATCTAGTACCTGTGAAACCAGCATTTTTAGAAAATGAGCGAAATTCAATCGCACACTCTCTTGCACCATCTATCTCAAAAATAGAATGTGGCAATGATGGGTCTGTAATAAATGCCTCATAAGCAGCATCAAACAAGATTAGTGCATTATTTTTGATGGCATATTCCACCCAATCAGCCAAATGCTCCTTAGTAGCAACTGCACCTGTTGGATTATTTGGAAAACACAAATAAATCAAATCAACTGGTGAAGTAGGAATTTCCGCGACAAAGCCATTAGTTGCATCTAATGCAATGTATGAAAGCCCCTCATATCGACTATTGGAGCCAGAAAATCCAGTATTACCAGCCATTACATTGCTATCTACATAAACTGGATAGACAGGGTCAGTTACTGCAATGCGATTCCCATCGCCAATAATATCCAAAATGTTACTGCTATCACATTTGGAACCATCGGAAACAAAGATTTCGTCTTCAGCAATTTTGCATCCTCTAGATTGAAAAGCATTTTCGGCTATCGCTTCCCTTAACCAAAGATAACCCTGCTCAGGCCCATATCCGTGAAAGCCATTATTTGTTGCCATCTCTTCAATAGCTTCTTTCATTGCTTGACAACAAGCCAGAGGAAGAGGTTCTGTAACATCTCCTATACCAAGTCTGATTAAGTTCGTATCTGGGTTTGATTCACTATAAGCATTTACTCTTCTTGCAATCTCAGGGAAAAGATATCCCGCCTTGAGTTTTAGATAATTTCCGTTGACCTGAACCACGAGAAAAAAGAATTTTAAACTCTTTCATACTGCTATGAAATGTACCCCTGTGTTAACTAAATACATACGATATATATGAAAAGGTTTTTCAACTTTGACAATCGTTTCAAGAATTAATTCAAAAACCACCAAACCTTTCGATCAAATTGATTTTGATCAACTAATTAGCAATGAGATCCATAAACCAGCTCAATACATGGGATATGAGCTTGGTGTAGAGAAGAAAGATTGGTGCTCCAAAAAGGTCCATTGGGTGCTTAGTTATCCAGAAATATATGAAGTTGGAGCCAGCAATTTAGGGCATATCATTCTTTATTCCATTCTTAACAATCTTCCTCATCAAATATGCGACCGGGCTTATCTTCCAGAGAAGGATTTAACACGTGTTCTAAGAGCACAATCAATCCCATTGTTTGGAATTGAATCCCGCAAGCCTTTACGGACCTTTGATCTTTTAGGTTTTAGTCTTAGTTATGAGTTGGGTGCTACAAACATCTTAGAGATGCTTGACTTGGCACAAATAGAAATTTTTTCTAACGAAAGGGAAAACCTCTGTGTAAATGACCCTTTGGCAAGTCCATTGATTTTTGCAGGTGGGCCAACAGCAACTAGCAATCCTGAACCTTATGCAGACTTCTTTGACTTTTTTGCACTTGGAGATGGTGAGGAACTCCTGCCAGAAATAGGGTTAGTTTTTAATGAATCAAAAAAATTAGGCCTAAAGCGTTCGGAATGCTTACTTTATTTATCTGAAGTACCAGGAATATATGTTCCTTCCTTATATCAACAAGTCAAGAATTCTTCATTGATTAAACCTTTAATACAAAATGCTCCAGAAAAAATAACTCGACGAGTTGCTAATCCTATCCCTTATTACGGAACGGGATTAGTTCCTAATATTGAGACCGTTCATGATCGTCTCACAATTGAGATCAGAAGAGGCTGCACAAGAGGATGTCGTTTTTGCCAACCAGGAATGCTAACCAGACCAGCAAGAGATGTTCACCCGAATGACATAATCAACTCTGTAGAACAAGGAATAGGAAAGACTGGATATAGTGATTTTTCACTTTTATCTCTAAGTTGTAGTGATTACTTAGCCTTACCAGCAGTTGGAGTTGAGCTTAAGAACCGATTATCAGACAAAAATATAACCTTGCAACTTCCTAGTCAAAGAGTAGATAGATTCAATGATGATATTGCTCATATTTTAGGAGGAACAAGAAAAGCCGGCTTAACCTTCGCTCCAGAAGCAGGAACGCAAAGACTCAGAAACATCATCAACAAAGGACTTACTGATGAAGAACTATTGAATGGGATTCGCAAGGCTATGGAAAATGGTTATAAAAAAGTGAAGTTGTATTTCATGATTGGTCTACCAGGAGAAACAGATGAAGACGTTCTTGGAATTACCAAAACATGTTCATGGCTTCAAAAAGAATGCAAATTTATAGGTCATCTAAATCTCAATATCACAATCAGTAATTTTACTCCTAAACCTCACACACCATTTCAATGGCATAGCGTTTCAAAAATGGAATTTATCAGGCTGCAAAAACTTCTCAAAGAATCCTTTCGTTCGTTAAGAGGCATCAAAGTAAATTTTACTGACGTAAGAATTTCTTGCATTGAAGATTTCCTTGGCCGAGGAGATCGAAATTTAGCTCCTGTTATCAAAGAAGCGTGGGAGGCAGGCGCAGGAATGGATGCATGGTATGAGTCGCAAGACAAGGCGTATGCAGCATGGTCTTCTGCAATCAAGAAAACAGGTCTAAATGAAAAACTTAGAAAACTTGAGATGGGTAATTGGGGAATCGCTAAATCATTTAAAAAAGAAGACTTAGTCCAATTCTGCTTACAACCACTCCCATGGGACCATATTGATACTGGTATTACTAAGAAATGGCTAATAAAAGATTTTCAATTAGCTCTTAATGAAACAGTCGTTGAAGATTGTTCATTTAATGCTTGTAGTAGTTGTGGGGTATGCGGGCCTGAATTGGGGCACAACCAAATAGTGGATCCACCCGATATACCAACTCTTAGGATTTCACACCAACCTCCTACTGAAAGGCTTTGTCGTCTCAGAATTCGCTTTGAAAAGAAGAGTCCAATGCATCTAATCAGTCATTTAGATCTTATGAGAATCTTTGAGAGGAGTTTACGAAGAAGCCAATTACCTGTTAGTTACTCTGGTGGTTTTCATCCATTACCAAGAATAGAATTTGCACTTGCATTACCACTGGGGGTTGAAGCATTAGGAGAATGGATGCAGCTTGATTTTTTTTCTAAGGTAGACCCAGAAATTACACTTAAACAAATCCAAGCTTATTTACCCAATGGAGTAAATTTACTTTATATAGAAGAAGTACCAATCAAAAAGATAAGTCTTTCTCAAGAAATTTCTGAAGCAAAGTGGTGTTTCAAATTAACTACCGTCTCAAAAAAATTACTTGAATTAACAGAATTAAATAAAGGTATTCATAGTATCTTAAATAAAAAGAAGTTGATATGGATAGATAATGATAAAAAAGGAAGGCGTAGAGAAAGAGATTTTAAAAAAGAATTAAAAAGTCTGAAAATAAAGAATTATAATTTATTAGGGAAAGATCATATTGAGATTGAATTTGACTCTCTAATTACCTCTATAGGAGGAAGCATAAAACCAAATTATATTAAAAGCTGGCTTGAAGAATCTTTAAATGAGTCTCTGGAGATAAAAGAACTAAAAAGAATTCAATTAGTCTTAAAAGGGTGCTAATATTAAAAATGTGTTAGCGAAATAGCTCATTTTGAGCTTTGCAACCAAAGTTTTTGGAAGAAAGTCTGTTCTCTACTAAAGAAATCCAGGAAGAAACATCTGGATATTAAAATCCCTTTCTGATAGGAACGTTAAAAAATTCTTCCAAAGAGCTCTGGATTATTAATTATTAGCTAACTCTTTGCAGAGAATCTGCAAGGTAATTCACAAGTCAGCCAAGCAGGATTTTACTTTTTTATATGCCGCAAAAAATTGTCATCGATGAAGATGTAAGAATCGCAGCGTTGCTGACCGATGAGCGAGTAGACGAATTAATCGTCGCACAAGGTCGCTATCAAATTGGCGATGTCTATTTAGGAAGAATTGAAAATGTTCTACCTGGAATAGATGCAGCTTTTGTAAATATTGGAGCAAGTGAAAAAAATGGATTTATTCATGTTACAGATCTTGGTCCTTTAAGACGCCATAAAAATGCAGCAAGCATTAATGAATTGCTTGATCCACATCAAAAAGTAATAGTTCAAGTAATGAAAGAGCCTACAGGCTCTAAAGGCCCACGGTTAACAGGAAAGCTTTCACTGCCTGGCAGATATCTTGTCCTGCAACCAAATGGTCAAGGTGTAAATATATCTAGAAACATTAATGCAGAAAATGAACGGAATCGATTAAGGGCACTTGGCGTATTAATCAAACCACCAGGTACAGGTCTCTTAATTCGTTCTGAAGCAAATGAAGTTAATGA
Source organism: Prochlorococcus sp. AG-363-M21 (assembly GCA_003278305.1). Classification (GTDB taxonomy): domain Bacteria; phylum Cyanobacteriota; class Cyanobacteriia; order PCC-6307; family Cyanobiaceae; genus AG-363-N16. Next base: position 5,224 of record QCFU01000002.1, read on the forward strand.
AGAGTTAATTATAAATGACCTAGAAAAACTTCTTAAACAATGGGAGTCAATCCTAAGTGCTTCTGAAACCTCATCCCCACCAATCTTACTAAATAGAGAAGAAGACTTTATTAATAGAGTCCTTCGAGATAATGCATCTACAAATCTTTCTAAAGTTATTGTTAATAATTCTGATTCATTAGAAAAAGCAAAAGCGTTTCTAGGTGAAGAAACAAATATAGTAATTGAAGAACATAAGCATCCAACAAATCTATTAGAACATTATAAAATAGATACCACAATCTACAACTCTTTAAAGCCAAGAGTAGACTTACCTTCTGGTGGTTATATAATTATTGAGCCAACAGAAGCCTTAACCGTTATTGATGTAAATTCAGGTTCTTTTACGAAATCTGCTAATTCTAGAGAAACAGTTCTTTGGACCAATTGTGAAGCTGCTGTTGAAATAGCCAGACAACTGAAGCTTAGAAATATTGGCGGTGTAATTATTATTGATTTTATTGATATGGAATCAAGAAGAGATCAACTACAATTATTAGAATATTTCACATCAGCAATAAAAAATGATAAGTCAAGACCACAGATAGCTCAACTAACAGAGCTTGGATTAGTTGAGTTGACTAGAAAAAGACAAGGTCAAAATATATATGAACTTTTCAGTAAAACCTGCTCAGAATGTGAAGGTCTTGGGCATTTAGTAGAAATACCAAAGAAAGATGATATTCAACCAATAGCTAGCAAGGGTGGCTTAATACAATCAGAAGAATCGAACAAAAAAACAAGCAAATGGAACGACAAAAGTAAAAATTCAGATCCTGTTGAAGTCAACAAAGAAGCTTCTATAACTAATAGTATTGAAAATACAAATCAGGAAAATGATTCAGAATCATTTAATTCCAAACAAGAAACAGAAATTGTAAATTTAGAAATGGATGAAGAGCATGAAAATGTATTTAGTCATCTTGGAATCAACCCAGCAATATTAATTGAAGATCAAGCATCTAATAAAAATCTGATGGTAAATATAATTAGGTCTGAGACACCTAAGAAGGTAAACCTAGAGAAATCTGATGATAAAGCTATAAATAATTCAAGTACTATTCTTAATGGTCAGAACATGATGAAAAATAAAGAAGATAATCAGGTTTTTGAACAAGGTGTTAAAGATAATTTATCCTCAGATTTAGATCTTAATATCGATGAAAGTATTAATTCAAATCTAGAAGGCGAGTCAATTATCAACAAAGAGCAAGAGCATCCTCAGGAATCAATTGAAGCTGAAGAAGATTTAGATGAACCTCGAAGAAGAAGGAGAAGATCTTCTGCATCTAATTAATGTGACAAAAAAACAAATAATTGCTGGAATAGATGAAGTAGGTAAAGGTGCACTATTTGGTCCTGTTTTTGCAGGTGCAGTAATACTTAAAAAAAAAAGTCAGGTAACTTTAATTGGCGCAGGACTTAAAGATAGTAAGTTATTAACATCAAAATCTAGGGCTACTTTAGTACCTTTAATTCAACAACTTTCAATGGGTTGGGGAATAGGAGAGGCTTCTGTAAATGAAATTGAATTACTAGGAATAAGAGAAGCAACAGAAAAGGCAATGTTACGAGCAATCTATAGACTTCCAATCGAACCTGAACTTCTTTTAATTGATGGCGTTTTACCTCTTAGGACTTGGGAAGGTAACCAAAAGACCTTAATCAAAGGCGATAGATATTCACCAGAAATAGCAGCAGCAAGTGTTTTAGCAAAAGAGGCTAGAGATTCTCTTATCAGAGATCTTGCATCGACATTTCCCAAGTACTCCTTAGAAAAAAATGTTGGTTATGGAACAGAAGTTCATCGGAAAGCGTTACAAAAGTTTGGGCCTACAAAATTGCACAGATTGTCATTTCTTTCAAAAATTATTTCACCCAAAAAATAACTATTCCTCTTCACACCATTGCCTGAAATCTTCTATCAATTGCTTGGATACCCTCCCTTTGATACCCAGCAATATGCCGTTTAATATTGATTGTCCTGTAGATTCCAAGATTTTTGGTGGAATCAATCTTAATAGCGGTGGCTGACTAACCGTGACGCCTAACAATGCTTCACCTTCCAAACCTCTGTCAGTTGCTCTAAGATTCGCATCAAGCATTAACTGAAAATCTTCAACTAGACCCAATCCATCCAAAGTGCTATCGGTTGCATGCATTCTTAATAGGTTCTCACTATTAACAACTGCAATTGCCACTACAGGATTTACTTGAAGTTGAAAAACCTTGAAGCTGGTCACTTTATAACTAAAATTACCTCCACCCAAAGCAACAAGTTTGTTCGAATCCAGCATTGCACCAACAACCCTTTCCTGTTGTAGTAGATAATCAGGAAGTCGCTCTACATTGCTTGTAACTGGCAAGTCAATTTTTTGCCTTGCATTAAAGGCCAAGGACATGATTGACAACAGACGCGGCATGATCATATCTGCACTTATGCTCTTTTTTCACTAATGCCAACTCAAGTGGCCTATCTCGGACCAAAAGGAACATATGCAGAGCAAGCTGCTTGTGAATTAGCAAAGCTTGAAAAGCTTGACCAGGCCGAGCTTTTTCCTTTGCCTGGCCTTAGATCAGTAATTGAATATGTTGCAAATAAACATTGTGAAGCTGCTGTAGTACCTATAGAGAATTCTGTGGAAGGTGGAGTATCTGCAACTTTAGACGCTTTATGGAGCAATCCAGATCTATTTATCAAAAGAGCCTTAGTCCTACCTATAAGGCATGCATTAATAGGCAGTGGCTCTCTAAATGAAATTTCTGAAGTTTTATCTCATCCACAAGCATTGGCTCAATGCAGTGGGTGGCTAAACAAGAATCTACCTAACGCAATACAACTGCCCACAAATTCAACCTCTGCAGCTGTCAAAATGGTCCGAGGTAGCAAATTCAGAGCTGCTATAGGCTCACGGGCAATGCTACCCGAAAAAGACATTACAGAGCTTGCTTACCCAATCAATGACGTTGCAGGAAATTGCACTCGTTTTATTTTGCTAAAAAATACAGAAAGTTCAAAAAAGGGAGATCTTGCAAGTATTGCATTTTCATTAAAGTCAAACACTCCAGGCGCTTTATTAAAAGCATTAGATTGCATCGCAAATCTGGGATTAAATATGAGTCGCATAGAATCTCGACCTTCAAAAAGAGAATTAGGAGAATATGTTTTCTTCATTGATATAGAAATAAAACAAAAGTCAATAGATATGCATAATGACTTATTACCTAAATTAAAAGTATTTTGTGACCATATAGTTCACTTCGGAACATACTCAAATGCCTCAATAGAAATAGATTAATTTAGTCCTTTAACTTAAAAACTCCAAACTGCATTAAACCCATAGAAAAAGCCCATCTCATTAGAAGAATTGTGGGGATCTCCCTCAAACCTTGAACAAATGAACTTGGGCCCAATTCCAAAAAAACATTTGGGCTCTTTATTCCTTCTAAGATAGAGTCTATCCAAGAGGGTAAAGTAAATCTAGTCCAATCTTGTGTTTCTACTAAACGATTATTGTAATTACTATTTAATAAATTATTCTTGAAAGAAAGAATGCTTGAAAATTCTGGATGAGACCATTGATTTAAAAGCTGTTTCATTACTATCTTTTCAATAAGATTCATAGGCTTATCTTTAATATTCCTTTTATTCCAATCGGCTACAGACAAAATGCCACCAGGTCGTAAAACACGGAGCATTTGATCTGCATAAAGTTGCTTATTTGGCATATGTGCGCCAGCTTCAACACTCCAAATACCATCAAAAGTATCCTCTTCTAATTGCAAATCCAGGGCATCCATTACTTCAAATCGACATGTTAAATGTTCTGGGGTTAACTCATTTGCTCGCTTTACCTGTTCTTTGCTAATACTAATTCCCAATACATCAAATTGATATTCACTTGCAAGAATTCTTGCACTTCCTCCTATGCCACATCCCACATCGAGTATTTTCGAACCTTTAGGAAGATTCTTTAAACCACTCCAAGACACTAATTGATGAACAAATTCTATTTTTGCATGCTTAAAGTCATTCTTAAGAAAATTAGAATTGTAATATCCAAGATGAATATGTTCGCCCCATAATCTTTCCAACAATCTATCATTCGTCCATGCATCATAAGCGAAAGAAACTGATTCTTTCGATCTATATTTTCTATTACTCTTAAACCAATTAAATACAGCTATTAAGCCAATACATAAAACAATAAGTATTAAAAAGGTATACATTAAATATTAGGCTGATCTGCATTGCTTAATGTTTCTTTTAATGCAGTTCTTGCGGCAAGCTGTCTTCGCGTATGATCTAACATTTCATACTCACGCGAAAGTCTGCTAAAAGTATTGGTCGACTCCAAAAGATATTGTTGTTCATCTACAACTGGACCTCCTAAGTGGGCAGCTATCCAGAAAGATAATTCTCTAGGCATCTCTGGCAATCCTTCAGGCATAGACCTATCTGAATCATTCAACTTTGCTGTCAAAGAAATCACATCTTTCAAAGCCACCAAAACTGAAGAGGCAAGACTATTTAAGGCCGCTTGATTATCAACTGGTTCATCATCTATCCAACTAACTAATGCTGAGCTAAAAGGGGCTTTTCTTGTAATTTCCAGAATCCTAAAACGTTGCTGGCCAACCGTGACTATATTGCTTCGCCCATCTTCAGAAGTTTGATGTCGAATAATTTGAGCACAACATCCAACTTCTGCAATTTTCTTCTCATTTGGATTAAATCGAACAACTCCAAAACGACTATCAGTATCCAAGACAGTCTTAAGCATCATCCGATATCTGGACTCAAAAATATGAAGAGGAAGAACCTCCTGAGGGAAAAGCACAATCTCAGGAAGAGGAAACAAAGGCAACTCCCTGACTGCTAAGTCTGCCACTCGGAAATCCTATAGGTTTCTTGATCCTAATAACATATTGGCAATTGTGAGAGATTTGTATTCTTAGAGCTTAACTTCAATATCAACTCCACTTGGCAAATCAAGCTTCATCAAAGCATCAATGGTCTTTGCAGAAGGACTATAAATATCAATAATCCTTCTATGAGTACGAGTTTCAAAATGCTCTCTTGAATCTTTATCAACATGAGGTGATCTTAAAACACAATAAATCTTCCTTTTTGTAGGTAAAGGGATGGGACCTATTGCAGTTGCAGCTGTGTTATCAGCTGTCTCAATAATTTTCTCACATGAAAGGTCAAGCATTCGCCTATCAAAAGCTTTTAAGCGAATTCTTATTTTCTGCTGGGCAATTGCAGTTGACATGACAGTTCTTATAAATTCCTTTAAAAAAGAAAATAAATTTTCTAGTTGCTAGCTTGAGCTTCTAACCACGAGAAGATAGATAGCTCAAGCGTTCAATCTAAACTATTACGAGCCTAATTTTTTCTTTTAGGCCAAATTTTATTTAAGAATCTTTGAAACAACACCAGCACCAATAGTCCTGCCTCCTTCTCTAATAGCAAATCTCATGCCTTGCTCAATTGCTACTGGGCAAATCAACTCTCCTGTCATCTTAATATTGTCACCAGGCATGACCATTTCAACATTACTGCCATCTTCTGCAGTAAATGCTGTGATCTGACCAGTAACGTCAGTTGTACGGATATAAAACTGTGGCCTATAGCCAGCGAAGAATGGAGTATGTCTTCCCCCTTCTTCTTTTTTTAGAACATAAACTTGGCCCTCAAATTGAGTATGGGGAGTAATTGATCCTTTCTTTACAAGAACCATTCCACGCTCAATATCTTCTTTCTGAATCCCTCTAAGAAGTAGTCCCACATTATCCCCAGCCATTCCTTCATCCAGAAGTTTACGGAACATTTCTACACCAGTAACTGTTGTAAGTCGTGTATCTCTAATCCCAACAATCTCAACCTCCTCTCCAACTGTGACCTTACCCCTTTCTATACGCCCAGTAGCGACCGTTCCTCTACCTGTAATTGAGAAAACGTCTTCTACAGCCATAAGGAAAGGCTTATCTACTTCCCTCTCAGGCTCTGGAATATTAGAATCAACTGCTTCCATTAATTCCTCTACCTTAGCTTCCCAATCAGCATCACCTTCTAAAGCCTTGAGGCCAGACACTTTAACAATTGGAACATCGTTAAAACCATAACCTTCTAAGAGTTCGCTTATTTCCATCTCAACAAGTTCAATAATCTCATCATCATCAACCATGTCACATTTGTTTAATGCAACAACTAATGCTGGGACTCCAACTTGTTTTGCTAAAAGAATGTGCTCTTTCGTTTGAGCCATAGGGCCATCAGTAGCTGCACATACAAGAATTGCTCCATCCATTTGAGCAGCACCTGTGATCATATTTTTCACATAATCGGCATGACCAGGGCAATCTACGTGTGCATAGTGTCTTGCTCCAGTTTCATACTCAACATGTGCAGTGTTAATGGTGATACCCCTTTCACGCTCTTCAGGAGCGCCATCAATATCCCCATAGTCTTGGGCTTTAGCTTGTCCCTTCTTAGCAAGAACATTAGTAATTGCTGCTGTAAGAGTTGTTTTGCCGTGATCAACATGCCCAATAGTGCCAATATTGACGTGGGGCTTGTTTCTTTCGAACTTCTCGCGTGCCATTTTTTTAAAGAATCAGGAGAATAATAATGGATTGTTTATAGAGATCAGGAATTGCCCTGATTCTTGGAAATAATTGCTTCAGCAACATTACGAGGAACTTCCTCATAATTGCTGAACTCCATGGAAAATATACCTCGACCTTGGGTCATTGATCGAAGTTGAGTAGCGTAGCCAAACATTTCGGCCAATGGAACTTTGGATTGTACCTTAGATTGACCTTCTTCAATAGATTGACCTTCTACTTGGCCTCTTCGAGAGGACAGATCACCAATAATAGAGCCTAAGAAATCTTCTGGAACTTCTACTTCTACTTTCATCATGGGTTCAAGAAGAACAGGGTTGCATTTTTTAACGCCATCTTTAAAGGCCATTGAGCCTGCAATCTTAAATGCCATCTCTGAGGAATCAACATCGTGAAATGAACCATCAACCATAGTTACCTTGACATCTATCAACGGATAACCAGCTAAAACTCCTGATTCACAAGTTTCTTTCATTCCATTAGAAGCTGGGCCAATATATTCCTTCGGAACAACACCACCAACAATTTTATTAACAAATTCAAAGCCTGATCCTGGTTCACCTGGCTCCATTTCAATAACAACATGTCCATATTGACCCTTACCACCCGTTTGACGTGCAAATTTACCCTCTCCTCTGGAACTAGTTCTGATTGTTTCTCTATACGAAACTTGTGGGGCGCCTATATTTGCCTCAACTTTAAATTCTCTCAGCATTCGATCAACAAGAATTTCAAGATGAAGCTCGCCCATCCCAGCAATAACAGTTTGATTTGTCTCTTGGTCTGTACTCACTCGAAATGTAGGATCCTCTTCAGCCAGAGCTACTAAAGCTTTTGAAAGCTTTTCCATATCTCCTTTTGTTTTTGGCTCTACAGCTACAGAAATTACAGGTTCAGGAACAAATAAAGTTTCTAAAACAATTGGTTCTTCTGTTGAACATAAAGTATCTCCCGTAGTTGTATTTTTCAAACCAAGAACAGCTCCTAAATCACCTGCCCGCAATTGATCAACCTCTTCACGATCATCAGCTTTTAAAATTACTAATCTGGAAATCCTCTCTTTTGTATCCTTAGTTGAATTCAATACATAACTTCCTTTTTCAAGAACTCCAGAATACATTCTCACAAAAGTAAGCTTTCCATATGGATCAGCCATTACTTTGAAAGCAAGGGCACTAAAAGGCTCATTATCATCTGAAGGTCTTACCGCATCGTCCCCGCTAGGCAATACCCCTTGAATAGGGGGAACATCTACAGGAGCAGGTAAATAATCAACAACTGCATCAAGTACTAATTGCACCCCTTTATTTTTAAATGCAGAGCCACAGAGAAGAGGCACAAGTCCATGATTAAGGACTCCTTCTCTAATGCCTTTTTTTAGTTGTTCTTCAGTTAATTCTCCATTTTCAAGAAATTGCTCAATTAAGGTCTCATCAGTTTCAGCAACCGTTTCCATCAACTTCTCTCTCCATTCAGCTGCTTGCTCAGCCATTTCAGAGGGAATCTCAGCTTCTTCAATATCTGTACCCAAATCATTTTTATATATGTAAGCCTTATTAGCTACAAGATCAATAATCCCAGATAGATCTCCTTCTGCTCCTATAGGTAACTGAATAGGGGCTGCATTTGCTTTAAGTCTATCTTTAATCTGGCCATAAACCTTAAGAAAATCAGCTCCAGTTCGATCCATTTTATTAACAAATACCATTCGTGGCACTGAATATCTATCTGCTTGGCGCCAGACTGTTTCTGACTGTGGCTGAACTCCTCCTACAGCACAAAATACAGCTATTACGCCATCAAGTACTCTCATAGACCTTTCTACCTCGATTGTGAAATCGACGTGTCCAGGTGTATCAATAATGTTAATCCTGTGATCCTGCCAACTTGTCGAAATTGCAGCTGCAGTAATGGTTATTCCTCTTTCCCTCTCCTGAGCCATCCAATCAGTTACAGCCGCACCATCGTGCACCTCACCAATTTTATGGACAACTCCTGAATAAAAAAGAATCCTTTCAGTCGTAGTGGTCTTTCCAGCGTCAATATGCGCTGCAATACCAATATTTCTTACTCGTTCTAAAGGGAAGGCGCGAGCCACGGTAACTCTCCGGGTAAATATAAAGAAAAGGCGGATGTGACTCTACAGGTCAGCATGCAAAAAAGAAACTTTTTTAACGCTAAAGATAAAAATTCAATAACGGTAATGAGCAAAAGCTTTATTTGCTTCAGCCATTTTATGAGTCTCTTCTCTCTTCCTGACTGCATTTCCAGCTTCATTTGCAGCATCCATAAGTTCTCCAGCAAGTTTGTGTGCCATGCTCCTTCCATTCCTTGACCTGGAGAAACTAACCAACCATCTCAATGCCATAGCTGTTCCACGTTCTTGCCTGACTTCCATAGGAACTTGATAGGTTGCACCACCAACACGTCTAGCTCGTACTTCAACAAGAGGGGTAGCATTTTTGATTGCTGTTTCAAAAAGCTCTATAGGGTCGCTACCTGTTCTCTCATTAATCAAACCAAAAGCTTGAGACAAAATTCTTTGGGCAGTTGATTTCTTGCCATGCTTCATAAGCCTTGCAACCATCATTGTTGCAAGACGATTATTGAATTGTGGGTCAGGTAAAACAGGACGTTTTTCTGCAGCGTTGCGTCTAGACATGAGTTTAAATCAACAAAAATTTAGAAAATTAAGTTTTGGAGTCAATCCTTACTTAGGGGCCTTTGCTCCATATTTTGAACGAGCTTGTTTCCGATCTTTAACACCAGCAGTGTCTAAAGTTCCTCTAATAATGTGATATCGAACTCCTGGCAGATCTTTTACTCTCCCACCTCTTAGCAAAACCACTGAGTGTTCCTGGAGATTATGCCCAATTCCAGGAATATAAGCAGTAACTTCAAAGCCAGACGTGAGACGAACACGTGCAACTTTTCTTAATGCAGAGTTAGGTTTCTTTGGAGTAGAGGTGTAAACCCTAGTACATACTCCTCTCCTTTCAGGACAGGAACGTAATGCTGGCGACTTGGTCTTACGCGTAAGGCGTTGGCGCTCAGTCCTAATTAGCTGTTGGATAGTTGGCATCGACGATAGGCGTCAGATCAGATTTAAGATCTGAATTCACAAACTCTCACTTTAGAGGGTAACCATACCAAAAATAAAGTTTTTCTTACTTAAATTGATCAAAAGCACTTATTCAAATAAAAGCTATTAAATAAAAAAGCAGAAAAAAATTGATTTTCGCCTCATTCGCGCTTTAAATCGTTATAGAGATCCTTCATAGGATCATTTAATACTTAACAGACTACTTTTTATTAACTACGAAGAATTTCAACAGTTTGCCTGAATTGATGCCTAACAAACCAAGTAGCTCTAACTGGCCCTACTGCGATAGTAGAGCCCATAACACCTTGATTGGTGAGAAAGATGCTTGTGGAGTAGGTTTCCTTGCTCAAATTGATGGCATACAAAGTCATTGGATACTTCAACAAGCTCTTAGGGGCTTGGAATGCATGGAACATAGAGGGGGTTGCGGCGGAGACAGTGATTCAGGAGATGGCGCTGGATTACTCTGTGCGATTCCTTGGAGTTTCTTAGAAGCTATATGGCCCCAAGCGAAAAAGAATAATTTTCCCCTTGGATTAGGGATGATTTTTATGCCTATTGATAAAAATCAGCGCCAAATTATAAAAAGCATCTTTTCCAGCGAAGCTGAGGCTCTTGGATTAACTTCAAAAGGATGGAGGGAAGTGCCAATTGAAAAGTCAAGTCTTGGCCCCTTAGCAAAAGAAACTGCTCCTTTTATCGAACAATGGATAGTAGAAAGCAAAACATCCACAAAGGATCTTGAGAAAGTTCTATTCCGACTAAGAAGACGAATTCAGAAAAAATGCAAAGATGTTTTAAAAGATGAAAGTGAAAATTTATATATTGCTTCGCTTAGTACAAAAACAGTTGTCTACAAAGGGATGGTTAGATCTGAGGTCTTAGCTGATTTCTACAAAGACTTACGTGATTCTCGCTTTAAAGTTAATTTCGCCGTATATCACAGAAGATTCAGTACTAACACTCTTCCTAAATGGCCTTTGGCTCAACCTATGCGGCTATTAGGACATAATGGAGAAATAAATACATTACTCGGAAATCTCAATTGGGCTAATGCAAGAGAAGCTTATTTGAGTGAAATTTGGGGTGATACAACTGAAGATTTAAAGCCAATAATAAATTCTAATTTTAGTGATTCAGCTAACTTAGACGCCACTCTTGAGTTACTTGTTAGAAGTGGTAGACCAATTACTGACAGTCTGCTCACCCTTGTACCAGAAGCATATCAAAACCAACCTGATCAAAAGAATCACGATGGAATTAATTCTTTTTATGAATACTCTGCTTGTACTCAAGAACCTTGGGATGGGCCTGCTTTACTAGTTTTTTCAGATGGGTCGTATGTAGGTGCAGCTTTAGATAGAAATGGTTTAAGACCTGCTCGATTCTGCATAACTAAAGATAATTGCGTAATTATGGGTTCTGAAACAGGAGTAGTAGAGATTGAAGATAGTCAAATTGTTGAAAAAGGAAGGCTTGGACCAGGGCAAATGCTGGCTGTTGATTTAGATAAAAAGCGTCTTTTGAAAAACTGGGATGTAAAAACAGAAGTTGCAAATAGACATCCTTATAAAAAATGGCTTACAAAAAACCGTATTAGATTAAAGAGTCATCCCTGGAAAGAAACAAGTAATTTAAATGCAATAGATTTATTAAAAATACAAACTGCATTTGGATTTTCTTCTGAAGATTATGACTTGATAATTGAGTCAATGGCTATTGACTCAAAAGAGCCAACTTACTGCATGGGGGATGATATACCACTAGCAATTCTTTCCACCAAACCACATCTTTTATATGACTATTTTAAACAAAGATTTGCGCAAGTAACAAATCCACCTATTGATCCATTGCGCGAAAAACTCGTTATGAGTTTAGAAATGAATATAGGAAAGGCTGGTTCACCATTAAGCCCAAAAGATGATGCATTTTCTATTATTCACTTAAATTCACCTATCTTAAATGAAGGTGATTTAAAATATATAAGTGATCAAGACTTATCAAGTAAAACACTTTCAACCTTAATCCCTATTGAAGATGGTATTTATGCCTTAGGAAATAAACTCCAAGCCCTCTGCGAAGAGGCAGAAAACTTAATAAAGAATGGAACAAGAATTTTAATTCTCTCAGACAGAGGTATAACTGCTGAAAAAATATATATACCTCCTTTATTAGCAGTTGGGGCAATACATCATCATTTACTTCGCAAGAAACTTCGCCTTGCAGCATCAATAATTATTGATACTGCCCAATGCTGGAGCACTCATCATGCCGCATGTCTCATAGGCTATGGGGCAAGTGCTATCTGCCCATGGCTCGCCTTGGAAACCACAAGACATTGGTGGGAACATCCAAAAACACAAAAAGCAATTCAGAGTAACAAGATTCCTAACATAACAATTATCGAAGCTCAAGAAAATTTTAAATCTGCTCTTGAAAATGGCCTCCGCAAAATTCTTTCAAAGATCGGAATATCACTTTTAGCGAGTTATCACGGTGCTCAAATTTTTGAAGCCTTAGGTCTAGGTTCAGATTTAATTCAAATTGCTTTTACTGGTACAACTAGCAGGATCGCAGGTCTATCCCTCAGTGAATTAGCTCTGGAGACACATGCAATTCATGCAAAAGCGTATCCTGAACTAAATCTGAAAAGACTTGAGTTTTTGGGTTTCGTCCAATATAGAAATAGTGGCGAATTTCATCTTAATAATCCTGAAATGTCTAAAGAATTGCATGCAGCAGTAAGAGCTGGGCCTGAATACAATCACTTTGAAACATATAAAAAGCTACTAGAAGGAAGACCTTCAACTGCTTTGAGAGACTTACTGCAATTCCGCGAAGCTAAAACTCCTATTCCATTAGATCAAGTTGAAAGTGTAGAAAGCATATGCAAAAGGTTTTGCACTGGTGGCATGAGCCTAGGAGCACTTTCAAGAGAAGCTCATGAAGTATTAGCTATAGCCATGAACCGCATAGGCGGGAAAAGCAATAGTGGAGAAGGAGGGGAAGACCCTCAAAGATTCAATGTACTTAATGACGTTAATAGTGAAGGAAGATCTAATACTTTACCTAATCTGAAAGGTCTTAAAAATGGAGATACAGCTTGTTCAGCTATAAAACAAATTGCATCAGGTCGCTTTGGAGTTACTCCTGAATACCTACGTAGTGCAAGACAATTAGAAATCAAAATTGCTCAAGGAGCCAAACCTGGCGAAGGGGGACAATTGCCAGGGCAAAAAGTAGATAAATATATTGCCAAATTACGAAACAGCAAGCCAGGAGTAGCCCTTATATCGCCACCTCCTCATCACGATATCTACTCCATCGAAGATCTCGCACAATTAATACACGATCTACATCAAGTGCACCCTTCAGCAAAAGTAAGCGTGAAGTTAGTGGCGGAAATAGGAATAGGAACGATCGCAGCAGGTGTAGCCAAAGCCAATGCTGATGTTATTCAAATATCTGGGCATGATGGAGGAACAGGCGCGTCTCCTCTTAGTTCAATCAAACATGCAGGGATGCCTTGGGAGCTTGGACTGACAGAAGTACATCGATCTCTAATCGACAATGGATTACGAGAAAGAGTGTTATTAAGAGCAGATGGAGGACTTAAAACTGGCTGGGACGTTGTTATTGCGGCCTTACTAGGAGCAGAAGAATTTGGTTTCGGATCAATTGCAATGATCGCAGAAGGATGCATAATGGCTCGAATCTGTCACACCAATAAATGCCCAGTAGGTGTGGCGACGCAACAGGAAGCTTTAAGAAGTCGTTTTCCAGGTCTTCCTGAACATGTCGTTAACTTCTTTCTATTTGTTGCAGAAGAAGTCAGGCATATTCTTAGTGCTTTAGGTGTAAGTCATCTTGAAGATTTAATTGGAAAAAATAATTTATTAGAGCCAAGAAAAATAAATCTCACTAAAACCAAAAAGATAGATCTATCTGCACTTTTAAATCCTATTAATGAAAACTCAGACAGAAAATGGTTAAAGCATAGTAAGAATGCGCATACCAATGGGAAAGTTCTTGAAGATGAGCTTCTTGAAAACGAATCTTTGATTCATGCAATTAATACACATTCCAAGTATTTATTAACAACCTCAATAGTTAATACTGACAGGAGTGTATGTGCTCGGTTGGCTGGAGTGATTGCCCACAAATATGGCAATAAAGGTTTTAAAGGGAATCTAGAATTAATTTTCAAGGGTTCAGCAGGGCAAAGTTTTGGTGCTTTTCTTCTTCAAGGAATGAATGTATGCCTAATTGGTGAAGCGAATGACTATGTAGGCAAAGGCATGAATGGAGGCAATCTCATACTGATTCCTCCTGAAAATACAAAAGACCCAAGTTCCCAAGTCATTCTTGGCAATACATGTCTATATGGAGGTACAGGCGGGAAACTATTTGCATTAGGAAGAGCTGGTGAACGTTTTGCGGTAAGAAATAGTGGAGTTCAAGCTGTTGTAGAGGGTGCAGGAGACCATTGTTGTGAATATATGACAGGTGGCATCGTTGTAGTTATTGGATCAACAGGGCGAAACCTTTGTGCAGGGATGACTGGTGGTATCACATTCATATTTGATGAAGATGGCAAAGCAAAAGATCGAGTCAATAAAGAAATTGTCGAGGTTTGTTCACTATCAACTGAAGAACAAGAAAGCCTTTTAAAGCCTCTCCTTGAAGAATACTGCTTAAAAACCAAAAGCCATAAAGCCATTGAATTGGTTCGCAATTGGCAAGTTTCAAAAGAATTTTTTAAAGTAATAGTTCCACCAAGCGAAAGACAAAATCTTGGTTTATTAACCTAAATCAAGCAATCACTAGTAATGCCTATATTCATAAAAACAGAACAATTTACCAATGAAACTTATAAGCTAAGTATTAAGCATAGAAAGCAATTTATAGAAAAACATAAAAATTGGGTTGAGAGCCTTAGTGAAAAAGGCAAAAAATTATCTTCTGGGTATCTTGTAAATCAAAACCATGATCCTGGCGGAGGTGGTGTTCTTATATTTGAGGCAGATTCTTATGATGAAGCAAAAAGAATTATTTTAACTGACCCAATGATTGAAAATAATCTAGTCTCTTGGAATCTCCATGAATGGATTCCAACTGCAGGAAAAATTTTAAACTTAACTAACGAGGAAAAGTTTTAATAAGTCTTTGAACTTCTCCAGCATGATAACTACTGCGTGTTAAAGGTGAACTAACTACTTGCAAAAAACCAAGTTTTTCTTCACCCTCTTTGCGATAAACCTCAAATTTTTCAGGATTAACAAATCTATTAACTGGTAAATGCTTAGAACCTGGTGACAAATATTGGCCAATAGTGACAATATCTACTTTATTTTTCTTTAGATCTCTCAAAACTTCTAAAACCTCATCATCTGTTTCTCCAAGGCCAACCATTAAACCAGACTTTGAATAAACCCTAGGCCAATTCTCTCGAACACGGTTTAATAATTCCAGAGATCTTTGATAAATAGCCTGAGGTCGTACTTTTTTATATAAACGAGGTACTGTTTCAATATTGTGATTTAAGACATTTGGCGAAGAATCCAAAACTTCTTTTAAAGCATTCCAATTTCCACAAAAGTCAGGAATTAAAAGTTCTATTGTTGTTTCTGGAGATGACTCCCGAATTTCCTGAACACAAGCAACAAATTGAGAAGCGCCTCCATCTTGTAAATCATCACGATTTACAGATGTAATGACAACATGCTTTAAATTCATTCTTTTTACAGCTTCTGCCAAACGTTCGGGTTCTGAAGGGTCTAACTGCCGGAAACTTTTGTCAAAATCAATATCACAATAAGGACATGCTCTTGTGCAGCCAGGTCCCATAATCAAGAAAGTAGCTGTTCCTCCTGCAAAACACTCACCAATATTTGGACAACTAGCCTCTTGACAGACCGTATTTAAATTAAGATCTGACAACAAATCAGAAATCTTCCCAATACGCTCCTTCTGCGGGGCCTTAACTCGAAGCCAAGCAGGTTTTAGCAAGCTCATTTGATTAATTAAGAGAATTCAAGGTAAATTTTTTAATAACCTCGCGGTGTAAGGAAAAGACCATCTTGAACAACACTCATGGTGTTACCTATTAATAAAATACTAAGCATATCCACTTGATCAATAGGGAAAGAACCAAGCTGATGAATTTCTATTTTTTCATCTTTTCTACCAACTTGCCTAGCTAAAAGAACTGGGGTTTCAGCTGAACGGTGTTTAAGCAATAATTCAAAAGCTCTTTCTAATTGCCAATAACGCGCCTTAGATTTTGGGTTATATAGGGCTATTACAAAATCAGCAATCGAAGCTGCTTCAAGACGTGCTTCAATCTTTTCCCAAGGAAGAAGACAATCACTAAGGCTAATAGAGCAAAAGTCATTCATTAAAGGAGCTCCTACTTTTGCTGCAGCAAGCTGAAATGCACTAATTCCAGGATGAACATCAAAGTTGGGACGATCTTTTTCAGGCAGTTGCAACAACAATTCCAAAGCCAACCCAGCCATTCCATAAATTCCACTCTCACCAGAAGAAATCAATGAAACGCAAGTACCCTCTAGAGCTAATTCAAGAGCTTGTGCGCATCGTTGCTTTTCGAAAGTCAGTTCACCATCAATACGAGTTTGATCTTTTCTTCTCAAAGGCTCTAAAAGATCTAAATATCTTTTGTAGCCAATCCAAGCTGCACTTTTAGAGAGAGCGAAGCGCGCATCGCAAGTAAGCAAACTTAGATCACCAGGACCACTCCCAACCACATGCAGCTCTCCAAGACCTGGAGCAAAAGGCTTAACCGATTGAGCAATCGCAATTGTTACTGCACCCTGATTATCTCGGTCTGAATGAAATATTGTTTTTTCCAACTTTAATATTCCGCCTTTACCAGCAGATAATAAAGACGCAGCTTCAGCGACTGAAGCAGTTCCTACTTCTCTCTGAACCAAACTTGAAGGGTTAGGAACAGAAACCTTCCTAAGTTCTTCCCTAGAGAAAAAATTGATTGGGATCTCTTCACTTTCACTCAATGAAATCAAAGCAGGTTCATTTGCTTTTAAATCAATAGTCGCGAAACCGGCTATTGATTCTTTGGCTAATCCAGAACGATCAAATGAATCTTCTAACGCTTTTTTTAAAAGATTTTTACTTGTATTCCTTTCGCAACCGACCCCTACCCAAAGAACAGGGGGGTGCCATGAACAGCCATCAAAAGAATTACTACCAATATAAAAAGATGGTTTCTCTTGTCGACAACTTTGACTGTCAAAAGGAATCAATGTTGTAGATGCAGCTTTAGAAGTTTCCCAAAGTTTTGAACCTGCATCTTGGAAAAAACTTATTGTCTCTCCTCTTGACTGAGAAATCATTAATTTTTTCCACTGCAAAAATTCTTTACTCCTTTTCCAACCCCATACATATCCATAGCTATCTAATGGAAGAAGCAAATTTGTCGCAGAAAAGCCAGTCAAAACAGCATTTCCTCCTAAATCCTCAGAAATGTTTAAGGCGATTTTTTCGGCACCAGCATTATGTGCTCCTAAGATAGGAACAATATTTTTCGCCTCAGAATCCAATACCAAAACTGCAGGATCAGTTTCTTTGCACTTAATAAAAGGGCTAATCATTCTTACTACAGCGCCTATAGCCCCTACAAAAATCAAAACCGAGCCAGATTGCCAATTCTTTTGAATAATTTCCTTTAAAGGGGCAACTACAAGATCATTCGATTGGAGATTCTCAGCCAAAGTTTCATTAGGAGGTAAACCAACCAAGTCAACATGACCTCTAGAAAGAAGCCTTTTCATCAATTCATAGGAAGAAAACGAAAGGCCTAGAGCTATTCTCGTAACAGATTTAGAAGATGAAGGAAATTTCAGAAGTTTTTTAGAAATTGGGAAAAAATGTGGATCTTAACAAGTCCAATATTCACTAAGTGTAGTTATAACAACCGGTTAGAGCAAATTCTCTGCAACATTCCCAATGAATTTCATTCTTAAAGGTCCATTAATTTGGCCTTGATTTGCACAAAAAAAGGTCTGGGGATAGAACATTTGTTACTTGCAGGCGTAGTAACTTGCTCGCGGATCTATGCTTTCTAAATTAGATCCCTTTTTTTAGGGATTCTGTTTTCATGCATCAACGGATTCTCATCCATATAGATGTTTTGAAAACTCGGTGGCAAACCACCTGGACACCATCCCTCGAGGAATTTCTTCGATGACCATTAGCCCACCAGAACGTGGGGAGAAAGCCAAAGGAGGAGTACCTACTCCTTACGACCAACCAGTTGACAGAGGCAATGCTCCTGTTGACTTTGAGAAACTCAACAAACCTGGGTTTTGGTCTTCCAAGCTTTCCAAAGGTCCCAAAACCACAACATGGATTTGGAACCTCCACGCTGACGCTCACGACTTTGATACTCATCTAGGCGATCTAGAAGAGACAAGTAGAAAGATTTTTTCTGCCCATTTTGGACATTTAGCAGTCGTCTTTATTTGGATGAGTGCTGCTTTCTTCCATGGAGCACGTTTTTCCAATTACACCGGTTGGTTAGCCGACCCTACACACGTAAAGCCTGGCGCACAGGTTGTTTGGCCCGTTGTTGGCCAAGAAATGCTTAATGCTGATTTAGGTGCTAATTACAACGGCATTCAAATCACATCAGGTATTTTCCAAATGTGGAGGGCCTGGGGAATCACCAGCGAAGTTCAGCTAATGGCTTTGGCCATTGGTGGTGTAATCATGGCAGCGTTAATGCTTCATGGAGGCATTTACCACTACCACAAAGCTGCACCCAAGCTTGAATGGTTCCAAAAAATTGAACCTATGCTCCAGCATCATCAGATTGCTCTGATTGGTTTGGGTTCAATAGCCTGGGCAGGCCACCTTATACATATTGGCGCTCCCGTCGCAGCACTTCTTGATGCTATTGATGCTGGAAACCCACTAGTAGTGAATGGGGTATCTATTGCAACCGCTGCAGATGTAACCAATCTTGCACCCAAGCTTTGTGACCCATCCGTAGCAAGTCAAATTTTTCCAAGCCTTGCTGGCCGTACTGTGGAAAATTTCTTCACTCTTAATTGGTGGGCCTTTACAGACATCCTTACTAACAAAGGAGGCTTAAACCCCGTAACGGGAAGTCTCTGGATGACGGATATCTCTCATCACCATCTAGCTTTTGGCGTTTTTGCCATTTTTGGTGGTCATATGTGGCGTAATGCTGTTCATGGTGTTGGTCACAGCATGAAAGAGATAATGGATGTTCATAAAGGAGATCCAATTCTTTTCCCAGCTCCAAAAGGACATGAAGGGATTTTCGAATTCTTAAGTAATAGTTGGCATGCACAACTAAGCATCAACCTTGCAATGGTTGGCTCAGCAAGCATTGTTATTGCTCATCACATGTATGCTTTGCCTCCTTACCCTTACATTGCGATTGATTATCCAACCGTTCTTGGTTTGTTTACACATCACATGTGGATAGGTGGTTTATTCATTTGCGGTGCAGCAGCTCATGGTGGCATAGCGATGATTAGAGACTATGACCCAGCTGTTCATATAGATAACGTCCTTGATCGCATGCTCAAAGCTCGTGATGCAATCATCAGTCATTTGAACTGGGTTTGCATGTGGCTAGGCTTCCATAGCTTTGGCCTTTACGTTCATAACGACGTAATGAGAGCCTTGGGTCGTCCTCAAGACATGTTCAGTGATACAGGGATTCAACTTCAACCATTTTTAGCTCAATGGGTGCAAAACCTTCAGCAGAGTGCTGTAGGTACTGGTGATTTAGTAGGCGCCGGCAATTTACCTGGCAGCGTTCTTAGTGAAGTATTTAATGGAAATGTCATTGAAGTAGGTGGCAAAGTTGCTCTTGGACCAATACCTCTTGGCACAGCCGACTTGATGATTCATCACGTTCATGCTTTCACTATTCACGTAACACTTTTAATACTTTTAAAAGGTGTTCTTTATGCAAGAAGTTCTCGCTTAATACCTGACAAAGCTCAATTAGGTTTCCGTTTCCCATGTGACGGACCTGGTAGAGGTGGCACCTGTCAGGTTTCTTCTTGGGACCACGTTTTCCTTGGCCTTTTCTGGATGTATAACAGCCTTTCAGTTGTTATCTTCCATTTCTCATGGAAAATGCAAAGTGATGTATGGGGACTAACCGGTGGAAACTTTGCCCAAAGTTCTATCACTATTAATGGTTGGCTCCGTGATTTCCTATGGGCTCAATCTTCTCAAGTTCTAACTAGTTACGGACAGCCCATAAGTATGTATGGACTTATGTTCCTAGGTGCACACTTCGTTTGGGCATTCAGTTTGATGTTCTTATTCAGTGGCAGAGGCTACTGGCAAGAGCTTTTTGAGTCTATTATTTGGGCACATAACAAACTGAAAGTTGCTCCTACTATTCAGCCTCGCGCTCTTTCAATTACGCAAGGCCGCGCAGTAGGTGTTGCTCACTTCCTTCTAGGTGGCATAGCAACCACCTGGGCATTCTTCCACGCCCGCCTTATTGGGCTCGGCTAACCTTTCCTGATCCTCTCCCCTTAAATGGCAACGAAATTTCCATCGTTCAGCCAGGGTCTGGCACAGGACCCTACAACCCGCCGTATTTGGTACGGTATCGCCACGGCTCATGACTTTGAAAGTCATGACGGAATGACTGAAGAACAGCTTTATCAAAAGCTGTTCGCTACACACTTTGGTCATTTAGCCATTATTGGTTTATGGGTTGCAGGGAACCTGTTCCATATCGCCTGGCAAGGCAACTTCGAGCAGTGGGTTACCGACCCACTTCATATTCGTCCAATTGCTCATGCAATCTGGGACCCTCATTTTGGTCAAGGAATTACTGATGCCTTGACTCAGGCAGGTGCAACTTCACCTGTAAATATTGCTTATTCCGGTCTTTACCACTGGTGGTACACCATCGGAATGCGGACAAACGAGCAACTATTCCAGGGTGCGATTTTCTTAAACATCCTTGTTTGCTGGCTTTTATTTGCTGGTTGGTTACATCTGCAACCTAAGTTCAGACCTTCTTTGGCTTGGTTTAAAAATGCTGAAGCTCAGTTAAATCATCATTTAGCTGTCTTATTTGGCTTTAGTAGCATTGCTTGGACAGGTCATTTGGTTCATGTAGCAATACCTGAATCAAGAGGTCAGCATGTTGGATGGGATAACTGGTTATCGATACTTCCTCATCCTGAAGGCTTAGCTCCCTTTTTCTCTTTGAACTGGGGTGCATATGCAGAAAACCCTGATTCCCTCGATGCAGTTTTTGGAACTTCACAAGGAGCAGGTACTGCAATATTTACCTTCTTAGGTGGTCTTCATCCTCAAAGTGAATCTCTTTGGCTAACCGATATTGCTCATCATCATTTAGCAATTGGTGTAATGTTTATTATTGCTGGTCATATGTACCGCAATACATTTGGCATAGGTCATACACTTAAGGAAATTACAGAAGGGCATAACACTGATCACCCTAATGATCCGCATACAGGACATTTTGGGATTAACCATAATGGAATATTTGAAACAGTTAATAACTCGCTCCATTTTCAACTTGGTCTTGCATTAGCCTCTCTTGGAGTAGCCTGTAGTCTCGTTGCTCAGCACATGGGTGCTTTGCCTTCTTATGCTTTCATAGCAAGGGATTACACGACTCAATCTGCTCTATATACACACCATCAGTACATAGCAATGTTCTTAATGGTGGGGGCATTTTCTCATGGAGCTATTTTCTTTGTTAGAGATTACGATCCAGAACTAAACAAAGATAATGTTCTTGCAAGAGTGTTGGGAACAAAAGAAGCTTTAATTAGTCACCTCAGTTGGGTAACTATGCTCCTTGGTTTCCATACCCTTGGGCTATATGTTCATAACGATGTAGTAGTTGCATTTGGAAATCCTGAGAAGCAAATTCTTATTGAGCCTGTCTTTGCTCAAGCTCTTCAGGCATTTAGTGGAAAAATGATGTATGGCATAGATGCTCTTCTTGCTAATGCAAATAGTTCCGCAACATTGGCAGCAAATAGCATGCCAGGTAACCACTATTGGATGGATATGATTAATAGAGAGGATGCATTAACAAACTTCCTTCCTATTGGTCCAGCTGATTTCTTGGTTCATCATGCAATTGCACTAGGACTTCATACCACTGCTTTGATTCTCATCAAGGGAGCTTTAGATGCTCGTGGTTCTAAGTTAATCCCAGACAAGAAAGACTTTGGCTATGCATTCCCATGCGATGGTCCTGGTCGTGGAGGTACTTGTGATAGTTCTGCTTGGGACGCAACTTATCTTGCTATGTTCTGGGCCTTAAATACTATTGCTTGGATAACTTTCTACTGGCATTGGAAACACCTAACCATATGGCAAGGGAATGTAGCTCAATTCAATGAATCAGGAACTTATCTTATGGGATGGTTCAGAGATTACTTGTGGCTTAACAGCTCACAATTAATTAATGGATATAACCCATTTGGTGTCAATGCATTATCTCCTTGGGCATGGATGTTCCTATTCGGCCATTTAATATGGGCTACAGGCTTCATGTTCCTTATTTCTTGGAGAGGTTACTGGCAAGAACTTATTGAAACTCTTGTATGGGCTCATCAGCGTACTCCAATAGCCAATCTTGTTGGATGGAGAGACAAGCCTGTTGCCCTATCAATTGTTCAGGCTCGACTTGTAGGACTTACTCACTTTACTGTTGGTAATTTCGTCACCTTCGGAGCCTTTGTAATTGCATCAACCTCTGGAAAATTTGGATAACTAAGCCAAAGCCTTAGTTATTGAATTAATTATTCATTAGCTTTGAGTTTGGAGAGGATAAGAAAGACCTGTCAGTTATGACTGACAGGTCTTTTTTTATGTCAGGGATTCCATGTACTTAATTTCTCCGCCAAAGCAGGTATCAACAAAGTATCTTTTGCTAAGTGCTCACCCTGACAAAACACTACTAATAACATTGGCATCCCTTGAGGTATTTGAAACCATGCAGCATCATGTCTTGCTTCACTCATTAACCCAGCTTTACTCCATATTTGACTTCCGAAAGGTAACCCCTCACCAATAAAACCATCGATTTGATTCTCTGAATCAGCTTTTCTTTTTGCTAAGTCTAATGATCTTGACATTAAAGCTTTTAACTTCTTTGATGCTTGAGATGTCAAAAATTGATTCGTCATAATTGTCTCCAAAAACCTTGCTACTGCAATTGTGCTTAATGAATTTCTATTTTGATTTTGTTCTCCATAAAATTTTTTGTCTCTACCATATGGACTATCTTCCCAAGTTTTTTGAGAGCAATTTACAAATTCCAACTCAGGCCAATTTAAAGTTTGAATCCAATTATTCACTAAATTTCTCTGTTTCTTCCAAGCCTCCCAACTCTCTCCCTCTAAATGAGGGCCACTGGTTGTTCCAGTGAGTAAATCAACTATATAACTAGTGGCATCATTACTTGAATGAGCAATCATATTTGCCTGAGCCCTTCTTAACTCCTTAGAATCAGTAATTAGATCCCTCTGCAACCAAACTTCTATTGCACATGCATAAATTAATTTAACTACACTTGCAGGATAAATGGTTTTGTAATTTAACCAACCTGTCCCAAAGCCACTCCCTAGGTTAGGTTTTCTATCTGGATAACATACCCAAGTAATTGAAATATTCTGAAGAAGGTTTGGTCGACCTTCTTTTGAAAATGTATCAAGTAGTTCTTTAAGGAACTCACTCATTTCCCTTTTTGTTTTATAAAACGCTGTAGGGCTTGAATCCATTACTGATGCCCGCAAAAAAAACGATCACAAGCGACATTATGCTTCCTGGAAGTTATTGGGAGCTAAAATTTGATGTGAATGGATATAAGAACCTTGATAATTCAGAACTTTCTACGCAAGCCAGAACAGGTAGAAAATTTGAGGTACTTTGTCAAGGAATAAGCTCTAAGACTCTTGGTAAGAGAAAAAGATTAAAAGTGCGTTTATTAGAAGATGGATATACATGTTGGTTGGATTTAGAAAGTTTAAAAAACAACGCTTTTCTTACAGAATCTTTTAGCCCTCAGTTATTGAGCAAGGAGCAAATACAAAAACGCATACCAAAAATTCTCACATGGGTAAAAAATGCATCGATGATTAAAAATTCATATCTATGGGGAGGAACGATTGGCCCTAATTTTGATTGCTCAGGATTAATTCAAACTTCATTTGCTAGCCAACAAATTTGGTTACCAAGAGATGCTTACCAACAAGAAAATTTCTGTCGCTCAATTACTTTTAACGAAAATACATTTCAAGAAGTAAATCCAGGTGACTTAATATTTTTTGGCAGTACAGAAAAATGTACTCATGTAGGCATATATCAAGGCAAAAATTTGTATTGGCATAGTTCAGGGAAAATCAATGGCCACAATGGCATTAGTATCGATGAATTGCAACCTAGAAATAAAAATAATATTTCATCTTTTTATCGTTCTCAATTACGTAGTATAGGTAGAGTCGAATGTTGTCATGATGGTAGTACTCTTCCTTAATCCTTCCTATCAATTATCCCTTTCGTAAATAAATTAAATGACTTCTAATATTGAGGTATCAGTAGTAATCCCAGTCTTTAATGAAGAAGAAAGCCTTCCTCAATTAGTTGAGGAAATAATGAATGCAATGCGTCCAAAATTTAAAAATTTTGAAGTCGTTTTAGTTAATGATGGTTCAACCGACAAAAGTGCTCTTGTTTTAGAGAAACTTAGCAAGGAAGTTCCTGAACTTATATGCGTACTTCTTAGAAAAAACTATGGCCAAACAGCTGCCATGGCTGCTGGATTTAATATCTCAAGTGGTGAAATTATAGTAAGTTTAGATGGTGACCTTCAAAACAACCCGTCTGATATTCCTCTTTTAGTTGATAAAATAAATGAAGGATTTGATCTAGTTAGTGGATGGCGTTTTGACCGTAAAGATGCCAAAATAAGGAGAAAATTACCCTCTAGAATTGCAAATAAACTAATAGGAAAGGTAACTGGAGTTAAACTTCATGACTATGGATGTTCCTTAAAAGCATATAGGAAAGAAGTGCTTTCTGACATGAGACTTTATGGAGAACTCCATCGTTTTTTGCCTGTTCTTGCAAATATTGAAGGTGCAAGAATTACCGAATTAAAAGTAAGTCACCGTGCTAGGAAATATGGAACTAGCAAATATGGAATAGATAGGACTTTTAGAGTGATGATGGATTTATTAACAGTTTGGTTTATGAATAGATTCCTCACAAGACCTATGTATGTGTTTGGACTTGGAGGAATCATGGCAATTTTTGGAAGCCTTTTTATAAGCTCTTATTTATTAACAATTAAATTCATTGGGAATCAAGATATTGGGAACAGGCCCCTCTTAACTTTTGCATTTATTTTAGGCATAGCTGGAGTACAACTCTTCTGTTTTGGCTTATTAGGAGAACTCCTTATTAGGACCTATCATGAAAGTCAAGGCAGACCGATATATCGCATTAGAAAAACTTTAAAAAAAGGGCTTTCTATTTGAGCAAATTTACATAGGATCTAAATTTATTGCTATCCATAGCTTTAGCTGCTAGAGCAACAACTCTAGTATCGGAATCCCTTAAACCTCTTTTGATAATTGGCAGGACAGACGAATCACCCCATTGAGCTGCTATCTGAACTGACTTCAACCTTTCTTCAGGTCCCAAATGAATCATTTTAAGCAACTTTCTCTTCAGGTTGATTTTATTTTGAGGATTAGTGAAGAATTCAAGATTTTCACTCAGATTTCCCTTCAAAATAAAAGTCTGTTCATCTAATTGAAGATCGTGATTATCCAAAATAAGAGGAATTTTTGAAGAAGGAGCTGAAATCTCAGTACCTCGATTCATGGAAATCTTTGGCTTTCGTCCTAAGCCCCAAAGAACTGCCGAAAGGCTCAAAACCAATACACCAGTGAAAAATTGATTCATTTGTTACTCAAGTGATGTGTCAAAAATCATATTGGATTGAACTTTTATGTCACCAATGGACTTTATTTGTTACGAATACAACTTCACTCTATACAGTAATTAAGGATTTATTGGTATATCCGATGTCTACCGAATTTGCGGCCACCTGGCTTCCTGCAGTATTTGTTCCTCTTATAGGACTAGTAACTCCTGCAGTATTTATTGTGCTAGTTGGGCGCTATATAACAGCAGCAGACTAGTTCTAACTGCTTTTCACCTAAGTCAACCTAGTTTTTTCTTAGAAATGACTGAATTCCAAGACCCTTTTTTAAAGTCAAGTGAGCCTGTCAAATTTGACAAGAAATATGTCGACAGCACTGTTCGACCAGGTGACATAGGGATAGCTGATCAATGGGCAGTAACTCCTGTCGCTGACCCATGTGCTGGAGATTTGGCAACCCCTGTAAACAGTGGTTATTTCACAAAGGCTTTCATAAATAATCTTCCTTTCTATAGATCAGGAATTTCCCCGAATTTCCGAGGTCTTGAAGTTGGAGCGGCTTTCGGCTATTTGCTATATGGACCTTTCGCAATGACTGGGCCTTTACGTAATTCTGACTTCGCTCTAACAGCTGGATTACTGGCTACGGTTGGTGCAGTGCATATTCTGACTGCTCTTTTTGTGCTTTATACAGCCCCTGGCAAAGCTCCCAATGTACAACCAGCAGACGCCACAGTAGAAAACCCTCCTTCCGACTTATTCACAAGAACAGGATGGACTGATTTCACTAGTGGTTTTTGGTTAGGAGGATGTGGCGGAGCAGTATTCGCCTGGTTGCTCTGCGGAACTCTCCATTTAGACCAAATTATGCCAATTGTAAAAAACGTTTGGGCAGCAGGATAGTTTCCGAAATAAAAGATCCTCAACCCTTGCTGACGCAATTTTGCTCGGTAAGGGTTTTTTATTTTTAATCAGTAAGAAGAAATTAATTAATTTCTTTTTTGTTCACTGTTAAAGCGGAGAGGGAGGGATTCGAACCCTCGACAGAAGTTGCCTCCTGTAACTCCTTAGCAGGGAGCCGCTTTCAACCACTCAGCCACCTCTCCAAGCTTGCTAACCTTATCAAGTAGACATTTTGATTAAAAGGTCAGATTCATATTATTATTTAAACTCTTCATATGACCACTCTAGGAAGTCGATATTTAAAGCCACACAAAATTTCCCAGGGTATAGATCTACTAGCCTCACTCCAGTCATAAGGAGTAATTGTTTTTTCTCCATCTGAACCAAGCAAAGTAACAATACTTCCTACTTCCACATCAAAGCTATTGGTTATATCAATAACAAGCTGATCCATTGTAATAGAACCTACTTGTGAAAAAAATTTTCCATTAATCAACACTGAAAGTTGTCCAGAAAGTGCTCTTGGGACTCCATCGGCATACCCAATTGCAACTACTGCAAGGCGACTAGGAGCAGAAGTTATATAGTTATGCCCATAACTAACTCCAGTTCCAACAGGAACATCTCTAATAAGAGTCACTCTTGCTTTAACTGCAAGAGCAGACCTAAGCGCAAAATTCTTTTGAAATTGCATAATTGGGCTATATCCATATAAAGCCAATCCAACACGAACCATATCGTAGTGAAGCTCTGAATCTTTCAAAGTTCCTGCTGAATTAGCAAGATGCTTACAAACACCATTTCTTCGATTGGTTATTAACTTTAAAACCCTATCGAATTTCTTTTTTTGTTCAGCAGTTACCTTTGCAGATCGTTCATTGAGTGAACAATCTGCGAGAGCAAGATGACTATAAATGCCAGCAAGAGAAAGATTGGACTGACTATCTATGTATTTAATTAGTTCTTCGGCTGCTTCCACTTCACAGCCCAATCTTGTCATTCCTGTATCTATTTTTAAATGTATTTTGACTTGTTTGTTTATCTCCTTACCAATCTTTTGACACAAAGCAGCCTGTTCATAAGTACTTAATGTTGGTATTAAATCCGAATCTATACACGCAGTTAAATCATCGTGGTTTATCAAATTCCCTAAGACCAGAATTGGGCACTCTATTCCATCCCTTCTAAGATCTATACCTTCTTGTAATGTGGCAACTCCTAAATTCTCAGCCCCACCCTTCAAAACAGCCTTCGAAACTGTTGTTGCTCCATGTCCATATCCATCTGCTTTAACAACAGCCATAAGAGAGCAGTTTTTAGAAAGAATACTTTTAATAAATTTTGTATTTTCTTCAATTGCATCAGGGTTGATTTCTACCCATGCTCTATGGCGAGGATTAGTCTTGGCCAATAACATAATTGTGGTAATAAAAAATCGACTAATTTATTTATGCAACTAGCATGGCGAGAAAATAAGTAACTTGCATGGGCCAAGTCTTAGTCTTAAATGCATCATATGAGCCTTTGAATATAACCTCATGGCGACGAGCAACTGTTTTGATGCTTAAAGGAAAGGCAGAAAGTCTAGAAGAAGACAGTTCTCAAAATATTAGGAAAGGCATTAAACTGCCGACTGTTATAAGGTTGAGATATTTTATAAAAGTCCCTTATAGAGAATTAGCTCTAACTAGGAAAAATCTCCTTCAAAGAGATAATAATTGTTGTCAATATTGTGGATATAAAGGCAATAGACTATCAATTGATCACGTGATTCCTCGCAGTAGAGGAGGTTTAGATAGTTGGGAGAATGTAACCACAGCTTGCTTATCATGCAATGTAAAAAAAGGAAACCGTACTCCTCAAGAAGCAAAAATGCCTTTAAAAAGAACGCCTTTTAAGCCTTTAAGCAATTTAAGCTTTGAAGCCAGCAGACAGATAGAGTCAGGTCTTTACAAAGAATGGACGAAATATGTTATTGGATGGACTTCATAATCAAATAATCAAGAATTTAATCTACTTGCTCACTCAGGGCTTCCATTTTCAGCCTTTGCTCCTCAGCTATACATGCCTGTATCAAATCATCTAATTGCCCTTCCAAAACGGGCTCTAAAGCAAAATTAAGTCCTAATCGATGATCAGTTGTCCGATTATCTTTGTAATTATAAGTTCGAATCTTTTCACTCCTATCTCCAGTACCAACTTGAGCCAATCTTTCTGATCTTTCTTTTGCGTTAGCTTCGGCGATTTCCATTTCTAGTAATTTTGCTCGCAGAATCTCCATAGCTCTTTCTCTATTTTGCAATTGAGAGCGCTCTTGAGTACAAAAAACTCTTATTCCAGTGGGTTTATGCAATAAATCAACTGCTGTTTCAACTTTGTTCACATTTTGACCTCCTGCCCCACCAGAACGAGCTGTACTAATTTCTAAATCGCCAGGATCAAGCTGAACTTCCACAGGGTCAGCTTCAGGCATAACTGCCACAGTCGCAGTAGATGTATGCACTCTCCCTTGCGATTCAGTGGCCGGGACTCTTTGTACTCTATGGACACCAGCTTCAAACTTCAGCTGACTAAAAACAGATGCACCCTTAACAGAAATAATTAATTCTCGAAACCCTCCTAAATCTGCCTCTGTTGCACTCATAGGCTGCACTGACCATCCCACCTTTTGGCCATATCTTTCATACATTCTCGCTAAATCTCCTGCCCAAATACAAGCTTCGTCTCCACCAGCCCCAGCTCGAATCTCAAGCATAACGCTCCTTTCATCTCGGGGATCTTTAGGCAAAAGAGCAACTGTCAATCTATTAACTAAATCTGCCTTCTTCTGGTCAAGAGCTTTAAGCTCTTCCTGAGCTAAATCCTCCAAGTCTTTATCAGATTTACTTTCTTTTAAAAGATCTTTAGCCAACCCCCACTCTCTTTCTATTTCTAAAAGCTCTTCATAATCTAATACTAAAGGTTCCAAACGTGCCCTTTCCCTAGCTATAGATTCTAATTGCTTAGGATCAGAAGCAACATCAGGATCAGCTAATTGCAATTCTAAGTTTTTAAAGCTTGATTTAGCTGTCTCTAGCCTCGACTTCAATGTGGAAATATCCATTCAAGATCGAGTAATTTCAAGAATTGGCTTCTGATTGAGTTGATTCTTTATCTTTGCCAGAGGCTTTCTTCTGATCGCTAGATTCATTACCAGTACTAGCCATACCATACTTTCTCATGAAACGATCTACTCTTCCTTCTGTGTCTAAAATCTTTTGAGTGCCTGTAAAGAATGGATGGTTACCACTCCAAACATCAACATGGATTTCCGGTTGGGTAGCACCTGTGGTCATAACAACTTCACCATTGCAAATAACTTTTGCATCTGGGTACCACTTGGGATGAATATCTGCTTTTGGCATTTCTAATAATGTGAGTAATGAAAAATTTAATAAAGAAGTTAATTCTATCGTTTAGAGAATTGCGGAGCTTTTCTAGCCTTCTTCAATCCATATTTTCGCCTTTCCTTGGCTCTAGGATCACGGCTTAAATGACCCTCTGTTTTTAAAGGCTTTCTATTGTCAAGCGAAAGCTCGCATAAAGCCCTTGCAACTCCTTGTTTAATGGCATCAGCCTGTCCAGTAAGTCCACCTCCATAAACATTAACTAAAACATCATATGCTTCTGCTAAGCCAAGCGTATGAAGAGGTGCCTTGACCGCAGCCAAATAAGAAGGATTAAAATTCAAATAATGATCACCAGGTCTTCCGTTAATTGTGATCTTTCCTGTGCCAGGAACTAAGCGAACTCTAGCTACAGAGGTTTTCCTTCTGCCTGTGCCCCAATAAACAACACTGTTTTTCGTAGAAGTAGTCATTTAATTGGATGCAGTGGAAAGAATAAATTCCTTAGGCTGTTGAGCAGCATGAGGATGATTTGAACCTCTATAGACTTTTAGTTTTCTAAACATTTGTCTTCCTAAAGAATTATGAGGAAGCATTCCTTTAATAGCTGTTTCAACAATTCTTTCTGGAATTCGATCTTGCAAAGCATTAAATGTCTCTGTCTTCATCCCTCCAGGACGTCCTGAGTGGCGACGATAAAGTTTTTGGTCACTTTTATTGCCTGAAACCCTAATTTTCTCTGCATTCACAATGACAACAAAGTCACCAGTATCTAAATGGGGGGTATAGCAGGGCTTGTTTTTGCCTCGAAGCATAGAAGCAACTTCACTGGCGAGCCTACCTAGAGTTTGATTCTCTGCATCTACCAAATACCATTGGCGGTGGATTGAATCTTTGGAGGGAGTAAGAGTCTTGTTCATCTCGGCAAAATGCCGCATTAGTAATTTATCTGCCTAGCAAAGCAGAGAGGACATTGAGCAAGGGATATGGTTTTCAAAAAACCTTTCTGGCTCAAAAAGGTATTTTACACTTTTATCTACTCTTTAATTGATTAAAAAATAAATCTCTTTCAATACAGTGATTTTAAAAATCATAAAAAAGTTAATTCAAGCGACCTAATTAAGGGTCAGGAGGGGAATTTGAGTCTTTTAAAATAAAAGAAGGGAATCCGTCTAAAAGATTATGATCTGAAAAAATTTGCTCTTGATAACCTGCTTCTATTAAACAAAGTCCCTTGGCCGGAGCAGAATCTTTAATTTCATGCCTTAATTTCTCTTGCCATCTTTCCTCAAATTTCTCAATAGTCAGTTTGTGCTCGCCAATGGCTATCAACTGGCCAACAAGCAACCTAACCATGCCATACAAAAAACCAGTTGCTTGAATTTCTATGGTGACAATATCTCCTTCACGAAAAACGTGGACATATTGAATAGTGGTAATTGCATTCTTTCTTCCACTCCCAAGCTTCTGAAAGGCAGTGAAATCATGACATCCCATCAATCCTTGCACTGCAAGATTCATTAATTTTTCATCTAAACGAAATTGATATTTATGCAAACACCATTTTGATAAAAACAAGTTCTGTCTTCTAGCGTTATATATCGTATATCTATATTTACGGTAAGTTGCAGAGTGACAAGCATGCCAAGAAGAAGGGCGTACAACAGAATCTCTTATTCTGATAGAGTCTGGCAATCTTCCATTTAAGGCAAAAGTCCATCTTTCACCTGGAATAAATCCAGAATAATCAAAATGAACAACTTGCCCTGATGCGTGAACACCAGCATCAGTTCTCCCAGCAGCAACAACCTTGCTTTGATTATCTCTATCTAAAGAAGCTATTGCATCTTCCAAAACACCTTGAACACTAATACCTATTTTCTGCCTCTGCCAGCCACAAAAATCAGTTCCATCATATTGAACTAATAAAGCAATCCTTTTTGAATGAAGATTACTAATAGATAAAGTGGAATTTTTACCTTCCATTATCTACAAATAAGATTTATAGAATAATTAATCGATTAGTTAAACAAGTTCAATAATTGCCATTTCTGCATTATCTCCCTTTCTTGGAACAGTCCTAACAATTCTTGTATATCCACCATTACGATCCCCATACCTTTCTTGAGCTTTATCAAACAGAGCATGAACAAGCTTCTTATCGTATATATACCCAATTGCTCTTCTCCTAGAATTTAAGCTTCCTTCTTTTGCAAGAGTAATCATTCTTTCGGCTTCATCGCGAAGTGCTTTTGCTCGTGCTTTGGTTGTTGTAACTCTTCCTTCTTTAATTAATTGAGTAGTCAGGCCACGTAATAAGGCTTTTCTTTGGTCAGCAGGTCGACCAAGTTTAGGAACTCGAAGTTGATGTCTCATGTGTGCAAGAAATTTATTTTTAGTAAATGTGGCTTTAACCTGAGGTTCTACTCTGAGGAATTGAAATACCAATTCTCTCAAGAGCTTCTATGACTTCATCAGCTGATTTAGAACCAAAGTTCTTAATCTCTAATAAATCCTCATAACTAAATCCCATGAGATCAGATACTGAATTTACTTGAGCTCGTTTTAAACAGTTATAAGCTCTAACAGATAAATTTAATTCTTCTAATGGAATTTGAGCTTCAGCAGATGGTTCAGGCTCTTGTGGAATTTCTTCCACCATTGTAACTGTAGCCAAAGGTTGAAAAAGCTCTATTAGTTGATTCGCTGCTTCTGCAAGAGCATCATCAGGAGACATTGAACCATCTGTAACTATTTCCATTCGCAATCTTTCTCTAGTGGAGCCACCTTCAGCTACTGCCGTCTCATCAATAGTGAAATTTACCTTTTTAATAGGCATAAAAACTGCATCAATCTGAAGTAAATCAATTGCAGTAGTTTCTTCGTTATGCCTATCAACAGGTCTATAGCCCACTCCTCTTTCAACATGGAGTTCAAGTTCCAAGCTATGACCGGCTTGAACAGTCGCTATTGGACGCTCTCCATCTACTATTTGAACTTGAGAAGAAAATTGAAGGTCTTTGGCTTTAACTTTGGCAGGTCCATTAGCCACAAGTCGACCAATTTCCAACTCAGTACTTCTACTATTAACTGAAAGCTCTTTACAGTTAAGAAGAATATCTAAAACATCTTCCCGTACTCCTGGAATAGTTGCATATTCATGGTTGATCCCTGATATACGAACTGCTGTCACAGCACTTCCTTCCAAGCCACCCATTAGTACTCTTCGTAAAGAATTTCCCAAAGTTGTAGCTTGACCTCTTTCAAGAGGGCCAATAAGGAATAAACCTGTTTGAGATCGGTCGTCAGCAACTTGATGCTCGAGCCGATCAATCTGGTATTGCAACACGGGCTAAATCGATGAAGGAGTTAAAGTTTCAAAAAGTGAGAGGTTTAAACGCGTCTGCGTTTAGACCTTCTACACCCATTGTGGGGTAAAGGAGTTACGTCTCTAATTAAAGTAATCTCTAGACCAGCTACTTGCAACGCACGAATAGCTGTCTCTCGGCCAGAACCTGGACCTCGAACAAGTACTTCAATTTGTCTCATGCCTTGCTCTAAAGCACGTCTTGCTGCGGCTTCAGCTGCTGTTTGAGCAGCAAAAGGAGTACCCTTTCTAGCACCCTTGAAACCACTCGCACCTGCAGAAGACCAAGAGATCACTTCACCATTGGTATCAGTAATTGAAACAATCGTATTATTAAAGGTACTTTGAATATGCACAACACCATTGGGGACGTTGCGCTTAGATTTCTTAGAACCAGTTTTCTTAGCGGCTGTGGCCATTTGATTGGGCCTAATTGTGTGAATAAAAAGTGAGATCTATAAAAGAAATAAGGTCGAGAAACCTATTTCTTCCGACCTGCAACGGTTTTACGAGAACCTCTACGAGTTCTTGCATTTGTCCTAGTACGTTGCCCTCTAACTGGAAGGCTCATCCTATGACGACGACCACGAAGACATCCTATGTCCTGCAATCGTTTTAAGGCCATCCCCTCTTGGCGACGCAAATCGCCTTCAAGAGTAAATGATTCAGTTGCAGCTCTAAGCTTTTGGACATCAGCATCTTCTAAATCCTTAACTCTAATGTCAGGATTTACCCCGCTCGTTGCGAGAATGGTTTTAGCTCTAGTCAAGCCAATTCCATAGATGTATGTGAGAGCAATCTCAACCCGCTTTTCGCGAGGTATGTCGATGCCAGCTATCCTTGCCACTTAGATTGAAATCAAAGGAACTTAAATTAAGAAATCAGTTTTTTGCAAGAGTTACCTCCTAAAACCATTTCTTGAAAAATGCCAAAGTTTTTATCCTTGGCGCTGTTTGTGCTTTTGGGTTGCAGTACAAATGACCATAACCTTACCGTGGCGACGAATCACCCGGCATTTGTCACACATTTTTTTGACTGAGGCTCGCACCTTCATATGGTGTGGCTCCCCACTTTTGCAAACTCTAATATTACTACATCGTTCAATTTAAAACTTCTCGTATGCGAAGAGCCACATCTATAACCTGACCTTCTCCATCAATCGCATTCAAAATCCCTGCATCAGAATAGAAATCTATTAAAGGTGCAGTTTTTTCTTTATAGACAATCAGACGCTTTCTAATTGCTTCTTCATTATCATCTGGTCGCCCACGAGATAAAAGTCTTTGAATCAAGATTTCATCACTTATTTCTATTAAAATAACAGCTTGAATTTTTTGAGAAAGTTCATCTAAGAGTTTTTGCAATGACTTAGCTTGAACTAAGTTCCTAGGAAAGCCATCTAACAACCATCCTTCTCTTTCTCCATTAACTAAACGATTTTGAACAATAGATAAAACAATATCATCACTAACCAATTCACCCTTATTCATTATCAATGAAACTTCTTGACCTAGAGAGGTTTTTGCTTCTACTTCTGCTCTCAATAATTCACCAGTAGATAAATGCATTAAATCCAAGTCATTACATATCTGAGAAGCTTGAGTTCCTTTGCCTGCTCCAGGAGGGCCTAGAAAAAGAAGACGATTTTTCATTTTAATTACAGCTCAATATCATATTGCAAATAGTTTATTGACGAACAAGGCCTTCATATCTTTGAGAAATCACATAAGTTTGTACTTGTTTTGCTGTATCAATAGCAACTCCTACAAGAATTAAAAGAGAAGTTGCACCAAGGCCTTGAAAAGTTTGCACATTAGTTGCTCTCTCTACTGCAGCAGGAACTATTGCTACTGATCCAAGAAATAAACCACCCAACAAAGTTAATCTATTTTGAACAGCTGAAAGATATCTAGAAGTTGCACTGCCTGGCCGAACTCCAGGGATAGCAACACCACCTCTTTTTAAATTTGCAGCAATATCAATTGGATTAATTGTTAACGAAGCATAAAAATAGGCAAATCCTAAGATCAGTGCAAAAAAAGTAATTGCATAAGGCCAAGGATTAGCAGCAGAAGGGTTTAAAGCACCTGCAGCCCTAATCAATAAAGGATTTTTTGTAAAATTAGCAATGGTAATTGGTAAAAAAATCAATGCAGAAGCAAAGATAATTGGCATTACACCTCCAGCATTTAATTTCAAAGGCAAATAACTTTGTCTTGTTGGCAATAATGCAGTGCCGCCAATCTGACGCTTTGCACTAACTATTGGAAGTCTTCTCGCTCCTTCTTGTACAAAAATAATTCCTACTATTGTTATTAGAAAAACAATTAAAAGAACAATTATTCCAACAACATCATTACGGTCTCCTGTTTGGGCTTTTTCAATAGTGGAGCTAAGAGCTTTAGGTAAAGTTGCAACAATATTTAAAAAGATGACTAAAGAGGCACCTTGTCCAATTCCTTTCTCAGTAATAATCTCACTGAGCCACATCACAATCATTGAGCCAGTCACTAATGCAATGGCAGTTTGAATTACAAATGCCGTTTCACTAAGACTTTCTATTGAATATTTTCTAAGTATTGAAGCAAAAACCAAACTTTGCATAAGCCCCCAGCCCAAAGCCACATATCTAGTTATTTGGGCAATTTTCCTTC
Source organism: Prochlorococcus sp. AG-363-M21 (assembly GCA_003278305.1). GTDB lineage: Bacteria > Cyanobacteriota > Cyanobacteriia > PCC-6307 > Cyanobiaceae > AG-363-N16. Next base: position 41,282 of record QCFU01000002.1, read on the forward strand.
TACCAGCTTCTCCCTCATTCTTCTGAAGATCTTCTAATTGAGGTAAAGCTGCAGTTAAGAGTTGAATAATTATTGAAGCATTAATAAAAGGAAGAATTCCTAAAGCAAAAATGCCTAAAGTAGAAATACCTCCTCCAGTAAAAATATCTAAGAAACCAATTAATTGGCCTCCTTGTTGAATAAATTCCTTAAAAGCTTCCCTATCTATACCAGGGACTGGAATATAAATTCCAAGTCTTACCAAAAGAAGCATTCCTAAAGTAATTAGGACTCTTCCTCTTAGTTCTTTATTTAGAACTAATTGAGTGATTACCTCTCCTGCACTTGGATTTCGACCTCTACTAACAAGCATTAAAATACTTAGAGCAAGATTTCACAAGTTCCACCAGCAGCTTCTATTTTAGTTTTAGCTGAACTAGTAAAAGCTGAAGCTTGGACATCAAGCTTTACCTTTAAGTCTCCATTTCCAAGTACTTTAAGAGGATATTTAGGGCTTGTAACAATCCCAGCTTTTACCAATGAGTCCAAATTAACTTTGGTCCCTTCTTTAAGACTGTTTAAGGCTGAGACATTAATAACAGTAAAATTTTTCGAATTCACCAAAGGGAAATGCTTGAGTTTTGGAACTCTTCTATATAGCGGCATTTGACCACCCTCAAAACCAGGGCGTGTAGGGCGGCCTGATCGAGACTTTTGACCTCTCATACCAAAGCCACAACTAGCACCTTGGCCAGCAGCGATACCTCTCCCTTTCCTAAGTTTCTTTTTGCGTGCGCCTTTATTTGGCTTAAGAGAATCAAGTCTAATAGTCATAGTAATTTAGGAGTAAATTTGCTCAAGAGAAATTCCTCTTTCTTTGGCAGTAGCTTTATGAGTTCTGAGCTCTGACAAAGCAACCATGGCAGCTCTCGCGTTATTTAAAGGAGTTTTACTACCTAATCTCTTGGCTAATACATTTTTAATACCAGCAAGTTCTAAAACTGTACGAATAGACCCTCCGGCAATTACACCTGTACCTGGGGCAGCAGGACGAATCAATACACTAGCAGCTCCATCTCTTCCATTAGAAAGCGTAGGTATTGAGCTATTACGAGTTAATGGAACTCGAACTAGATTTTTTTTACCATCTGCAACTCCTTTCCTAACAGCTCCTATCACATCGCCTGCCTTTCCAACACCAACTCCAACTTGACCTTTTTCATTTCCAACAACCACAATTGCCCTAAAACTCATCTTTTTACCACCTTTAACAGTTTTAGAAACCCTTCTAATTTGAATTACTCTTTCTTGCCACTCTGAGTCTCGTTCATGATTCTTTCTGTCAGAACGACGATTACGCTTTTCTCCGCGTCCCCCGCCACCCCGACGCTGGTCTTGCTTAGGAGTCTGCTCCGATGAAGCATTATCTGTTTGTTTGTCTTTTGTTTTTGTTTCAGTCATGATTTTCTAAAAAGTCAGAATTTAAGTCCTGCTTCTCTAGCAGCATTTGCAAGAGCCTTAACCCTACCGTGGTAAAGGTTGCCACCTCTATCAAAAATAACTTCTTGAATGCCTTTTGAAATAGCTCTTTGGGCAACTAATTCTCCAACAGCAATTGAAGCATCACAACTGCTGGTATTCACTTTTATTGTTTGTCTCAAATCTTTGTCAAGAGTCGAAGCAGAGCAAAGCGTACTTTGGGAATCATCATCAATAACTTGTGCATAAATATGATTATTAGATCTAAAGACAGCCAAACGAGGTCTTTGCTCGCTTCCATTAATGTTTCTTCTCAAGCGTTTATGTCGCTTTCGAGTTTGCTGTTTTCGTGAAAGTGTTGGCATGGTGTTAAAAATAGGTCATTGAATAAAGAAGGTTAAGAGCATATTTATTTTTTACCAGACTTGCCTGCCTTCCTAATGATTCGCTCTCCAGCATACTTAATGCCTTTCCCCTTATATGGCTCAGGTGGACGAATTGCTCTGATTTTTGCAGCTTCATTGCCAACCAACTCTTTATCTACACCGGAAACGGTCACATTTGTATTATTTTCAACTTTAAAAGTGATCCCATCAGGAGGAACAACTTCAATCTGATGACTATATCCAGCACTTACGACAAGTGCTTTTCCTTTTAACTGTGCTCTTGAACCTACACCTACTATCTCCAACTTTCTCGTATAGCCTTCATTAACCCCTTGAACCATATTTGCAATTAAAGAACGTGATAATCCATGCCTTTCTCGAGACTTTCTTTTATCACTAGTTGTTTTAACTACAATCGTGTTCTCAACTTTGGAAATACTAATTCCCTCTGGAAGTACTCTTTGAAGTTCCCCCTTAGGCCCCTTAACTCTGACAGACAGACCATCGAGAGTTACATCAACCTTTTCGGGGACTTCAATAGGTTGTTTACCAATACGAGACATGAATAAAACTCCTTAATTAGTAGACATAACAGAGAACTTCTCCGCCAACACCTTGTTTGCGAGCATCACGATCACTCATCACTCCCTTAGAAGTAGAAATAATTGCGACTCCAAGACCTCCAAGGACTTTCGGAATTCCTCGGGTATTTTTATAAATCCTAAGACCAGGTCTACTCACCCTTTGCATCGAACGAATAATCGGATAGCGATGCTTACCACTATATTTCAATTCAATCACTAAATGTGATTTAACACCTTCTCCTTCCTCAGATATTTGAGATATAAAGCCTTCTTTCTGAAGAACTTTGGCGATGCTTCTAGACATCTTGGAAGCAGGAACTTTTGTTGTCTCATGACGTTTTTCACTTGCATTTCTAATGCGAGTGAGCATGTCTGAGATGGGATCGTGATTAGACATATTCTCTTAAAAAAACCTCATTTACTGCTAAAGGGCATTCCCATCGCCTTTAGAAGGGCTTGTCCCTCCTCATCAGTAGAAGCGCTGGTGACAATTGTTATATCCATTCCGCGGATGGAGTCAATTTTATCAAAAGAAATTTCAGGAAAAATCAATTGCTCCTTTACACCAATAGTGTAATTTCCTCGCCCATCAAAACTTTTTGGACTAACTCCTCGAAAATCTCGGATTCTAGGTAAAGCAAGGTTTATAAACCTTTCCAAAAATGCATACATTCTTTCACCTCTAAGAGTCACGGCACAACCTATTGGCATGCCCTGACGGATTTTGAATCCAGCGATAGCCTTTTTAGCTCTAGTAACAAGAGCTTTTTGACCTGTAATTGTTGCCATCTCAGATAAAGAGGCTTCCAGAGCTTTTGAATTTTGGGCTGCTTCACCTAATCCCCTATTAACGTTGACTTTCACAACCTTTGGGACTTGATGAATATTTGAGAGACCTAAATCTTTTTGCAATTTTGGTCGAATTGTCTCTCGATAGCGGAGTTTGAGTGACATGATTTGGTAGTGAAATTAATTCTGGGCGTTGTCAGAATTGAGTAAAAAATAGAGGACTAGGAAAGAAATTAATTAAGATAAAAGATTGACAAATTAATCAATTAATTCGCCAGTCTTTTTAAGTCGGCGTTTCTTAGAGCCGTCCTTATCTACAACAAATTCAACTCGACTTGAAACTTTCTTATCTTTAGAATAGATCATTACATTTGAAGCATGAAGTGATGCTTCTTCCGTAACAATCTGACCAGACTCTCCCTCTTGAGTTGGTTTTACATGTCGGGTCCTAAAGTTAATTCCCTCTACTAAAACTCTATTTTCTGTAGGGAAAGTCTTTAATACCTCCCCTGTTTTACCTTTCTCTTTTCCATTAATTACTTGAACTGTATCGCCTTTACGAATACGCATCTTTAATCTTGAACTTGAAGATTTATTTTTTTGATTAATGTTCATCATTTAAATCACCTCCGGAGCTAAAGAAACAATTTTCGTAAAGTTTTTCTCTCTCAATTCTCTTGCTACTGGTCCAAAGACTCTAGTACCACGAGGGTTTTTATCATCATTAATTAGTACAGCAGCATTATCATCAAATCTAATTGAATTTCCTGTATCTCTTCTAAGCGTTGCTTTTGTGCGTACAACAACTGCCTTAACAACATCGGATTTTTTTACTCCCATATTTGGCAAAGCATCTTTAACTGCAGCAACAATCACATCACCTACGTGAGCATATCTTCTGTTAGAGCCAAGAACTCTTATGCACTGAAGTCTCTTTGCCCCACTGTTATCTGCAACAGTTAAAAAAGTTTCTTGCTGAATCATGTGTTCACCTCCTGCTTATTCTGCGATGTAGATCTTAAAACTTCTGCAACTTTCCACCGCTTTGTTGCGCTAAGTGGTCTTGTTTCAGTAATACGAACTTGATCACCTACCTTGCAATTGTTATTAGCGTCATGGACCTTGTATCTTGCGGTTCTACTAATAATTTTTTTGTAGATAGGGTGCGGAAAACGGTTTTCAACTGCTACAACAATGGTTTTATCCATCTTGTCGCTGACGACTGTACCTACTCGTTCCTTAAGTGCCATGATTTCTAAATAATCAAGATGAGGATGAAGAACGACTTCTATCGTTCTGAACTGTTAAAAGTTGTGCCAACTGTATCCGGGCTTCCTTAAAACGATGTGATTCGGATAACTGTCTTGTGGCGCGCTGAAAACGAAGATCAAAAAGTTCTTTCCGAATTTCAGCAATCTTCTTTTGAAGATCATCATCAGTGAGTTTGATCACTTCTGAAATGTTGGGTCGTGCCATGTTTAAGACTCCACAGTTGCGACTGATGACGAGTCAGCAGAAGCAGCCTCATCAACTTTTGAAGAAGCATTGACGGATTCTTCCTCAGTTGAATTGAGAGAACTTACAGATGGTTTCTTACCAACCTGGTTTGGAGTTTCACCTTCCGCCAAAGCGACAAACTTTGTTTTGATAGGAAGCTTGTACTGTGCCAAGCGCATCGCTTCTCTTGCAATAGATTCAGTGATTTCAGCACCTCCCATTTCAAAAAGAATTCGACCTGGTTTGACTACAGCAACCCAAAATTCTGGATTACCTTTACCTGATCCCATACGAGTTTCTGCCGCTCTCATAGTGACTGGCTTGTCTGGGAAAATACGAATCCAAATTTGACCGCCACGTTTGACATAACGAGTCATTGCTCGCCTACTAGCTTCAATTTGTCTTGATGTAATCCATCCACATTCTTGAGCTTGTAAGGCAAATTGACCAAAAGCAATTTTGTTACCTCTGGTGGCCACACCTCTCATGCGACCTCGTTGCTGTTTGCGGAATTTAGTTCTTTTTGGGCTAAGCATGATTTACACCTCCTTATTTTCCATCATTTGAACGATCCTCAAACTGCTGAGGTCTTCTATTGCCTTTTCTTCTAGGGCTTGCGCCTACAGGCATTTGCTGTTCTTCCTTTGGAAGAACCTCACCTTTGAAAACCCATACTTTAATTCCTAATACTCCGTAAGTTGTATTAGCTCTTTTGTTTGCATAATCAATTTCAGCCCGAAGAGTATGTAGAGGAACACGGCCCTCACGGGTCCATTCTGATCTTGCAATTTCAGCACCATTCAACCTACCTCCAACTTGTATTTTCAAACCAAGAACACCTGCCCTTTGAGCTCTTTGAACAGCCATTCGAATTGTTCGCCTAAAAGCAACCCTCTTTTCCAGTTGCTGAGCAATATATTCAGCTAATAACTGAGCGTCAGCATCAACCTTATCTATTTCAACAACATTGATTCTGACCTGTCTACTTCTATCGCCAATTGTTTTTTGAATACCAGACCTAAGGTCTTCAATACCACTTCCCTGCCTACCAACAATCACTCCAGGACGTGCTGTTTTCAACTCAACCTCAAGTTGATCTGCCTTACGAGCTATCAAAACATCACTAATTCCTGCGGAACCATACTTTTTATTAATAAAAACTCTAATACTGTCATCTTCTTTAAGGAGAAGTGGATATGTCTTACTAGATGCATACCATTTAGAACGATGCTCCTGAGTAATACCGAGTCTTAAGCCGGTTGGATTAATTTTGTGTCCCATCAGTTAGATACCTCAGAAGTAGTTGGTGAAGAAGAGGAGGCCACAGCAATACTGATGTGACATGTTTGTTTTTTAATTGCAAAAGCACGACCTTGGGCTCTTGGCCGATATCGCTTCATAACAGGTCCCATATCAGCACTTGCAGTAGTAATGATTAAAGAGGATGGGTCCATTCCAAGATTATGCTCGGCATTGGCAACAGCTGATCTCAAAACCTTAGTAATAGGGCCAGTAGAGCGATAAGGCATAAACTCAAGCATAATTAATGCATCTCTATATGACCTCCCCCTTATTTGATCTAATACTCTTCGAACTTTAGAAGCAGATCCTCGAATGTATCTGCCATGAGCTTGAGCAATTGAATTTTTAGAAGAAGAATTAGTCATTTAGCGTCCTCCTTTTTTGTCTTTGATATGACCCTTATAAGTTCGGGTTGGAGCAAACTCCCCTAATTTATGCCCAACCATTTGTTCAGTAATAAAAACAGGTATATGCGTTTTTCCATTATGAACAGCAATTGTGTGGCCAATCATCAAAGGGAGAATTGTTGAAGCTCTTGACCAAGTCTTTATAACTGACTTGTCATCACTACTGTTTTGTTTTTCAACCTTTTTCAAAAGGCTGTCGGCTATAAAAGGGCCTTTTTTAAGTGAACGTCCCATATTGAATTAAGAAAAATGCATAATGAAAAGGAGCATCAAGAATCGCGTCCTCCACGACTCCGTTTGGAAACACGGCGACGTTTACGAACAACAAAACGATTACTTGGTTTGTTTTTCTTCCTAGTCTTCAAACCCAAAGCAGGTTTACCCCAAGGGGTAACTGGTCCAGCACGACCTACAGGTGCTTTGCCTTCACCTCCTCCATGAGGGTGATCGCATGGGTTCATTACGCTTCCACGAACCTGTGGTCGGCGGCCCAACCATCTTCTTCTACCAGCTTTACCTAAACTGGTATTTCTTATTTCAGAATTCCCTACTTCGCCAATAGTTGCATAGCATTCACGCCTAACTAAGCGAACTTCCGTTGAAGGCAATCTTAAGGCTACGTAATCTCCTTCTTTAGCCATTACTTGCGCACTAGCGCCTGCTGTACGAACCATTTGTCCGCCTCTACCTGCATAAAGTTCAACGCAATGAACGCTTGAACCTAAAGGGATAGAAGACAATGGCAAGGAATTACCAATTTCTATTGGCGATTCTGGTCCAGAAAGAACTTCTTGCCCAATTTCAATACCTGATGGAGCAAGGATATATCTCTTCTCTCCATCAGAATAAAAAAGTAAAGCTAATCTTGCATTCCTATGTGGGTCATAATGAATAGCTGCTACTTTTGCTGGAATCCCATGCTTATTTCTACGAAAATCTACAACTCTATATAAACGTTTATGCCCACCACCTCTATGACGACATGTAATAACCCCACGATTATTGCGACCTTTTAAACGATGCTTAGAAACAACAAGAGATTTTTCGGGCTTACGCTCTGTAATCTCATTAAAGTCAGTAACAACCCTTGATCTAGTACCAGGAGTATAAGGACGGAAAGTTCGAATTGCCATTGCTTAAAACCTCAAGATTCCGGGAATAATTGAATTGAATTACCTTCAGCCAATCTCACAATCGCCTTTTTAACTTGAGACCGCTTACCTGAAAAACGACCAACGCGGCGAGATCTTCTTGGAGGATTCATTGTACTGATGCCAACTACCTTGACATCAAACATTTGTTCAATTGCTGCTTTTATATCAGGTTTTTGAGCTCTGGGGTCAACCTCAAAAGTATATTGATTTAGATCCAATCCCCTGGTCGCTTTCTCAGTGATAAGAGGTCGCCGAATTACATCAGCCAATCTTTCTTTAAACATTTTAGTCATTTCCATAAACCTCCTTGATTTTTGCAAGTGCATCTTCACCAACAATCAGTGAACTTGCATTCAATAGGTCAAAAACATTTAGATGCTCTGCATTTATGAGCTTAACCTTCTTCAAGTTCCTTATAGAGCGACTTATTGTTTCAGAGGGATTAGAAAGAATAATAAGAACTTTACTGTCACAACTAACTCCTAATCTTGTAAGAGCATTGACGATCTCTTTTGTTTTAGGAGACTTGAGTATTTCTCCAAATTCTTTAACTACTTTAATATCATTAACACGTGACATAAGAGCAGTTCTTAAAGCCAATCTCCGCTCCTTACGATTCATGCTCAAATTATATTGACGTGGTTTAGGACCAAAAATAATTCCGCCGCCAGGTCTCAAAGGTGTACGAATAGAACCTTGCCTTGCTCTTCCAGTTCCTTTTTGCTTATAAGGCTTACGACCACCACCTCTAACTTCAGATCTTGTAAGAGTGCTTGCTGTTCCCTGACGAGAATGAGCTTGTTGCCGAAGCACAGCCCTATGCATTAAGTCTACAGCTGTAGATTCTTTGGCAATTTTTAAATCAAGACTTGTACTTCCAGTCTCTTTACCTTGCCAATCAAGAACAATACATTTGGTCATTATTTTTCACCTCCTGTTTGCTTTATACCAAAGCGTTTAGCCGGCCGAATATTTAATAAAGAGCCTGGCTTTCCAGGAACTGAGCCTTTAACAACTAAAAGGTTACGATCACTATCTACTTGAACAATAGTAAGACTACGAGTAGTCACTTTCTTGCCTCCATATCTCCCAGCCATTCGTTTGCCAGGATAAATTCTGCCCGGTGTCGTTCCAGCGCCTGTAGATCCAGGTTGTCTATGATTTTTAGAACCATGACTCATTGGTCCACGGCTAAAACCATGCCTTTTCTGGTATCCAGAGAACCCACGACCCATACTATCTCCACTTACATCTACCTTTTGTCCTTTTTCAAAATTACCTACCGTTACTTGATCACCTAATTTGTAAGTTGCAAGATCATCTACTCGATACTCTCTTAAATATTTCAAAAAATCTGAACCTGTTTTAGCTAGATGGCCCTTCGAAGGCTTATTAACAAGCTTTTCTCTAGTAAGTCCAAAACCAATTTGAACAGATGTATAGCCATCTGATTCTGAACTTTTAAGTTGAGTAATTCGGCAGGGTCCAGCCTCAATCAATGTGACTGGTATTGCTCTTCCTTTTTCATCAAAGAACTGGGACATGCCCACCTTCTTACCCAAGATGCCAATAGACATAATTCATGAAATGGCGCTAACAGACTGAATTCAAATTTGTATACAAATTTGAAAATGACTAATTCTTCAAATAAACCCTTACCTAAGAAAAAAACTGTCCACAAGAATGCAGATCTAGAAATGTTTAGGAGGGCTAGCAAAGATGTCAGAGGCTGAGACTTGATTGAGAACCAATCAGTTTCTCTAAAGCTAAGGCTCAATGCTTAACCTAATTAGCCTAAAAGTCCAATGCAATCATCAGACCCACACTGCCTACTGGAGGCCCGGCTAGCGTACGGGCACAGAAAAGCACTGCGATTTAATACAATACACTATTGAGAACCCCTTTTAATCTCTGTCTAGACTGCAAACTTTAAAAAACTAATTTTAAAAAGATGCCTCTTTTAATATCTGGGAAAAAATTTCGTGAGACTTTAGAGTTAGCAGGTTGCCTTGCAATCAATGTTCCTCTAGAAGGAGGAGCTGAAACACGCTTATTACGACGTTTAAAAACAGTTGGATATAAAACGCAAATTACATCTGTTAGAGGGTTTGGAGATCCAGAAGCTTTTCTACTAAAACTACATGGAGTACGACCGCCTCACTTAGGTCATCAAAGTGTTGGGAGGAATGGTGCTTTAGGCGAAGTTCAAGAAGTAATGCCAATCTTGAATGAATTGCTAAATGAAGATAAGCCAATTGCGCTTTGGCTGCTTGAAGGACAAGTTTTATCGCGGTCAGAATTATTAGCTTTATGCGACCTTTGTGATAGAGAAGCAAGGATTAAAATCATTGTTGAAATGGGTGGAGCCAGAAAGCTGCATTGGGAACCAATGCGCAAATTTCTTGAAACAAATCACTAGACATTGCAACACAGCACTGCTCCCCATGAATTAGCACTTAGCAAAGGAATCTGGGTCAAGCTTATTTGTGGTGCAAGCAATGAAGACTTGCCTTCAATAAGTGATTTATGTGCTGTTTATGCAGTAGCAGGAGTTCATTGTGTAGATGTGGCTGCAGATATGGCAGTAGTGAATGCTGCAAGACAAGGTCTCAAATGGGCAGAGTCTCAAATTGGAGTGAGGCCCTGGCTAATGGTGAGCATCAGTGATGGAAAGGATATACACTTTAGAAAAGCTGCATTTGACCCTCAGCTTTGCCCCGAAGAATGCTCTAGACCTTGCCAAAAAATATGCCCAGCAGAGGCTATAACAAATACTGGTGGAATTATTGCTGACAAGTGCTATGGATGTGGTCGATGCTTGCCAATATGCCCTTTAGGGCTAATTAAGGAAAAAGAAAATCATCTTAAAATTGAACAATTTGCAGAATTCCTAGTCGAAGCAAAACCTGATGCAGTAGAAATACATACTGCACCAGGACGTTCTCGGGAATTTGAGGCCTCTGTAAAAGCAATTGTCGAATCCAATATTCCTTTAAAAAGAATTGCTGTGAGCTGTGGATTAGAAGGTTTTTCAATTAACCCAAATGAATTAGCGCAAGAACTATGGAAAAGACATGAATGCTTGTGTCGTTATCAACAAAAGCCAATTTGGCAATTAGATGGTCGGCCAATGAGTGGTGATATAGGCAAAGGAACAGCTAAATCTTCAATCTCATTATGGAAAAGTCTTCGTGCAATAGCTCCACCAGGTCCTCTTCAATTAGCCGGAGGCACTAATGCTACAACTATTGATCATATAGATACAAAGATTGGTTTGGCAGGAATAGCTTTTGGAGGAAAAGCAAGAACATTAATCCAACCATATCTCAATGAAGCGCAAGAACAAAAGAAAAAATTAATTAACTGTTCTGATGGATGGAACAAAGCTCTGAAAGAAGCAAAAGAACTTATAAACCCATGGTTAATCGAAGATTTTTAAACCCAAAACATCCCAAGCTAATCTTACGGTTTTTATTCAGATAACGAATTAGTAGCTCTTTAGAGCGTGTTCTATCCACAATATGCAATTATTTTGTATAAATGGTTTAGTAGATTATTTAAAGTCACTAAATCATCAATGGGGCGTCGCCAAGCGGTAAGGCAGCGGGTTTTGGTCTCGCCATTCCTAGGTTCGAATCCTAGCGCCCCAGTTTTTCATCAATTTTAGTGACAAGTAAGCCACTATTGGTTTTTGACTTCGATGGCGTCATTGTTGATGGCATTTATGAATATTGGTCAAGCTCTAGAACCGCTTGCTTAGAACTCTTGAAAGAAAGCAATCTTTCAAAGCATTTACCAGAAGACATCCCAGATAATTTTCGGAAACTTAGACCATGGGTTACTCATGGATGGGAAATGGTTCTTCTTGCCGCCGAGCTTCTGAGACCAAATAGTCCATTAACACTTTCTGGCGCAAGAATATTCTCAAATAATTATGAAGAAAATTGCAAGAAAGCACTCAAAGCATGGGGATGGTCATCAACACAATTACAAGACCAACTTGATCAAGTTAGGCAAAAAGCAATTAAAAATAATCTTCAAGCTTGGTTAGCTCATCACAAAGCTTTCCCAACGGTATCTAAAAGCATTCAAAAATTAAACGAGCAAGGAGTTGAGTTCGCAATATTAAGTACAAAAAGTTCAGCATTCACATCTCAACTGTTAAGCAACTTAAAACTCAAGCCAAAGATGATATATGGGCACGAATCAGGGCCTAAAAAAAATACTCTGATACAACTATCAAACATTTATGAAATCAAAGGCTTTATTGAAGATCGTCGTGCAACCTTAGAAGAAATATTGGAGACTCCTTCCCTAAGCTCTCTACCTTGCTATTTAGCTAATTGGGGCTATCTAAAACCCAATGACACAAAAAAACTTCCTCCAGGGATTCATTTATTAAAACAAGAAACTTTGCTTACCCCCTTGGCGAACTGGAATTAACTCGTTAGGGTACGTCTGTACTAATTAGGCCGCAGGAATCATTAGCTGACAATAAATCCTTAGCCTATAGCAAGTCACAACTCTCCCTTTCCTTAATCAACGACAATGTCAACTGACATAAAAACAAACTCTTCTTCGAATTCTCGTTTTAATCAAAATGAAACAGCATCTGGAGAGAAAAATAAAGCTTTGAATCTCGTTCTAGGGCAAATAGAGCGCAACTTTGGCAAGGGTTCAATTATGCGTTTAGGCGATGCGTCTAGAATGCGGGTGGAAACAATTTCTACTGGAGCACTAACACTTGACCTTGCTCTAGGTGGTGGATACCCAAAAGGAAGAGTCATAGAAGTGTATGGACCAGAAAGTTCCGGGAAAACAACGCTCACATTACATGCAATTGCAGAAGTCCAAAGAAATGGAGGAGTAGCAGCATTTGTTGATGCTGAACATGCACTTGACCCTGTATATGCAGCCTCTCTTGGAGTTGATATTGAGAATCTTTTAGTATCTCAACCAGACACTGGAGAAATGGCTTTAGAAATCGTAGATCAATTAATTAGGTCTGCCGCAGTTGATCTTGTAGTAGTTGACTCGGTAGCGGCATTAACCCCACGTGCCGAAATAGAAGGAGAGATGGGAGATCATGTAATCGGAAGTCAAGCCAGATTAATGAGTCAGGCAATGCGCAAAATCACCGGAAATATAGGTAAATCTGGTTGTACAGTAATCTTTTTAAACCAACTCCGTCTCAAGATTGGAGTTACTTACGGGAATCCTGAAACTACAACCGGAGGAAACGCCCTTAAGTTTTACTCTTCAGTACGTCTAGATATTCGAAGAATTCAAACTCTTAAAAGGGGGACTGAAGAATATGGAATACGTGCAAAAGTGAAAGTAGCCAAAAACAAAGTAGCACCTCCTTTCCGAATTGCAGAATTCGATATTCTATTTGGAAAAGGTATCAGCACATTGGGATGTCTACTGGATTTAGCAGAGGAAACAAATATTGTCACTCGAAAAGGTGCTTGGTATAGCTACAAGGGAGACAATATAGGGCAAGGCAGAGACAACACCATTACTTGGTTAGAACAAAACGCAGAAGCGAAAGATGAAATTGAAAAACTAGTAAGACAAAAGCTAACAGAGGGGTCTGAGGTGAGCGCAAACTCTATGCGACCACTAGCAGCAGCAGCTCGTACTGCTGCGACACAATCTAGATCCAATAATGTTTCTACAGCTGCGTAATAAAATCAATCAAGGGATTACCGTGCGTCAGCAGGTACCCACCAACCTGCTGCAGGTCCAATAATACGAACAATTAACCATAGGCAAACCAAAAGGCCAATACCTACCCATCCACCACGAATTGTGAGACTAATAAATTGATTTCTTTGCTGATCTGTAATTGGCAACCATGAGATAATTCTTGAGGAAACAACTTTATCTTTGTCATTTTTCCTTGGTTTTGGAGGAAGACCCTCTCGAGATCTACGACGTGCTTCTCCCATGACAAATATTTAGTGAATGAATAAAAGCCAGAAAACCTAAAGTGGTAAAAGACGTTCTAAAGGATTCCAAGGCTCAAGAACACTTAATATTTTTGCACCCCAGCTTCTAGAGCGTAACCGTCCATCTAAAACTGCAACACGTCCTTGATTTTCTCTTACAGGCAAAACCAACTTTGGAAGAAGAGTTAACAACTCTGGCAAAAGTAAATCTCTAAACCAATCTAACCCTTGTAATTTATAAGCCTCTACCCTTGCAGCTGTTAAAGGAGATTCCAAAGTGGAAAAAGGTAAGATCGTAATAATTAATTGTTCAGGTGCGGGTAATTTCTCCTGAGCAGTTAACCACCACATAGAACTACAACAAATCACCCCATTAGATAATGGAGACGTGGATTGATATATAACTCTTCTACCAAATTCAGCTGCAAGTTCAGTTGTCAACTTACGAAGCAATGAATCATCATCGACTAACAGTATTGTCAAACCTGAACGCCCAAGAATTAATCTTCGACTTTGGTCTAATAAATGATCAGCAAAATATTCGGTATTAGGTAATGGCTGCCTACGTGGAAGAAATAAATGGATTGGTTCTTGATCATTGGAAATGCAATTTCCTACACGAACATTGACATCAAAAGAACCAACACATGACTCCAGCTGATTCAAGAATAACGTATTTTCTTTGGATCCAAAAAGCATTACAAAAGGACTTTCTTGAAACAGTTCCTGAAGATCAAGCAATGGCTCAAGTGGCTGTAAATGCCAAGTCCAATCTAATAATTTATGGTTCAAAGCAGCCCAACTTGCCCATTTTTGGCTTAATGCATTAAGCAATGCAGGCCAGGGTTGAGGAGATTCACCTAAGAGCCCAAGCAGATCTTGCAATGCAGCAATTTCAGAAAATGTCATACTTACATTGCCGTCAATGCATGCGACCTTTGAAAACAACTCTTTAGTTATATGCTCATGAAGTTGAATAAACGCTGCAGATGCTGACGGATGCGTTCTTCTTAATACATCCCAATCTCTAGAAGTAACGTTAATTGCCATAGCTTCTCTTAGACGAGCAATAAATAATTCCGCCTCCGGAATCAATAATTGTTTAAATCTAAGATGGCCCTTACGATATACCTTTAAAAAATCAACATGATTCAGCAACCATATTTGATTGCCAGAAGGGGGAGTAAGAGCTTCCCAGCAAGCTAAATTTAAACCCTCTTTTTTTAATCTGGGCAATTCAAATGTAATAAGTCGATGACGTTGCTTTTCTGTAACTACCAAAACAACATCTTTTCTATGAATAGAAAGAGGGATTAAAATACCCAACCAACAATAATTGTAATCACTAACCTCTAACTCAATAATTGACCTATCATGCCTTCGAATACTTCTCCCAATCAATCTACTTAAAGTTAAGTTGTGAGGCCATTTAGAGACCTCCTTCTTAAGAAGACTTTTTACATAATTGTGAGAATAAGCTTCTAACATAAAGAAGACCTACTCAACTGAAAAGCTTTTAACTAATATATTGTCGTAAAGATCTAGTTGTAAAAACAACTAATTCAAAACTTAATGGAGTCATCACCCAAGGATTTAAATCATGTTGGCATTGTTGGGCTAGGTCTTATAGGTGGCTCTTTAGGTTTAGACCTACAATCATTAGGTTGCAGAGTATATGGACTCACCCATCGCGAATCAACAGCTCAAAGGGCTAAAGAAAGAGGTCTTGCTCAAGTGGCTAGTACTGATCCGAATATTCTTTTAAATTGTTCCGTAGTGATTCTTGCGTTGCCCTTATCGCAACTAGTCAAACCTTCAAAAGAGTTGATCAATATCTTGCCTGCAAATGCAATCATTACCGATGTTGGTTCAGTTAAGGCTCCTATAACAAAAGTCTGGAACAAAATACATCCTCTTTTCGTTCCGAGTCATCCAATGGCAGGCACCTCAAATGCAGGAATTGAAGCAGGCGAAAGAAATCTTTTTAAAAATCGACCTTGGGTCACAACGCCTTCTAAAGAAACTAATCAAACAGCCTTGAGCACAATTCATGAGCTTGCTCATTTATTAGGCAGCCAATTAGTAAGTGTGGATGCAGAAATGCATGATCAAGCTGTGGCACTAATTTCACACCTTCCTATCTTTATTAGTGCAGCACTATTGAAAACTGTAGGAGAAGGACAACCTCCCTCCTTGTTAGAACTTGCAAAAACTGTCGCATCAAGTGGCTTTGCAGATACAACTAGGATTGGTGCTGGAAATCCAAACTTAGGAGTTGATCTGGCTAAGTATAATCATGAGGCTCTTGTTCAAGCACTAAGCTCATATTGCTTATCAATCAGAGAATTAAAATCACTTATTGAAAACAATCAATGGGATCAATTGCAAAGCACACTAAAGGAATCAAAATTATCTAGGTCTGATTTCTTAGAATAACTATTCAAGTCTATTGAGGTAACTTAAATTGCCTACCTTTTCGAGCCATTAATTGCCTGCTAACCATTAATGCAGATTGACTTACTCCTGCAGTACCTTCTCCAGGGTATATGGAATCGCCACATAGCCAAAACCCTTTCATTGGTGTTCTACTATGTAATCCAAAAGGTCCAAAATTTTCTAAATTTTGACCTAAACCACCTACAATCCCTTTTGGTCTGCCAGTCCATTTAGCAAAACTTCGTGGAGTAGCCAACTCTTGATGTAACCACATTTCCGAATCAAGCTGAAAATATGAATTGATTGCTCTAAGAATTTTTTGCTTGCAAAGCTCCTTTTTGGAATAATATTCTTTATCTTCAAAAAAGTTCCAAGCATTAATATCTGTAAATTGACTTGCAATAATTGTGACTTGACCAATAGGTGCCCTACCATCACCTTCTTGACTAATTGAAAGGAATATCGAATCAACCTCATCAATTTCTAACTGAAGATGAAAGGGGTAATTCGCTGGAAGATGTTGACGTTCAAGTGCTCCATAAAGAACAATTGCTCCACTAGGTTTAGAAAGATTTATTAATTCCTCTCGATAACTCTCAGGTATCCCTGATCCAGGGGGCATTAATTGCAAAATCGATTGAGGTGGCAAACTAAAAATCAGATCAGAACCACAAAATCTTTGTATAATTCCTTTTTGATCAGTAACTTTTACTTCCCAAATATTATTTCTTCCCATAGAAATACCAACTACCTTATGACGCAAAAATAAATTACCTTTATCACGAAGAAAACAAGTTTGCAGAGCCGAACTTAGACTTTGCATAGAGCCTTGAAGATGCCATAAACCAAGAGGTCTTTGTGCTATATGAAGGACAGTAGCCCCATATAAAGCCGCTGTATTCTCTATTGATTCCTGTGAGTACAATTTGAGCTGTAACTCAAGAAATCGTCTAAGACGTAAATCGTGAGTGCACGAAGATAAATTAAGTAGATCTAATACAGATAATTTCGTAAATAAACTAGAAAAAATAGTTAATGGCCGGACTGCTTGGAGAAATTGTTGCAAGTCCCATAAGCTTTTTATTGGTAATATTGGTTCTCTTTTTGCAAAAGCCCAGTTGCTGCTATGAAGCTGTTTGCAAATATTCCAAAAGTTTTCAGATCCAGGGAATTGGACTTTACGTTCTTGCTCCCATAGTTCCTGATCATAAAAAAGTTTTATAGCTTTCGATTCATCTGCTAATTGCACTACACAAGCAGGATCAAGAATTTTAGCTAAGGGTTGAGGGTAATCTAAGAATCTAAATATTCGCTCATGAATACCTCCTTTTTCAAAACCAGCCACCTGAGTTGCACCTACATCAAAAATATACTTGCCTCTTCGAAAAGTCCCTGCGCAACCCCCTGTCTGAGAATGAGCTTCTAATAAAGATACTTCTAAGCCTTCATGCGCTAACAACGCGGCAGATGTCAAACCCGCGATCCCAGCTCCAATTACTATTACTTGATGATTAGCCATAATCTAATTATTAATCTTAACTAGAGAACTTCATGGAAAGATTTCTTCTTGAGCAAGTAATTGGGCCAAAAGGCCCTCTTGCAGGAGAAACTGTCAAACGGGTGACATCTATTAAAGGAGGTTGTATTCATCAAGCATGGCGATTGGACTTGTCTAATGAAAAAAGTTTTTTTGCAAAAACAACTTCAAATGAATCTTTTGAAATGTTGGAGTTTGAGGCGATTGGACTTAAAAGTCTAGAAAAATACTCTAACGATTCTTTCTTAGTTATTCCACAACCAATCTATCTCCAGAAATTTCAAACTGCTTCCATTTTATTATTGCCTTGGGTAAACATGCATGAAGGTAATGAAATCAATCTTGGCAAAGGGCTTGCCTTGCTTCATAAATGTTCTGCTGAAAGCAATCATAAGTACTTCGGGTGGGAAAGCAATGGTTATATAGGCTCTGGGCTTCAACCTGGAGGAATTAAAAATAGTTGGGGAGATTGCTTTATCAATTTGCGTTTAATCCCACAAATGAAAATTGCTAAAAAATGGGGATTAGATTTGAATAAATTCACCAAATTACTATCTAAATTAATTGAATTCTTAAATGAGCACTCACCTTCGCCATCATTAGTTCATGGAGATTTATGGAAGGGTAATGCTGCAATTAACGAAGATCAACAAGGAATTATCTTTGACCCAGCAATTTGGTGGGCTGATAGAGAAGTAGATATAGCCATGACAAAACTTTTCGGAGGGTTCTCGAAAAATTTCTATGAAGCATATGAATCCATTTGGCCATTACCTGAATCAGCACAAACACGTAATAACTTATATAACCTCTACCATCTTCTTAATCATGCAAATTTATTTGACGGTTATTACAAAAACCAATGCATAGATATTTTAACAGAGCTAGAAGTTACGTTCCTTAATGAATAAAAAATACAGTCGATTAGCCTAGATATTCCTTTCGAAGATTTTGAACTTTCTCAGCAACAGCACTACGCTTTTCACTTGTTGTTAGATTTTGCCAACTCCATTGACCTACAACAACTATTCCTAAAAGCTCAAGTAATCCTGGCAATAGGGGGAAGAAGTTGATTGTATCTATAACAACTTTAATGATGATTTGAGCAACTATGACTACAGCTACAATTCCTGCAGCTTTCCCATATTTGCCCATTTGAGTCCAATCAACTTTGCCAAGAATTTCATTGGCTTGACTCATAACCTCACTAGCCCTATCCGAGATAGAAGGGGCCTCAGTAGTTGAAGTGGAATTGGGTTCTGAGTTTGTCTCAGGAGTTACATCACTCATGTACACAAATACTCATATATAAATTGAGCGAATTGTATCTTATTTATCTTTTAATTGCCATCATCAATATAGAGATAAGTCCGATTCCTGATAAAGAACACTTTTTATACGGAGCAAATAAATGAAAATGCCAAGCAATATCGAATTTAAAGGAGACTCCAAAGCAGTTCTTCTTAAAAGTCTTCTTGCAGTTGCCCCAGAAGAAGGTTGCGCCCTATTACTTGGAAAAATAAAGAAACATGAGCTAAGCAAGCCAAAAAAAATTGTTTACGAAATCTCTTTAATATGGCCTTGTCATAACATATGGGAACTAGGCATAAAATACCTAGATGATGCAAACAAAAGTCTTAATAAAGCAAAAATACATGAATCAAAAGAAAATCGATTCTTAATAGACCCTAAAGAACAATTAATTGCACAAAAATGGGCGAGAGCAAGAAATCTTTTAATCTTAGGCCATGCACATTCACATCCAAATGGTGTGGCAATTCCATCTACAACGGATCTAGCTTCTACTACTTCCTCTACATTAATGCTAATAGCAAACAACAATGAGGATCTACGAGCATGGTGGATAAAAAATTCTGAGTCCAAGCTAGGAATAGAAATCCCTTGGGATTCTCAACATCAAAATATTTACTCACAGCGCTCATAAAGTTATGAATGCTTCAACCAATTATTATTCGGATCTTAGCTCTGAGGAGTTGAAAAGATATTCTCGTCATCTATCACTTCCTGAAATTGGTCTTGATGGTCAGCTCAAACTAAAAAAAAGCTCAGTACTTTGCGTAGGTTGTGGTGGCTTGGGCTCTCCATTACTTCTATATCTTGCAGCTGCAGGGGTTGGATGCATAGGAATTGTCGACAATGATCTAGTAGAAAGCTCTAATTTGCAAAGACAAATAATTCATTCGACAAAATCTATAGGAAAAGAAAAAGTATACTCTGCTAGGCAAAACATCCTTAACATTAATCCATTCTGCAAAGTTATTATTTTCAAAGAATTTCTCACTCCAAAAAATGCATTAAATATTCTTGATGGATTTGATGTTATATGTGATTGCACTGATAATTTTGAAAGTAGATATTTAATTAATGATGCATCAATAATACTTAAAAAGCCAAGCATATATGGATCTGTATCTAAGTTCGAAGGTCAGGCTACAGTTTTTAATTTAAATGAATTTAGCCCTAATTTAAGAGATTTTATCCCAGAACCTCCCCCAAGAGAACTGCTTCCATCATGCTCAGAATCTGGGGTAGTAGGTATTGTTCCAGGCATAATAGGTTTAATACAAGCAACAGAGACAATAAAGATTATTACTCAATGTGGTCAGTCTCTAAGTGGAAGGATTCTTATATTTGATGCTTTAAGAATGAGTTTTAAGGAACTGAAATTAGAAAAGAACAAACAAACTAAGCCAATAAAAGAATTAATAGATTACAAAAGTTTCTGCAATAAAAGTAGTACAAAAATTAATTCACCAAAAGAAACCAATATTTCCAGCATATCTGCTAATAAATTGAAAGAGTTAATGGAAACTAATATAAATAATATAGTTATAATAGATGTAAGGAACGAACATGAATATATTACTCATTCAATTCCTGGCTCTTTACTTTTCCCACTTTCAAGAATTGAGAGTGGTGAAGCTTTATCAAAAATCAAAGAAGTTACTGCTCACAAAGAAATTTTTATCCATTGTCAGACAGGCAAAAGATCAAAAAAAGCCATAATTATATTAAATAAGTTTGGGATCAATGCTAAGAATCTTGAAGGGGGTATTAAAGCATGGGAAAAAATATAACTGCTTATATTTTGAATTAATCAATAATCAACTCCTCTTTTTAAATTAACCCCTTGCTCAGCGTAATGCTTATGACAAACCATTTCTGAATGAATATTTGCAAGGTCAAAATAAGAAGGGTGATTCTTACATCTACCTGTAATGATCACTTCAGTCTCTGCAGGTTTTCTAAGTAACGTCTCTACAATAGGTTCTTCTGGAATTAGCTCTAAATCAACTGTTGGATTTAATTCATCGAGGATCACAGTTTTATAAAGACCACTAGATATCGCCGCTCGAGCAATTTCCCAAGCTCGCTCAGCTTCTACATAATCAATCGGTTGCTGCTGACCTCGCCAAACAATTGCATCTCTTCCAGATCGAAGATGGTCAACTAAATGAGGATAACTTTCGCGAAGAGCATCAATTGCAGCATCTTCTGTATAACCACTACCTCCTTTAAGCCATTGCAATATCAAAACTCGATGACTCTTGTCTTGACTAATCCCCCGACCTATCGCCTGTAGTGCTTTGCCCAGTGCACTGGTAGACTTCCCTTTCCCTTCACCTGTATAAATTTCAATTCCACCTGAAAAATTTGATGATGATAACGAAGAATTTTTATCTATAGATCGATGGGCCCTCATTTCAGAATGTAATTCAGCAATTCGGATTAATTCCAAAGGGGCTGCACGTCCCGTAACAATAACCTCCATACCCTCTGGTCTGGAACGAAGCGTATTTACAACATCGTCCAGTTTCAATAAACCTAAATCTAAGACAGGATTTAATTCATCTAAAACAACTACCGAATAAAGAGCGCTAGCAATAGCCCCCTTCGCAATATCCCATCCCCTCTTAGCTTCACTTGCATCAAATTGAGTAGAGTCTTCTGCGGTAAAAAAATCTGCCCTCCCAGTTCTGACTTGATCAATTAAATGAGGAAAACCCTGCTGCAAAGCATCTATTGCTGCATCTTCATCATACGATCTACCTGGTCCTTTTAAAAACCGAAGAAGCAGAACTCTTGTTCTCTTCTTTTCACAGATTCCTAAACCAATAGTTCTTAGAACCACGCCTAAAGCAGCCTGGCTTTTCCCTTTACCTTCCCCATCGTATATATGTAATTGGCCATACCTTCGTTCTTGACTATCAGCAGCAGTAACAATGCCAATAGACCTTTTGCGAGATGAGCCTCTTAAATGAGTCTTATCTTTTAAATGCGCATCTTTTGACTTCTCTGACTCCATAGAAGAACGTAACTACATAAAAAGCTTACCTAGATCCAACTAAGAAGATAATCTTCTATAGAGATTAAGTCAGGCAATGATTTTTAGACTCCAAGATCACCTTAATGCATCACAACTAAAGGTTCTAGAACATTTAAGAGATTCAATTAAAAAAATTGGTAGAGTCTGTGTAGCATATTCTGGTGGTGTTGATAGTTCATTAATAGCCGCCATTGCACAAGAGCAATTAGGACAAAATGCTATTGCTATAACTGGAGTATCCCCTTCTTTAGCACCTTATTTACTCGAAGAAGCCCGGAATCAAGCGAAATGGATAGGAATTATTCATCAGGAATGCATGACTGATGAGCTAAGCAACCCGGAATACAATTTGAACCCGACCAATAGGTGCTTTGCTTGCAAGAGTGAATTACATAAAAATATAAGCATAATTGCAACCAAATTTCAATCAGCGCAAATTATTGATGGAGTCAATATGGATGACATGGAGGATTACAGGCCAGGGATAGAAGCTGCTCGTCAAGCAGGTGTACGATCTCCACTTGCAGAATTAGAAATAAATAAAGAAACAATACGAACAATTTCAAAGGCCCTTGGTCTCCCTTGGTGGGACAAACCTTCTCAGCCTTGCCTTGCCTCTAGATTTCCTTACGGAGAATCTATAACCTCAGAACGACTAAAAAAAGTAGCCAAAGCGGAACTATGGTTAATAGATCATGGATTCCCCTCTGTGAGAGTTAGGATTCATGGTCTTGCCGCAAGAATCGAATTGCCTGCAAATCAAATTGATGAGTTTATCTATGGCATAAATAAAAAAGAACTAGTCACTTATTTTCTATCAATTGGCTTTAGCTCCGTAAGTGTAGACCTTGAGGGCCTAATAAGTGGAAAGCTTAATCGCATGATGAAACATGATTTGCAAAACGCGAATGACTAATCAAATAACATATTATTCTAATTAACCTGCTTGACGGAAGTCATGACTTAATTGAATTGATGTTTGCCGTTGCAGATTTTTCAAAGAATAGCGTTCTGACTCAAATTCCTTATACAAAAAATCACACGCCTGAATGGGCATGGTGTGATCTCCGCAAGTGAAAACATCAACAGCTGCATATTTGCTTTCTGGCCAAGTATGAATAGACAAGTGAGACTCGGCTAACAATGCGAGAGCAGTTACTCCCTGAGGTTTGAATTTATGTGTTGCTAAATTTAAGAGCTTTGCACCTGAAACTTTTACTGCAGTCGTAATCGTAGTTCTCACAAAAGCTTCATCATTTAACTTGAATTGATTACAATCGTGCAATTCAAGTATGCAATGCTTACCTAGTAAATGCTGAGAGTTCTCACTCTTGACTTCACAAGACAAATCATCTGAATTCAGCCATCCCGGATTAGGATGCAACACCGAGAAATCTTGTTTCATTAATTTAGTTCTTTAAAATTCTATCTAGATTAACCGACCAGCAGCTCAACATACTACTTATCCAATATCAGAAGCTGAGACTCACTATTCCAATCATCCTCAAAAGCACTTAAATGAGTGGCGCTAATTAAACACTGGTGTTTTTGGCCTACTGCCTCTAAAAGCATTAATTGTCTG
Organism: Prochlorococcus sp. AG-363-M21; assembly: GCA_003278305.1. Lineage (GTDB taxonomy): Bacteria > Cyanobacteriota > Cyanobacteriia > PCC-6307 > Cyanobiaceae > AG-363-N16. The sequence continues at coordinate 64,713 of QCFU01000002.1, forward strand.
TGAGGATCTAATTCTGCAAGGACATCATCTAAAATTAATATTGGTGGTTCTCCATATAATTCTTCTATTAATTCTAACTCAGCTAATTTCACAGCCAAAACAATCGTTCTTTGTTGGCCTGCAGAGCCATATTTCCTAGCTGAAACACCATTTAGCAAAAACTCAACATCATCTCTATGGGGCCCAATCTTGCAAATGCCAAATTGCTTTTCATTGCCTCTTTGTTGTAGCAGTTGTTGCTCTATAGATTCTGACCAAAATAATTCATCTTTATTACTATCTTCCAAAAAACTACCAGGTGAATAAACAAGCTTTAGATCTTCTTTGCCATTGCTAAGTTTCTTCTGCCATGCCAATGCAAGTGGTTGCAAGCGTTGAAGAAGTCTTTGTCTGCGACGATGAATCCTTGTACTGATTAAAGCCATTTGAGTATCAAAGCTATCTAATAAACTGTCTTGATCTTTTCCCGTAGCATTTTCTTGGTATTTCCAAATATGATTTCGCTGGCGTAATAATCTAGAAAAGCGACTAATAAGATCTGAGTAAACGGGCTCGAGCTGAAGAACAGCTTTATCAATCCAGTTACGTCGAAGAGCTGGTTGTCCTCTAACTAATTCAAGATCCAATGAGCTAAAACTCACACATCTTAATGGCCCCAATAAATCTAATTGCCTAGATAAAGGTTTTCCATTTCGATAAGCTTTTCTACCGCCTCGCCTTTTTAATTCAAGCTGAAGCGTTTCATCCGTATTCACAAGTGCCTTCAAAACTGCTTTATTTTCATTCCAATAAATTAAATCTTGATCTGAACTTGTTCGATGTGAGCGAAGGGTCCCTAACAAGCTAACTGCCTCTAATAGATTAGATTTCCCTATGCCATTTGCACCAATGACCAACAGACGTTTTTGCTTCAACTCAAGCTGAAGCCGCCTGTAATTCCTGAAACAGTTGAGTTCTAGTTGATGAAGCCTAATCTTCTTTTGGCAAGCTTTAGCTAAGCTAAGTCTATTAGCAATTTAAAATTAGTCTCATGTAACTGAACTATGCGAATTTGGGCATGTAGCTCAGCTGGATAGAGCATCAGATTCCGGTTCTGAGGGTCGGGGGTTCGAGTCCCTCCATGCTCGTTTAAATTAAAGGTTTTTAAAGCCTGTATGCCATAACACGAATACCATTTGGATCCATCAAGAAACCATTACGCTTCAATATTTCACTTGCCATAGGAGGTGCTGCTAGTGAAATACTGCATCCTGGAAGTTCTTTCTGAATAATTTTTAATGCAGAATTAACAAGAATAGAAAGCAATTGCATTTGATCTGGACCTGGCTCAGCCGCAAGATCCCATAAATTAGCATTCAACCCTTTATCACTTGTAATGCGCACAAAACCACATAACTTACCTGTTGCTTGTTCCACAATACTTATGTTGCAATAACTATTTTGTAATGCTTTTACAAGTTTCCGAGATGGATGTTTTTCGCCAGAGAACCTTGAGAGCAAACTATTCAATGCTTGAGGAGATGGAGGCTCTTGAATCTCCAACAAAAGGCCTAAAGGGAGTTTAGAAAATTTTGAATATTGAAAAGAAAGCAAGTGTCAGCCTGTATTTCTCATACCTGCAGCAATACCATTAATAGTTAATAAAGCTCCTCGTAACAACTCACTACGACTATATGTACGCCCTTGATGTTCTTGCGTAGTTAGTATCTCATTCATAGGGGGTTGCCGTTTTTGGTCACGTAATCGACAAAGCAAAGCTACTTGCAAAAAACCAAGTGGGACAATAGTCCGATTCCTAAGATCAACTGACAATTGCAATGCAGGATCTGCACTTAAGAGTCTTGGCTTTCCCGTTATTTTTAAAATCAATGATTTGGTAAGACTATATTCTTTAGAAATTATCTGAAAAATTTTCTTAAAAGCATCAATATTTTCTGTACTTCCAAGACTCGTCATGTAATGATGGGCAACTTCAAGATCGACTTTCGACAACGTCATCTCTACTTTAGAAATCAACATTCGAAAAAAGGGCCAACGTTGATGCAATCTCCTTAATAACTCCAGCTGATCTGAATCATTCTGTAATTCATCTGCCAAGGCAGTACCTACTCCGAACCAACTAGGTAAAAGAAACCTACTTTGTGTCCAACCAAAAACCCATGGAATAGCTCTTAAGCTAGACAGATCTTTAGTACCAGTTTTTCTACGAGCTGGACGACTAGATATTTGTAATTTACTAATCTCTTCTATTGGAGTCACCTCTTGAAAAAAGGCAACCAAATCTGGATTGTCATGTACCAAAGCTCGATAATGTTGTCTAGATTTTGCAGCCAATCTAGTCATCAGGCTATTCCAAGTCGGCGTTGCATCTAATTGATTCGTAACCAAACTATTCTGTAAAACAGCAGTTGTTACTGTCTCTAAATTATAAAGAGCTAACTCAGGCAAACTATATTTAGATGCAAGTACTTCTCCTTGCTCAGTGATTTTTATTCGGCCCTTAAGTGTTCCACTTGGTTGAGCAAGAATCGCCTGATATGCCGGGCCTCCACCTCTTCCAACTGAACCACCACGACCATGAAACAAACGCAAAGCTACACCATGCGTATTAGCAAGGTTCTGAAGCGCAATTTGAGCTTGATGTATCTCCCAATTACTTGATAAAAAACCAGAGTCCTTATTACTATCAGAATAACCAAGCATCAATTCCTGTAAAGGCTGTGATTTTTCACCTGCACGTGGTAATAAGTTTATATAAATTTCTGACGTAAAAAGCTCTTCCATGACTGCAGGAGCTCTTTGCAAATCTTCAACTGTCTCAAATAAAGGGACTACAAGTAAATCGGAAGCACCTGTAGATATATCTACCAATCCTATTTCTTTTGCCAAAAGCACAACTTCTAAAAGATCAGAAACTGTATGACTCATGGAAATGACATAAGACCTACAAATACGACTGCCAAACTCAGCTTGTAAACGATGAAGCATTTTAAAAACTGATATTGTTTCTTCGGTACTTTTTGACCACTCAACTGCAGTGGGAATTAATGGGCGACGAGTTTGCAACTCATCAATTAACCACTTAACTTTTGCAACTTCATCCATTTCCCCATAAGGAGTAGATAAATCAAGGTATTTTGTTAATTCATCTAAGGCATCACTATGACGAGTGCTTTCTTGCCTAATATCCAAACTAGCCAATGAGAAGCCAAAAATATGCACCTGAGTTATCAATGTGTCTAATGGCTCACAACTAAGATCAGTTGCAACCAGACTATTCTTGATCAACTCTAAATCACTCAGAAATTCAGCTATGGAGCAATAATGCAAATTCTGATTAATCGATTGATTAGATTCGTCGATAGATTTGTCTTTCTCAAGCAAAGTTTGCCAACCTTGTGCAGATAGTTCTTGGTTACGTTGATGTGTCAACTGTAATCTTTGCAAGATATAGCTAAGTTTTAATCGATAAGGCTCTAACCTATATCTTGCAGCTCGTTCCTCATATACTTTAGGAAATCTAATTCTATCCATTTCTAACGACTCTAATAAAGGAGCACCAACTTGACTCCATTGCATTGAAATGCTCAACTGATCTCTTAACTCTTGAACAGAAGAAATATATCGCTCAAGCATTAGCTGACGTTGATAACATGCTGTTCTCCAAGTGATTTCTGGCGTAACAGAAGGATTGCCATCACGATCCGATCCAACCCAAGACCCAAACGTGCAAAAGGCTTCTTGTGGCATTTCTACATTTGGGTAACTTTCTGCCAAGGCTAAGTTAATACGTCTACGTAACTGAGGCATTGCGTCAAAGAGCACCTGCTGAAAGTAGTGCAAAGCATAATCCACTTCATCTAATACAGTTGGCTTAAATTGATGCAATTCATCTGTTCTCCACCAAAGTCTTATCTCTTCTTCTAGATGTAATCTAAGGTTATCTTGTTCGGTCAATGAAAAAGGAGAATCAGATTGGAGTTGCTTTAAAAGACTCGCTACTCTACGTTGTTTATGTCGAACAGTATGTCTAACTATTTCCGTAGGGTGAGCTGTAAAAACAAGCCGAATATCCATCTCTCGCAATAGCTCCTCAAGTTGCCCAGGAGGCACGTTTAACCCTCGCAAACGTTCAAAAAGTTGCCTAAAAGTTGCTGGAGATGTCTGACTAGCAAGAGGAGGGGCAAAAGGATCTAATACATTTTTTAAATCATCTCCTTGAAAACTGGTAATGCTTTCTAAATAAGTATCTTCTTCAATTCTTTGCTCAAGAATATTAACCAACTGAAAATACAAAGAAAATGCCCTTGCTGCAGCAATGGCTTCAGATAAGTCCATATCTCTAATCAAAAGCACAATCTCATTTACTGGATTAGATTTCTCGTCATCGATTAAGGCACTGGGATCACATAACTGTTTCAAACGAAGTACTCTTTCTACATGCTCTAATGGACATTCACTGCGTAATACTGTTTTCCATAAATCTTCCACAAGCTCCAATCTACTTTGCAATAATTTTCCTGAGTTTTTATCTGAGAGCACACAGTTGACTTGTCCAGAGTCATGCGAAGAAAGATTTTCACCTTGATGTTTCGACATTTTTATTTCAAAGTTGACGATGTCTTACTAAAAATAATTTCTTCATCTTCCATATCACTAATAGTCTGGTTCAAGACATCTTGTAGAGATTTTCCTTCAGAACAAGATTTAAGCCATTGCATTGATTGATTACCTCTTTCTAAAACTTTATGAATTGGAGACAATAAATTAATCATATTCATATCATTAGCCAATGGAGCAACATCTTCAAGCAATTGTGCTATCCAATCTCTACAAGTAATTTTACTGCCATCTATCCAGTGAGAAAGATGAGCATCAAGACTCTTTCTTGCTGCAAGGTCCTCATTCTCATCACTTAATTGCGATAATTCCTTAACAGACAAGGCACTAACTTCAAGAGGGTCTAACAAACTGGGGTTATTGATAAGGCTAATTACTCTTAATTCCAACAAAGCTGTAACTGCCAATAACAAATCACAATTAGTAATTAAGTCACAAATACGTAATTCTAATCTATTTAATTCATAAGGACGTTTAGGTCCATTAGGTCTAACAGAAGTCCATAAATGCCTCTCATTATGCATATTACCTTGATCAAGTTGTTCTTCAATCCACTGAATATAATGTACATGATTTAGAAAAATTGGAACTTCTCGAGGAGTTCGGGGAAATTGAATCCATCTTTGTGAATGTACCCCTGTTATAGAACCATCTAAGAAAGGTGAGCTAGCACTTAAGGCAAGGAATAATGCTGCTTCGCAGCGTATCAGTCTTAAAGCAGCAAAAAGCTCAGGCAATTCTTTAATACCTAAATTGATATGAACACTAGTGGTAACAACTTTCGTTCCATAATTTAATTCAATGAATTGATGATAATCACTGGTTAAGTCAGACCTTTCAAATTTAGAGCTATCGCCTAAGCTAAGCGTACTCCCAGGAAGTATTGTTAAATTACGGTTGGTCAACCAAGAGCGTAACTTTCGTCTAGGTATTAATAGAGAATCTTTTAAGGTTAAATAATCAAAATAGGGAGAAGTTATATATTCCAAGTTCCTTTTATCAGGCTCTTTCACAAAATCAGAAAACACCTTCGTGACATGATCTGAAATCCCATAATGTTCACAAGTTAAATAACCTGTAAACAATTCAACTTCGAATCCCTTAAGAAGTAAACATTTCATAATTTACACGGTTTCAAGCATGCCAACGCTGTAAACATTCCCTTGGCTTTATTAATAGTTTCTTGATATTCATTTTCAGGAATTGAATCAGCAACAATGCCTGCACCTGATTGAACTTGAACATTCCATAAACTATCTCCAATAGGGAAAGCAAGCATTGTTCTAATTGTAATTGCTGTATTTAAAGCACCATTCAAATCAACTGATCCATATACACCAGAATAAGGTCCTCTAGCCTGAGGTTCTAATTCATTAATCAGCTGCATTGCTCTGATTTTTGGCGCTCCAGAAACAGTTCCTGCTGGGAAAGATGCTTTCAATAAATCCCAGACATCCATATCTATTGTCAACACTCCTTCGACTTGACTAACTATATGCATCACGTGGGAATATTTCTCAATCACCATTAGTTCCTTAACTGAAACACTGCCAGGCACACAAACACGTCCTAAATCATTACGGCCTAAATCAACAAGCATGACGTGCTCAGCTCTTTCCTTAGGATCAGAAAGTAAATCTTTTGAATTGATTGCATCTTCCTTTTCAGTATTTCCTCGTGGCCTTGTTCCTGCTATAGGACGCAAGCTTGCAATAATTCCTTCTTTTGCAGGTTTAGCCTGAACCATAACCTCAGGGCTAGAACCAATTAACTGCCAATCACCAAAATCAAAAAATGCCATGAAAGGCGAAGGGTTAACCATTCTCAAACTGCGATAAATTTGAAATGGGTTGTTCTGAATAGTTGCATTAAATTGTTGACTTAAAACAAGCTGAAAAATATCTCCTTGGCCGATATATTCCTTCGCTAACTTCACTGCATATTCAAAATCATTCTTTGACCAATTACTTTCTATGCTTTGGTTAATTATTCCATGAGAATCCCAAGGAAGAGGTTGTAGAGAGGGCAATGGTAATGCCATGCTTTTTTCAAGTTCTTGAATTTTATTGATTGCCTTGTTATATGCATCATCTGGACTGCAATCTTCACTTAAGTCTGCATACGCTACTGCTGTAATAAGTCTTTTAAGCTGATCAAAAATTAAAACTCTATCCATAAACATCCATATACCATCTGGCGGATCATTCTCACCTCTTAGAAAAACAGGTACTTTTGGCTCAATCCATTGGATTAATTCGTAACCCCACATTCCAAATAACTGGCCCAAAGCAGGCAAATCATTAACCACTTCTGATTTATATGGTTTCATCCAATCCTTAAGCGTTGTAAGTGGATTTCCCTGTTTCTCTTCTGTATGACCATCTCGCCATCTACGAATTAAGGAATCACCCTTTGCCGAAGCAACCCACAAAGGATCTGAAGCTACAACACTCCATCTTCCTATGGTTTCTCCTCCTTCCACAGACTCAAGCAAAACACCTGGAGGGTTCCCATGTCCTACTTTGAGCCATGTAGACAGGGGAGTTTCCAGATCAGCAGGCCAACTTTTAGTTAATGGAATAAAAGTTAATCCTCTTGATACTGAATCTAAATATGAATCACGATCTGAAATATGCATGCATATTAATCTCAGCTAGAGAGCTGCATAAGAAATCTAAGCAAAAAACCTGCTCAGCTACTTATGAATCGTAAGTATTCTTATCAGTAAATTTTATACTTGCTGGGTTTGGATTTTGTCCTATCCTCCTTGCATTGTGATTAATAATGCTTCTTCCCTCATTAACTTTTTCAGGGAAAACACCATCTTTTGGATGAAGAAACTCTGTATCCCCTCCTGGGAAAATTCTATAAATTTTATAATCTTCAATCCTGGGCTTAAAAGTTCTCAATTGAGTACCTAAAGCCAAGCATTGCTCTTTACGAGCAAAATACATAAGGTTTTCACCTTCGTTCATCATTGCCGCTCCTCCAGTTGGCAATTCAAATGCTTGAGACTTTTTGCTAGTCCAAGTAATTGCATATTTTTCTTCCGTTTCAGCAGAATTAAGTAAACCACCAGTACTACCGATGCTTTGAGGAAGACTGCCTTTCAAAACTTCTGTCATTGCTAATCTCGCAATTAGGCATTCGTTTACAAGTTGAAAGTAGCACTAACCTTTGTACCTTTTGCTACTTGTAATAAAGAACCTTCACACGAGTCAACATTTAGAAACTTCTAATCCTTCATTTCTGAAATAGGAAAAAAAATAGTTATTGCGCTATCCCTTTGTCTAGTCAAGCGTCCACCAAGGCTTGCTAATAATCGTTGAGTTGCTGCTTGAGTTAACTGAAGACTGCCTGTACTTGGATTCCAGCTTAAAACAGTTCCTAAATCAGAGTTTTGATCAAGATCAAAATTGCCTTCACGTCTTGTTTTCATTTCTTGAGCTATTAATTGCAGTTTTAATCTTTGTCCTGCAGGACGAAGTTTCAAAATAACTGTCTCTCCAGGCTGTAAAGCCCTGGTATTACGAGCTATCAATCCTCCAAGCATTAATTCAAGTCGTTCTGGGTTGCTTAATACATGAGGTAGTTCAGGCGAGATATCTAATTGCAGGCTTAAGTCTCTTCTCTTGAGCTGTTGGGACCAAGCCGGATAAAGCATATTAAGCATTGCTCCAAGATCAGTGCTAGCAAGATGAGATTTTTTTGATTCATTTCTTTCTAATTCCACAGCATTAAAAATCAATCCAAATCTATCGATTTGTTCAGTGCATTCTGTATCTATTTCGTTTAATCGAGCGATTACAACTTCTGATAGATCATTTCTTCTTAGTAAAGATCTAATCAATGTCCTAATGGTTGCCAAAGGAGTTCTAACTTCGTGTGTTAATGCTTCTAAAAGAGAAATATCAGCATTTGATTCTGTTGAAGATTTTTCTACACCCTTTTTATCAGGAATTGTTTGAATAGTTAAACTAGGCGCTATTCCTGCAAGTTTAGATGACAAAAGTGGCCAAAAGATTTTCTCCAACCCTGCGTTACTATTCAATTGGCCTAGATCTGCAAGTAATTCTCTAATTTTTTTCGCCTGAATAGGGTCCTCACTATCTAATCTTAGATCTAACATCTTTAATAAATCAGTTAATGTTTCTGGGTCACTTCGCATAATTAAATTACGTTTCCCTTTCTCTCCTTGCAAAGCAAGAGCCAATTGAACTTCTGGTGAAATTATAATTAATAAAGGATCATGACCATCATCTATTTGCAAGGGAAGTCTATTAAAACCACCTTGACCAATTTTGTTAATTGATTGAGATCTCGTAGGAAGTAGAAATCCTGTATTTGGAGAAATCAAAGACTCCAGTTGATCTGGAGCCCAAATCCATCCATTCAATTGATCTAATAATTTTGGTTCATATAAAGCAGGCAATGGTGCAGCAAGCCATAATCCTCTAGTAAGATCATACTTTGGAAGAATTTCTTCTTGAAGAGTATCTAACGCAGCCCACCACAATCTTCTCACTATTTGTTCATCAACTGTTCCAATAGGAACTCCTTCCGCAATGCGCTGCTGCATAGAATTAATTGTGACTTTATTTTTCACCAATTTTTATTCAATGTCCTTGCTCTGCGAGCAACAGATAAACAACAACCTAAAGCAAGAAAATTTACTAATAGAGCTGTTCTCCCATAACTCATAAATGGCAGAGGAATGCCTGTAATCGGACCTAAACCAATAGTCATAAAAATATTAACTATAACTTGGAACATAAACATTGTACCTATCCCAATAACAACTAAAGATTCAAAATCACTATTTGCATCACGGGCAATTTTCAGTAATCGAAGTATTAAAAGTACAAATGCGAGAATTACCAAGAATGATCCCAAAAATCCTGTCTCCTCTCCCAATGCACTAAAAATAAAATCTGTATGTTGCTCTGGGATAAAGCGCAATTTAGTTAATTCACCTTGAAAAAAACCACTCCCAAAGAGTCCTCCCGATCCAATACCTATAGTGCTTTGAATTAAATGATAGCCTCCACCGAGTGGATCTTTTGCAGGATCAAGAAAAAGAATCAATCTTTCTCTTTGATAATCTTTTAAACCATTTGTCCAAAGCCAAGGCGAAAAAAAGGCTATTAACGAGTGACAAGTTATTGTCAAAGAAACAAAAATCTTTTTATAAGGCAGCGATCGATAAGCAAGTATCCCTAAGAATGGAATCCAAAAATAAAGCGTCCACGGTAAAATCCCCGATAAAACAGCTGTTATGAAACTAGAAATAATTAACAAGCCCCATTCAGCAGGCATTCCAGACCAATAAAGCATTATCAACAAAACAGCTCCAAAAACAAGTGAAGTTCCAAGATCAGGCTGGATAAAAACTAATAACCAGGGTATTAAAATAACAAATAAAGGCTTCCAAAGAGCAAAAGGGCTTTGAAATTTTTGTCTTTCCAAAAGGGATGCAAGAACAATAATTACAGTAATTTTTGCAATCTCTGAGGGTTGAATATTTAATCCAGCAATACTTAACCAACGTTGAGATCCTAATGCTGACGTACCCAAAAACCTAACTGCAATTAAACTAACAATTGAAGTGAAATAGAGAGGTAATACAAATAATCTTATTCGGTCCAAAGGTAATTGAGCTAACGCAAACGCAATAATTATCCCTATGCCCCCAGTTATCCAATGTTGGTACCAAATAGCATAATCAGCCTGCCGTTGAGTGCTAGCAATCAACAAACCGGAAAAAAAGACTAATATTATTGGAATAAACCAAAGGACTAATTCAAAATCCTTAAGATTCTTTGGTAAATTGAGTACTTTCTTTAACCTTTTTTTATTTCGATTTGTTTTGACTAAAAATGTCATTAATTCGTGGTTATTGATTTATTGCCCAGAATTAAATCTACAAGGTGATTAAATGCATGAGCAGTAAGACCCTCTGGATATTGATCAACAACTGGTCTACCTTCATTTGCTCCTTCCACAACATTTAATTCCATAGGAAGTTCTGCTAAAAGAGGAACTGAATATTCATTAGCCAATTGCTTTCCTCCTCCTTCACCAAATAATTTATATTTGCGATTAGGCATGTCAGGCGGAATAAAAGAGCTCATATTTTCAATCACACCTAAAATAGGAATATCCATCTGCTTAAACATTGCAAGTCCTCTACGAGAATCTTGAAGTGAAACTTTTTGTGGAGTAGTGACTATCAAAGCACCTTTCATAGGAACTGCTTGAGCAAGAGAAAGCTGAGCGTCTCCTGTCCCAGGTGGCATATCAACTATTAAAAAATCTCTTTCACCCCATACAGTTTGATAAAGAAATTGCCTAATAATTCCATTCAACATAGGTCCTCGCCAAATAACAGGTTGATCTTGGTCAATTAGAAACCCCATGGATACCAAAGCAACTCTATAACTTTCAATTGGCCTAATCTTTTGATCTGAACCACTGCCAGACACTTCTGGCAATTTATCAGTAACACCAAGCATTATCGGTGTATTAGGTCCATAAATATCAGCATCGAGCAAGCCAACTTTGAAACCTTTTTGAGCAAGTGTGCATGCAAGGTTGACTGCCACAGTACTTTTCCCAACTCCCCCCTTCCCACTAGAAACCGCAATGATATTTTTAACCCCTTCAATTTCCTGCAAAGGTTTCAATTCGCCATGCCCTGCTTGACCAATAGTTTTATTTTCAGAAACATTGCCTAATTCTATTTGTACTTGATTTATATCATCGAATTTCTCTAGCAAGATTCTAATTTCATTAGCTAATCTATCCCGTTGATTTTGAGCAAAATTAGGAAGATTTAAACGAACAATCACTTTAGGTGGATTAAGCTGGATCTTCCCTAGCCAACCCAACTCCAACAAAGACTTTCCACTTCCAGAATCTTTCACAGAAGAAAGAGCTTGGTTGATTAACTCTATTGTGATCATGATTTGTGCAAGCTCATCAGATTAATTCTAAAAGAAGGGTGAGTTTGTCCTACGCTCAAGATGAAATTACAAAGATACAACTGTGTCATCAATTAACGTTGGCAAGCCACCTGAACATTCGAGAGAAAGAGCAAAGGCACTTGTACTCTCTCTCCAAGATGAAATATGCAATGGACTTGAAACTATTGATGGTAATAGCACTTTTCAAGAAGAAAGTTGGGAGAGGCCTGAAGGTGGTGGTGGAAGATCAAGGGTCATGCGAGATGGAAGAATATTTGAACAAGGAGGAGTCAATTTTTCTGAAGTATATGGTCAAGAGCTTCCACAATCAATAATTAGCCAAAGACCAGAAGCCAAAGGGCATCCTTGGTTTGCTACAGGAACCTCAATGGTTCTCCATCCTAAGAATCCCTATATACCTACTGTTCACCTCAATTACCGTTATTTTGAAGCAGGTCCAGTTTGGTGGTTTGGCGGCGGTGCTGACCTGACACCCTATTACCCATATCTATCTGACACTCTTCATTTTCATAGAACACATCAAAAAGCATGTGACTCTATTAATCCGATACTTCATAAGATTTTCAAGCCATGGTGTGATGAATATTTTTTCCTCAAACACAGGAATGAAACCAGGGGTGTAGGAGGGATTTTCTTTGATTACCAAGATGGTTCAGGAAAGCTATATAAAGGACAAAACAAGGATGGTCAAGCAGCAAATATTGCAAAGAAAATTGGCAATTTATCACTTGGATGGGAAGATCTTTTTTCCTTAGCCAAGGCTTGTGGCAAAGCTTTTTTGCCGTCATACATACCTATTATTGAAAAAAGAGAAAATCATACTTTTGGTGAGAAAGAAAGACAATTTCAGCTTTATAGACGTGGAAGATATGTAGAATTCAATCTTGTATGGGATAGAGGAACAATATTTGGTTTACAAACCAACGGAAGAACAGAATCTATTTTAATGTCATTACCACCATTGGCCAGATGGGAATATGGATTTAAAACAACACCAGGCACAAGAGAAGAACTTTTAACCACTGTATTTACCAAACCCCAGGATTGGTTTAATGATGAAAGTTTGGAAAAAATATGTCGAAATTATCAAGCTTTTGATTAAAAGGTTGGGTTTGATTAATACCTTGAACAAGACAATTTACAATTCTATTTGCAATCAAATCAATAGTATTTTCTCTCGTATTTAGATCTCTTAAGTGTTTTTCAAGGTCTCCTTCAAGTTTTCCTATCTCTAAAACTCTAATTTGTCTGCGAGGTGCACCTAATCCGCCTCGAAAAAAAATAGGATATTTACCAAACACCCTGCCCAATGATTCGTCAACATAATTTATATTCTTAGAAATAGGAGGGATTAATCCAGACCCAAATCCATACTCTCCATAAGAATCAAAATGAATCTCAATTGGATAGCCTCCTTGTTTTGCATGCTTAGCACCTATAGACCAATTCGTTCTCAAGTCATTCTCATTAATTATTGTTCTTACCTCTGGATCATAAAAATCAATATTTAATCCTTTTCTTTTTCCAACTTTAACTATTCGTTTTGATATTAGAAGATTCCAAAACAATTCATCACTCATATCTACTTTCATAGGCTTTTTACCTTGTAAAGCCACTGCTTCGCCGGGCGTGCCTGATCCATCTATCAATTGAGAATCTGCATGTCCTGCTAAAATTAAAATAGACAAATTCTTAGACACAGGCTGATTGCCTGTCCATTGAGTATCTTTATTAACTTTTGGGCCTAAATTAATATCTTTATTTGACTGCTGGGTAGATGAAAATAGAGGATGACCAAAAAATATAATAAGAGCTAATACTCTCAGGAAAGAATTAGAAAATATTAAAAACCTTGTAAAGTCTAATTTCACAAAAATTGATTAATATTAAATTGGAGATGATAGTAAAGCCCCATCACTTTTTAAGCCCAATTTCTTTGAAAGCTCTAACTCCATAGCTATTAATTCATCTCTATGGGCTCTTATACGATAGGTGCTATATGAGCCATCTGAAACTTTTAATAACTTGAGCTCTACACATTCTTCCCTAAATGCTCTTTGGCGATAAAAAAGACCCGCAAAAGGGGCAATCAAAGCAAAGCACAAAGGCCACCAACCTAAGCCAGGGAAAACCAGACTAAGGACTAAGCCTAAGCATGCTCCTCCTAAACCACATAGTAAAGAAAGAAAGATTGCCAACAATCTGCTATATGAAACCTCTCCATTAAATCTAAGAATTCTCTCATCAGGATCTCCTCCAGAAGACTTCCACCCTCTTTCTTCAAGCCAAGTACTAATTCCAGCCAAAACTTCCACTGGTGGTAATGATGAAACGATATCAACAACAGTCGTTCTATCTTTACTTGCTGCACGAAGAAAGAATCCCAGGCCAATTGCCAGCAAGATTGTCAAAACAAAAGTTGAAATGTATGAAGCTTCCATGCCAAAATATTAAATCAAATATTGGAAAATATACAGATAAAAACGAGAAATCACAATATATGAGGTAAAGATAACTCTTACGAATGATACTTTCAGAAACTATTTAGTCTATTATAAAAAACTTTCTAAAATATATATATGAAATATACCATAAACTAAGAAAATTTGATAACTTACAAATTAATCTTTATTCTTTACTTTAATTTGATTATGGCTCTTTCTGATTCCACTCCACGGAGTCTAAGCATCTATGATAGAGATCTTGGAAAAGATATATTTGAAAAATTTAAATCGAAAAGTTTACTGGCAATAGATACAGAGGCAATGGGACTTATTCATGGCAGAGATAGATTATGCTTAGTTCAAATTTGTGATAACGAAGATAATGTTGCATGCATCAGAATTCAAAAAGGTCAACAATCTGCACCTAACTTAAAAGGTTTGATGGAGAATAAAGATATCGAGAAAATATTTCATTTTGCACGTTTTGACATAGCTGCACTTTCAAGCAATCTAAATATTGAGGTAAATCCTATTTTTTGTACAAAAGTTGCTAGCAAAATAGGGAGAACATATAGTCCAAGGCATGGTCTTAAAGAAGTAGTTCATGAACTAGTCAATGTTGAACTCGACAAGCAAGCACAAAGCAGTGATTGGGGGAATGTTGATAAATTATCAGACAAGCAACTGGCTTATGCCGCCAATGATGTCCGGTATTTAATCAAAGCAAGAGAAAAGCTTCGCAATATGCTTATAAGAGAAGATAGATGGGAACTTGCCCAAAGATGCTTCGAATGTATTCCTGTTATGTCTAAATTAGACATTTTTCGTTTTGGAAATATTTTTGAACATTAATCTTCTAATAAGAAATTTTCTTCTTCAGCTAATGCCTTAAGTAGAGAATCAAGTTGATTGCCAATAACAAGTTGATCTTTTGATTGCAATTTCATTGCTTCTTTCAATAAAATCTCTGCCATATGTTTTTTTGAGGCAATATCTGTCTCGCCTTTTTTTGCTGCTGCAATGTCAATTCTCTTACTAGCAGCAGCAATGCTGATGCTTAGACAAGAAGCCAATTGAGCACATGTTCTTAAATACTCATGTTCTTTTATACCTGCCATATTTCAAAGAAATCAAACATCTAATAAAGATTTTAAAACACTTGAAGCCAATAATTTACTTGCACCTTGAGGGCCCATGCGACGAAAACCAATATGAGATAAATTATTTCGCAATTGGGTGTTTTTAAGAAGCAATTCTAGCCTTAAAGCTAATTGCTTAGAACTTTTACATGGGATTACAGCGCCTCCTAGCAATCGACTCTGCCTGATTGCAAATGAATACTGAAATTGAGGTCCTTTACCTGGCAAAGAAAGAGAAGGGACACCAGACCCTACAAGTTGTTCGGTAGCAGTGCCTGCATTTGCAATACCAACTTCTGCAATAGAAGCCCATGAATAGAATCTACCTACTCCGACAAACACCTTAAATCTCTCTCTTTCATAATAAGCATCTGATTCAATGACATTATTTGATGATTTAGAAAAGCCTAGTTTGTTAAGAAGCGAATCAACATCTAACAGAATTGGTTCTGAACCAAGAGCAATTAATAAAACAATATCTTTATCAGTTCTAATTTGTATAACTGACTCCATTAATCGTCTTAAATTATCCAATGCCTCTGGATTTCTACTCCCACAAAGTAATAATAATCTTCTAGCTTGTTTAAATTCATAAGGAAAAGATATTGCTTTAAACCCATCCATCATTGGATTGCCAAGGCATATAGCTTTTACTCCTTTACGAATCAATCCTCTCGCTGTTAATTGATCTCTAATTCCAACCATCTTACAACGTCCAGATTTCATGAGGATCCATTCCCAAGGATCCCATTCAGTACCTTTCAAGTAATGATAGTAATCACTAATTTTGGTTCCAAATGAACTTTTCCATGTGTAATCACTTTTAGGAGTTCCAATAAATCCAAAACAAGCTTTACTCGTCCAGGCAAAAAATAAAGGCAGTAAATCTCCTACCGCTAAAATTACTCTTCCATTGCTACCTGCCCATTTCACATAAAGCCACTGTTTCCATGTCATAAGAAAAAGTCCTGCGAATATATCCGCAAATAATGCTCGAAGACTTTGATTACTAAATCCTCCACTAGGCAAGCGCAAAGATGGGCCTATTTTAATTAGCCAATTGTTATGAATTGCTTCTTCAAAAACTTTTCCTTGACCTACCAAAGGGAGTATTTCTATTTTTAAATCAGGCTTTTGCTCGTGTAGAGCCTCTAAAATCCGCAAAGCAATCAAATCCTCTCCATGTCCATTAGAAATGACCAAAAGAGATTTATTCTGATTTTTTATGCTATCTACAGTAGTAAAGTCTTTGTGCCAACCAAAGGCATTAACGACTTGAGTGGCGGCATGGCCAAGTGGTAAGGCAGAGGATTGCAAATCCTTTATCCCCAGTTCGAATCTGGGTGCCGCCTTTATTAGTTTCCTCAGAATTCCATTGAGGAAATCGCGTATCGAATCTCGCTTTCTCATTGTTCTTGCATGGGCATATCAAATGAGTGGAAGGTGTATCAAACTAATTCCCATGCAAACAGTCATCATCTTAAAGAAATCAAATTCTTAGTTAGATCCTAAGAAAAAAGGCGCCCTCAAGGAGTAGCGCCCATATGGACAAGTGTGTGAGGAGTGTCCTTTATCACTATACCAATCCCAATGAGTTTTCTAAACTTTTCTTCAGTTAAAATCTATTAACTTCGAGTTTGATTATATAAATTGTGCGTCATAAACATCTTTGGTAAAGAAAAGGCAAAAGCAATACAAAATAAAATCCAAAGAAAAAACTCAAAAATAATGGCTTTTAATATTGTAGAAAATGAATATCACACTTGATTCCTAACTAGTGGCAAGCCAAATCTTCAAATTTATTAAGAGGTTAAGCCATAGGCGAAATAGTCTTATAAAGTCAGCTGTCAGTTAAGAAAAACTTATGGAGCCTAAAATCCAACCACAGAATAATCTGTACGGCCTATTCGCTGTTGTCCAAATCGCCGCAGTAATTATTGCCTCTCTTGGAGCGCTTCTGGGTTATGAAAAAGTTTTCTTCCCATTTTCTTGATTTATAGCATTTAATTCAAAATTAATTTGAATTTTCAATAAAAGATTTTATTAATTTGGAATTTGTCCAAATAAAAATAAGTCTGATAGTTATTGATAAGTATAAGGTCAATTAATTGCTTTAATAATCATTGTCAGAAACACATATTCCTAAACATCTAATACCATTAGTTTTAGATCTTTTACAATGATTACATAAAATTTTATTTGATTCCATTTTGAGCTGAATACTATCCGTCAATATATTGAGATCTTCATTACAATCTTGCTTAGCTGTTGTGCGCATAGGAGTTTAATCATCTTCAGTACTGATCGTTACTGGTATTGAACTTTGAGAAGGTAAATCAACGATTTTCACCTGAGAAGAACTAGAAGCAGGAACTTTCTCAAGAACTTCTAACTCTTCTTCTTTAGAACAAGCCTCTAAAGCTTCTCTGAGCAAAGAATCAAAAGTTGCACCTGGTAACCTATGTCTAGCAATTTCTAAAAATGTTCTAGGTAAAGATTCAGAAGCAGCATCTTTTAGTGCAGGGTTATTTTTACGATGTTTCTGCTCATCTTCGATAGCTCGAATAAACCTAAGAGTAACCTCGTGCTTTGTAGAAGCTTTGATTAAAGTGTCAGTATCTTTAGAAGGATTTTCAGGATCATTTTCTAAATCAGTAATGCGCCGTTGAAGACTCTCAAGGACTTCTTCAGCTTCTTTAAAAATATGAGATAACTGTCCATCAGAAAGATTAGGCAAATCAGCAACATAGACTTTCCCATGGTCCCTGAGAGTCAAAAAAGTTGGCCTAGGACCTTGCCTATTATCGACATTTGGGAAATTACCCAATGGTCTTCTTGGGGGTGTTGGGCCAGCTGAACTACGTCTACGCGTTAAACGCTGGGAATTTTCAAAGGGCATTGAACTAATTAAAGATCTAGCGACGCAGCTTCCGAAAAAATATTCGGCTTGCATTCCTTAGATTTTAGTATTGAAAATCAACTTATTGATTAGTAAAAGTAATTGTCTTTTAACTCCGACGCAAAAAACAAAGATGTTGCTTTTTGTAAATAGGACATTTAAGTTGTCAAACCAATAACTTTTGGATCATTAGAAATCTCTGATTCACAAACACTACCAATTGGAAAAGCATCAAAACCTTGAGCTAAAGAGATTTCTAGGGCTGGTTCAAGGTCATTAGAGTCAACAATTATGCAAAAACCTATTCCTAGATTAAAAGTGTTCCATAGATCATTATCTGGAATACTGCCCTGATCTTTTAACCATGCAAAAATTTCAGGTATTTCCCATTGGCTTTTGTCTACTAAAGCATTTAGTCCTTTAGGCAAACATCTAGGAAGATTTTCAGGCAAGCCACCTCCAGTAATATGCGCCATGCCTCTAATTGATACTTTCCCCTCCAACAAAGAGTGAACTAAAGGAAAATAAAGTTTTGTTGGCTTCAATAAACTTTCAATAAGAGGGGATTTCCGTGAACCGAATATTGTACTTTTATTGACATTTCGAGTTTGGAGAACTTTTCTTACCAGGCTAAAGCCATTGCTATGTAAGCCATTGCTAGAAACTCCAATAATCTGATCACCTGGTTGAATTGTACTTCCATTAATAATCTGTTTTTCATCAACAACTCCTACACAAAACCCTGCCATATCATATTGACCATGTGAATAAAAGCCTGGCATCTCAGCAGTCTCACCGCCTAACAAAGAACAACCACATTCTTTACAGCCTTCAGAAATACCTTTTATAACTTCTGTTAATTCCGTGGGTCCTAGTTTGGCAGTAGCAATGTAATCAAGAAAAAACAGTGGTTCAGCACCACTAGTAATTACATCATTAACGCACATAGCAACTAAATCTATACCTACACCAAAATGAGCACCATAAGACTGAGCCAACTCAAGCTTAGTACCTACACCATCTGAACCTGCAACCAAAACAGGATTTTGAATTCCTTGAGGTAAACGCATAAAGCCCCCAAAACCACCTATCCCTCCAATAACCTCTTTCCTGAATGTAGATTCAACGCTTGACTTTATTTGATCAACAAAGTCTCTGCCTGCTTGAACATCAACACCAGCTGTTTTGTAATCCATAATTTTAACTAAATCATCCTTTCAAATATGTTTGATCTTAGTGTTTAACTAATTTTTCAGTCAGTATGCAATAAATACTATTTAAGAGTCAAACCAAAAAACAATTATCACAAATCATTGATTTTCCATCCTAGTGACCTTTTCCATTATTAAAACTAAAGCCCAACTAGATAGTTGGTTAAAAAAGCAAAAAAATCCAATATATTTTGTACCTACAATGGGAGGACTGCACTTAGGCCATGCAGAGTTGATAAAAGCTGCCAAAAAGCATGGCTCTAAAAACTCGTGCATTTTAGTAAGCATTTTTGTCAACCCACTCCAATTTGGAGCAAACGAAGATTTTGAACAATATCCGCGCAACTTAAATCTTGATTCAGAAATCGCAAAGGGAGCAGGCGCAAATGCTATATGGGCTCCCTCAGAGAAAGATATTTTCCAAGGTGACAAGAATTCCCTTTTTCAAATCAATGTACCCCCTAAACTTCAAAAACATCTTTGTGGTTCAAAAAGGAAAGGGCATTTTGATGGTGTTTGTACAATCATGGTTAAACTGCTTAGCCTAGTCAAACCAAAAGTTCTTATTCTTGGGGAAAAAGATTGGCAACAATTTATTATTTTGCGACAGCTTGTGAATGCTTTAGGCCTCCAAATAGAAGTTAAGGGAATAGCAACTGTTAGGGATTCAAATAATCTGGCCTTAAGCTCTAGAAATCAATACCTTAATTCAGATGAATACAATCAAGCCCTGGCCTTACCAAGAAGCCTCCAAGAAGCACGCAAAAGTTTTAAGCGTAAAGGTTCTATTAATATTCAAAAACTAAGAAGCGATTTCGAAAAAAATAATTTAAAAGTGGACTATATACAAATTGTAGACAGGACAACTTTAACTCCCCTTGATCAACCTAAATCGCCTTGTTTACTTGCTGCAGCTATCTACTGCGGCAGGACACGATTAATAGACCACACTTTTTTAATGACTCGTTCTCCAATAATTGCAATTGATGGGCCTGCTGGAGCTGGCAAAAGCACCATTGCCCAACTTTTTGCAAAAAAAATGGGGTTAATTTATCTAGATACAGGTGCTATGTATCGAGCCTTAACATGGCACATTATAGAAAATCAAATTAATCCTAATGATGAAAAAAATCTTCTGAAAGTATTAGAGGATTTTAAAGTTGATTTCAAAAGCTCTGAAAGTAGTGGTCCACAAGTTTTTGTTAATCAAAAAAATGTTACTCACTTTATTCGCTCTCCTCAAGTGACTGAATTTGTGTCTAAGATTTCTGCTAAATTTCCTGTAAGGGAAAAACTAACTAATCAACAAAAAGAATTTGGTCAACAAGGAGGAATCGTAGCTGAAGGAAGAGACATTGGAACAGCAGTTTTTCCTGATGCTGAATTAAAGATATTTCTTACAGCATCTACAAGTGAAAGGGCTAAAAGAAGAGCACTAGATCTTAAGCAAAAAGGTTTTGAAGTTCCAAGCTTAATGGTATTAGAACAACAAATTAAAGAAAGAGATCAGGCAGATATGGAAAGGGATATCTCTCCATTAGTTAAAGCAGCTGATGCTAAAGAATTGATAACTGACGGAATGAAAATAGAAGTAGTTTTGGACGAGTTAACGAAACTATTTAGAGAAGAAGTACCTGAGGAAATGTGGAAAGTCTAGGACTTATCTATTTCTATTAATAAACCATCAATTGCATCCTCTAATAAATCTAAAACCTGATCAAAACCACTGTCGCCACCATAGTAAGGGTCAGGAACTTCTATAAGTTGTGTATTTCTTGCATAACTCAATAAAGGCTTGATTTTTGATTTTGGAGATGTATCTAGTTCTTTTAACAAAGCATTTACATCAGCCAAATTTGAATCATCCATAGTAAGAATTAGATCAAAGTAAGTAAAGTCTGATAAAGCAATTTGCCTAGCTTTACTTTCTATTTCAATGCCTCGCTGCTTTGCTGCCATTCGCATTCGTGAATCTGCCAATCTTCCAATATGCCAACCTCCAGTACCTGCAGAATCAACCTCATATTGATTTTCTAATTTTTTTTGCTTTAAACGATTCAGCAGCACAGCTTCTGCAGCTGGAGAACGACAAATATTGCCCAAACAAACAAATAAAATCTTTTTAATCATGAGCTAAGAAGCGAATATTTTTCTTATTAGGTCTTATTCTAAATCAAAAAGGACATTATTTATATATTTCTCGGTCCAATCATGACCATAAAATCTTCCTAACATTCCTCTAGCTGGATCTTTGTTAGCTCTATAATTCATATACAATTTTTGACCTGATAATATTTCCAAAGAACGCTCTTTAGATACTCTAGAAGCTTGATTAATTAATCTTATATATAAAGAAATGTAATCTCTAAATGCTTGCATTAAAACATTTTTTATCAAAACTTCTCCTTCTTTCCCTAAAGGAACTCTACTCCATAAAAAGCCTGGAGAGAAAAAAGGCTTTGCTTCTAGCGGAATGGAACCTCCTGAAGGAAGTAATGATTGCCATTTGTGATGAATAGGTATTAATTCTTCCCAAACCTTGGCTGTATGAGAAATGTCATTTTTCAAAGCAGGTTGTAAATCTAAGGCCAAAAGATGTCCTGAAGGGAGAGTAACAAAATCAGCGCCAAAAAATGGAAGGTCATAACAATTTAAAGGAACAATTACAAAATTTAGTACAGAAGCACTTTTCCCAGCATCAACACAGACAGCTCTGGCTTTTCGAATTTTTTCAGTTTGACAAGCCCAGGTAACTGTCTTGACTTTATGCAAATTTGCTTTTGAACCAAACAAGGCTTCTTTTTGAATAAAATCATTTGGAATTGAGCATGATTTGAGTCGAAATTCTGATAAAGAATTAATTATAATGTCCATAAATTGATTCCAAGGCCATTCAGGCATTCCTATTGAATCAAGACTTTGTGTTCTAATATGATGCATAATTGTTATAAATTAAGCCTGACCTCTAACTTATTCTCAAAGGGAAAAGAAACTCATTAAGAAATCGATTAGACCATTCTTTTCCAAAATAACTTTTAAATAAACCATGAGCAGGGTCTCTTTCAGAGTTATAAACATCATAGCTACAATGGCATCTTCGTACTTCATCAAGGGTTAGAATATTATCTAAATCAAATGATTCCTTATGTAAGTCAAAATATAAATCTGTAAACTTAGAAAAGATTGAAGGTAATAGATTATCTGCATGATTCTTATCTCCTCGACAAAAGATTACACAAGGGGAAAAAAATTGACCTGAATCATATGCTCTCATATTATTTTCATTTGAAAATTCTGGACAAGACCTCTTTAAATTTTTTAGACTTTCAAAATATTGATTAAAATAAATATCATTTTGAATTAAAGGTTGAAAATCTAATATTGCTACTAGCTGTTTCTTAACACCAAACCACAATAGATCTACACCAAAAATTGGCATATCATTTTTAAATTCAGGATAGCCTACGGAATTGAGAACTTGCAGCTTATTGCCAGCATCCATTCGCGTTACTCTCCATCTTCTAAAACCAGGAATATCCCATAACCAGCTTTGTATTCGAGAATTATTCTTTTTAGAATAATGTTCCTTAATGTCCTGAGGCAATTGAAGTTCTATCCCTCCATGTGAAATAATCTTTTTATTTAAATTATCTAATAAAAGATCGAACATCGCCCAAGTCGCTTAAAAGCATTGAGTAGAAATGTCTACTAAAATAATATAGGTTTTTAGTAGTCTAAACACTTTCTGTACTACCCTTACGAGATTTTCTTGTTAAAAAACCAAATAAAACTTTTCCAATGGCAGCAATAAGATTGCCTTCTAGCTCTTTAAACATGTCCATATTAAACTTAAAAGCCAAATTGGCCTCGTCTACAATTAGATCAACCATTTTTTGATTAATTTTTAATGAATCAAGTCTTTTCCTATATTCAATTTTAAATTGTTTCTCATCATCTATAAGATTAAACTCATAAAAATTTAAACCATTACTGCCAGATAAGTTCAGTGCCTTTTGAGCAATATTCTTTAAAATTTGCCCCCCTGAAAGATCGCCTATATATCTTGTGTAATGATGACCCACTAATAATTCTGGTGAATCTTTTGCAACACTTCTAATTCGAGCAGAATATGCCTTAGCCGAAGGAGTCGCATTATTCAAAGAGTTCTGCCAATCAGCCCCACAATAAAACTCTAAATCCTTTTTCAAGGCTTGGACCCTATTAAGCTCTGGGAAAAAAATTGATTGAACAACAGGATCACCAGCCTTGGAAAGCGTTTCAATCTCATCTTCCATTGCTGAATAAACTAGATATAAGTCAATCAAAAGATTCTTATAAGTAGATTTATCGACAACTCCTTTTAGGAAGCAACTAACAAAGCCTGTGTTCTCAGCCATCGTGTGAGATTTTTTCGTACCTTCTTTGAGTTGCTTTGCTAGAGCTAATGACATTGATTAAGCCTGTAAAAAATCAAAAGAAAACTAATATTGATACTCTAATAAGATTTAGGCAAAATTTTCAAAATTGCTTTGATTCATATTATCAAGGGAAAAGGTCAAATAAATCTCTACAAATTGCCTTTAATTTATTCATAGCAGATGGTTGTGGCAAATGAGTACCAGTTGCCTCCCAAGTACCTATCGTGGCAAGGCGCCACCTTTCACCATCAAATGTCATGCCTCTCATAACTATTCCAATAAGCCTAGGTAATGAAGATTTATCATTTTGATCAACTTTTAATTGAATTAATAAGCTTCTGCATTCAAGCCTTGGGGACCATCCAGGGAAATGAAAGGCCAAATCCAATGTTTCATCTTCACGCCAATATCTTGTTTCAGGGTCATCTCGCCAAGGACTCAAATTTATTGATGCGCCTGGGAAATAATTCCTAACTACCCTCCCTGTAGAAGCAAGGATATGAGCAAAAGCAAGGGACTGGGCTTGATCAGCTGCATTCACTACAAAAACTCCTTAATTGAGCGAGATCTAAAATGATATTGAATTAAGTATGGAGAAGGTTCCTTAATCAGCCAAATATTTTCTTTAAACTGTAAATTTAAGAATAGTTTGTCCAAAAAGTCATAGTCTCAAGTCATAGAACTCAATACTAATTAAAAATTAATGGCTGAATTCAAAAAAATCATTCCCCCCACTAAAGGATCCCCAATAAAATTTCGTGATGGCCTACCTGAGGTTCCAAATAATCCAATTATTCCATTTATAAGAGGTGATGGAACAGGTGTAGATATATGGCCAGCAACACAAAAGGTTATTGATACAGCGATAGAAAAGGCCTATGGATTAAATCGAAAGATTGAATGGTTTAAAATTTATGCTGGTGATGAAGCTTGTGATTTATATGGAACATTCGAATACTTACCTGATGACACAATTAAAGCGATTAAAAAATACGGTATAGCAATTAAAGGGCCATTAACTACACCTGTAGGAGGTGGCATTAGATCTTTAAATGTAGCCCTAAGACAAATCTTTGATTTATATAGTTGTATAAGACCTTGTCGTTACTATGCCGGCACTCCAAGTCCACATAAACATCCTGAAAATTTAGACGTCATTGTATATAGAGAAAATACAGAAGATATTTATATGGGAATTGAATGGGATTCCAATGATCCAATTGGGATCAATCTTCGCAAATATTTAAATAATGAAGTGCTTCCTTCAAGCGAAGGGATTAAAAATAAACAAATTCCTGATGGCTCAGGTATAGGCATTAAACCTGTCAGCAAAAAAGGTAGTCAAAGACATATAAGAAAAGCAATACAACATGCATTAAAACTGAAAGGCAAAAAAAGACATGTCACTTTGGTGCATAAAGGAAATATCATGAAATTCACTGAAGGAGCTTTTCGAGATTGGGGATACGAACTTGCTACTCATGAGTTTAGGGATTCATGTATTACTGAACGAGAAAGCTGGATTCTCTCAAACCTCGAAGTAAACCCAAATCTAACAATCGAAAAAAATGCAGAAATGATTGAACCAGGCTTTAACTCATTAAATATGGAGAAAAAGGATGAAATATGTAATGAAGTCAAAATGGTTTTGGGAAATTTGTATTCATCGCATGGCAATGGAAAGTGGAAAACAATGGTTTTAATAGATGACCGTATAGCAGACAGTATTTTTCAACAAATCCAAACTCGTCCAGAAGAATATTCGATCCTTGCGACACTAAACCTTAATGGGGATTACATTTCTGATGCCGCTGCTGCAATAGTTGGAGGCCTAGGAATGGCTCCTGGGGCAAATATTGGTGATCAAGCAGCAATCTTTGAAGCAACGCATGGTACTGCGCCTAAACATGCTGGTCTTGATAAAATTAACCCAGGGTCAGTAATACTTAGTGGAGTGATGATGCTCGAATATTTAGGCTGGCAAGAAGCTGCTGACCTCATCACAAAAGGATTAAGTCAAGCAATATCAAACAAAAAAGTAACTTATGACTTGGCACGCTTAATGGAGCCTCCCGAGCAGCCACTAAGTTGTAGTGAATTTGCTAATGCAATAATCAAAAGATTCTAATTTTATTTTGATAATCAGAATAAGATTGCATGATTTCCCAAGATTTTAGTAGAGTATCATTATCTCCTAAGTTGCCAGGAAAAGTTAATAAATCACAAGGGAATCCTGTTGAATTTTTTGGTAGAGAAACCAATGATAATCCAGGCATAATTTGACCTTTTAAGTTAACAAAATCAGCCTTTAAACCTTTTTTTAATAAAGTATTAGTAGTAATTCCACCTTTACTAATAATATAACTTAATCTATCAATAAATTTAGATGAAATAACTGCCATAAATTCTGCTAATGAAATACCAAAACTAATTCTTGAAAGATTAGATTCAAAAAATAGTTCACCCCTGCTTGTATAAAAGACTGGTGTCTTCTTCTTATTAAGAATACCTTCGATTTTATCTACTAGAATAGACTCAAAGTCTAAAAGTAGATTTCGGTCTAATGAGCCTTCCAAAATTTTTAAAAACTTTGCTACAGGCAATTCAATTCCTATACAGTCTTCTGATCTAAGTAAAACAGCTAATTGATTATCAGCCAGAGAAACATGAGAGCCCACGATAACCATTCCAGACTTATAAGAAAAATCATCAACCTCGCCTTTGAAACATGAAATTTCATTTATATCACTGGTTTGACTTTTAATATTTGTCAAGCTGTTGATAAAGCTTGCTGCTGATCTAAATAAAAATCTTTTCTTACCATTTAAAGCGTTTAAAGCACTACAAAAGACATCAAGATCTATAGATGTTTTTGCATCAACAATCACTGTCTGATTAAAAGTCAAGGATGATAAAAATTCAATCAAATTATTCATTTCTATTTTTGATTCTCTTGCTTTATCTAATTTATCTATAGATATAGACACTACATTATTAGCTTTAACTAAACCATTGCTTTTTTCTTCAATCCAGCTAGGCAAGAAACTATTAGAATATCCAAATATTTTATCTTTTGCAAAAATAGTTCTATTAACAGGTATTCCATTTGCAAAATGAGTGCCATTAATAGTAATACGATTTCCCTCAAAAAATGCAGGTATATGAAAAGTGGCATCAAATGGACCTAACTCTTCATTTATAGTTTCTGGCTCCAAAAAACCATGCCCCCTAAGAGTCGAATCACCTCTACTCACTATTGAAATATCGCTATCAGAAAGACCTTTTTCATTAAATACTTCTGAAAGGGATTTACATATTTTTCTAATTCTATCTTTTGCCCGATTTGGAGGTAAGGATCTTGTATTTGCAAGAATAAATAATAATGAGGAATGTTCTAAACCTTCAAGTAAAGTTTTTTTGTCCCAAGATAAAAGTAAAGGACAGTCATGAACAGTTTGGGAGCCTGTAGGATCATCATCAATAACAATTGTCTTCATTATAGATTGCACTAAAAGTATTAAAAATAAATATAAAAATCAACCTGTGACTAACTCCAACTGTGAGGCAAGGTGATGTAAGACTTATCTAATTTTTTAACAGAATCACAGCCCAGCAATTTCATTGTGCGAACAACATCTGTTTTAAGAATATCTATAGCTCGGGCGACTCCAGTACCACCTGCTGCTGCTAATCCATATGCATAAGCTCGACCTACCAAAACACCTTTAGCTCCTAAACACAAAGCTTTTACAACATCTCCTCCTCGTCGAATTCCTCCATCCAAGAGAACATCAATTTCACCATTCGCAGCCTTTACTATTTCAGGCAAAGCTCTAATTGTGGGCGGAACACTATCTAATTGTCTTGCACCATGATTTGATACGACGATTGCATCTAGACCAAAATCAATAGCTTTACGAGCATCTTCACCAATATGCACACCCTTAACAATCATCTTTCCACCCCAGGCTTCTTTAATCCATGTAAGGTCTTCCCAAGTCACAACAGACTCCTCTAAAGCAGGACCAATTTCGGTATATCCCATTGGTCCACTATCTAGTTCTACATTAGGAAAATCCATCAATCCACCATCTCCTAACCATTGAGTTAACCAACATGGTTTAACGAGTATTTGAGACAGAAAAGGCAGCATTTTTAATGGATTTCTAGAAAGTAATTCTTTAGTTCCATTACGTAGATCTCGTTCTCTCAAGCCAGATATGGGAGTATCAATAGTCACCACAATTGCAGAAAAACCAGCCTTTTTTGCTCTTTCTATTGTCTTCAACGCTACATCACGTCCTCCTAATAGATAAAGCTGATACCAAGCAGGAAAATTAGTTGCCTTTTTTACATCTTCTAACTTGCAGCCAGACAAAGTTGATAACGTATATCCTGTTCCAGCCAATCCCGCTTCTCTTGCTGCAGCGACCTCACCTTGTGGGTAAAACATCCGACTACTGCCAACAGGAGCCAAAAGGAAAGGAAGATTAAATGTTTGATCCAGCAATGAAACAGAAAGATCGCAAGATGAAGTCGCTACTGCACATCTAGGCCTAAAATATATCTCATTAAATGCAGAGCAGTTTTCAGCTAAAGTTTGCTCTCTATCTGCACCACTATCAATATAGTCAAACACCATTTGCGGCAGGCGCTTTTTTGCCAATACACGTAAATCACTAATATTTACAACGTTGGGAGATGAAACATTAGCTGCCATATGAAGTGATACTAATTTGTGTTATGAATTTAGTTTAAGATAAAGAGTGAGTGAATTTAAAAATTTTTACTCATTGTGCAATTAGTCGCAATAGATCTGACTAGGAATTTTATTTAATATGTATATCATTCATAATTTTTCTTTTTCGAAGTTTTCCCGATTCCAGCGTTAAAGCTATTTGTGGGATCAAGATTTCGATAAAAACTGCTTAGATTCGTATCAGCTTGATATATATGACCTACATTATGTTCTGCAGGATACTTGGCATTATTTTTGTCTAAAATCAGAAAAATAGATTCTTTTAGTTTATTAAAATCAACTCCCTCTTTTACAACAAAGTCCCAATGAAAGACCATGCATAAGAAATGTCCCATCTGAAAAGATTCTGACATTTGAGAGAGAATATATTCAGGGAGAATATCATGCCATAAAGAACAGTTACGGGGAAGAGCTATATCTAATGGTAGAAGTTCTCCAGCTTTATGAGAATTAAGTTTCTTATACCTTGATGGCGCAGAACCAGCAACATATCGGTGCAAGAGAACATCTTTTCCTTCATCTTCTGTACATTCAAAGAAATCAAAATTTCTATTTAATCTTTCTTCATTTAAAGTTTTACGTATACAGTCAATAGAATCGTCACTCGCTAAGAAAATCATATAATGTTCAAATTTATTTCTATATTCACAAACTCTTTTAGGAAGATGATTTGGAAGTATATCGGAAAAAAATTGAAGATGTATATCAGTAATATTATTGGGCAAAAACTCCAAGCCACTTAATTTTGTATCCAAGAATTGCTTAAAACGAAAAATTTTCTGTAATGATTTAGTACCAAAATATTTAATAAATAAAAAATTATCCTTACAGTACTTGGCTGCTCCATCAAAATAACTTTTATGCATATACTCTCCCATATCTGGTAAAACTTTATTTTCAGAAAGAATCTTTACCCGAAGATCAGTAAAGTCTGTTGGATCTTTAGTACCGACAAAAAATACTTTTTCTTTTTTAGGAAGAGGAAAAGTATCTAATCTTACAGCAAAAACAGCTACTTTACCTGCGCAACCACTTGACTCAAATAAACGTCTCTTATCTGCATTAAACCTTGCAGGGATTTGCGAGTTTATATCTCTTACACGATTCTTATAATCCAAATCAGACGCGAGTTTATTTGTATCTGAAACTTTATTCGGGTCAAAATTTATTGCCTCTAAATTGGTGAGAATCTCGATTGGTGACTCTCCTAGTTCAATACCTAAATGATTAACAAGAATTAATTCTCCTTCCTTAGTCAATTGAGCAAATAAAGATAACTCAGTATAAGCTGGTCCTCGGTTTACCAAATTA
Source organism: Prochlorococcus sp. AG-363-M21 (assembly GCA_003278305.1). GTDB lineage: Bacteria > Cyanobacteriota > Cyanobacteriia > PCC-6307 > Cyanobiaceae > AG-363-N16. Next base: position 94,497 of record QCFU01000002.1, read on the forward strand.
CCTCCAGAGTTGTTACAAACTCCTCCGATAACAGAAGCTCCTATACATGAAGATCCAATGATAGAATGAGGTCCTCTTCCTATAGGTCGAAGATTGTCTTCTAATTGAAATAACGTTGTACCTGGAAAAGCTAAAACTTGCATCCCTTGATTTAATACAATTAATTGATTAATAGAAACTGTATTAATTATAATTATATCTCTATCATATTCATTACCGAAAGGAGTTGATCCACCTGTAAGACCTGTATTAGCGGCTTGCATAATTATAATTTTATTAAAATTTATACAAATTCTTAGCACTTTCCATAATTGCAATAAGTTTTGAGGGAAAACAACCATTGAGGCATTACCACCACCAACACGTATACCCTGTCTATAAAATTGTGTCTTTTTAGGATCAGTCAAAATATTGACTTTACTAACAATAGTGATGAGTTCTTTCTCTAATTCAACAAGTCGGTAATTTCTCATAAAATAACGAACCTTCCCTAACAACATCAAGGTAACGCATCTATATTCGAAAGAAAATAGCCTATATTCTATCTCTTGGATTTTTAATAATTTCTCTAAATTTAATTATACAAGCCTGAAGTCACTTCATTATATATAAACTCACATTTAATAGAACGTTCCTCATTTGGCTTAAGATTTACAATGCTATCACCAGTAATCAAAGCATTCCGTGGACTAGTCCATGGCTCTAAGCAAATCATCTTTCTTGGTGGATTTGTCCAAATAACATTAAAAAGAAAAGGATCTTCTATTCTTAATGTAATAGAGAATTTTTCAAGCTTATCAATAAAAGTAGTTTTAGATATTGGGCCAATTAAAAAATCTATTCCATTAGATAAATTATTTATTTGTGCAGAAACATCGGCAATTAACATATTATTCTGATCAATACATTTTTTCGGTAAATCTATAATTTCTACATTTTCTAAGTCTGAGACCCGAAAGTAAGGGTGTAATCCAAAGCTAAATGGCATTTCTTTCTCAAGGCTTTTATTTTTAACTCTAGAAACAATCTCTAATTTGTAATCTTTTATTCTTACATCTATACTTAGAGAAAATTTAAATGGATATAATAAGAATAATTCATTATTATCTTCAAGAAATAAATTAATTCCCTGTCCATCATCAAGAGGGTTAATTTGCCAACACGCATCTCTTGCAAACCCATGCTGGTTCATAAAGTATTCACTATCATCTAAAAGAAATTTATTATTTGGCAAATTTCCACATATTGGAAATAGAATTGGCATCCCTCCACGAACACTCTTAGATTGATCATTAAAACGACTTTGGTCCATATAAAAAACTTCTCTACCATTACAGATCCAACTAGTTATTAAGCCACCTCTTTCAGGAACTATTCGCAATTTATCACTTGTTTGAAGATTACAAACTTCCCAATGTTTATAAGGAAATTTCTTTATCTCTAGAGTACATGTCATTAAATCTAACTAGTTTGGAGCCAAGTTAGAACTTCTTGATTGACTCGATCTGGTATTTCATCATGTGGGCAATGCCCAGCATTTAAAAGCACTTCTTTAACATCCAAAGAAGCTTTTTCTGCAAATACTCTAAATTTCTCCTGTTTAGCTTTAGCATTTCTCAACCAAGGATCGCTAGAGCCCCAAAGTAATAAAAGAGGGGCTTCTAAATCTTGAAACAATTTATCTATAGGCTTACCCTTTAGTCCTCTAGCTTGAAAAACTTTTTGAAATACTGCAAAAGCACCTGGATCTAAAGATGGCCTTCGAATGGACTCGATTAAATATTCATCTACATTTGTTGGATCTATATACACTTGCTTAAGCGTATTTTTTATGACACTAGGTCTACGTAGATTTTCAAAAATCAACCGTTGAATTAATGGATATAAAAACCATTTAACTAAAAGATCCCTAGAGATTCCCTTACCAATGATTTTTCTCATTCTTGCCGAAAAATCCTTTGGTTCAACATCAAGTTTCTCATCACTGAAATAACCTGCTGCATTAAGCAAAACAACCCCTGCAGATTCAGACTGAAGTGCGGCTCCTGCAGCAAGTGCTGCATACCCACCTAATGAATTTCCAATGATGACTGTTTTTTTCCCGATACGCTCTTTAACATAAGCAACAATTTGTTCCTTCCATAATTCTCCTCCATAATCTAATTCTGCGGGCTTGGCACTTCTTCCAAATCCAACTAAATCAATAGCATGAACCTCATAATTTGAAGAAAGCACAGGAATATTAAACCTCCAATGGTCAGTTGAAGCACCAAAGCCATGGACAAGTAAGACTGCAGGGTTGTTGTTTGCATTAGAAGCATTCTTAGATTCTTGAGGAATACTTCTTATCGAATAAATCTCATGGCCTAAATAGTCCCATGGAGCATTAGGAGTAGGAGCTAGACCAGGCATTAAGTGATTAACATACAGTGAGAAAGTTTAGAGCTTAAAAAATTTTCTCAGCAATTGAGAACTGACTATTGAGGTTAATTAATTGAATATTCAAGAAATGTTCAAACAAGTCCTACTGGATCAGCAGCTACTTCATCAGGAACTTTATTCCCACCACTCGGTTTCTTATCTTTAAGAACTATTCTTAACAGTACTGGTGCTAGAAAAGTTGTACCTATAACCATTAACAAAATTGCCGCTTCAAGTGATGGTGTTAATAAGCCAGCACTTGTTCCTAATCCTAGGAAAATCAAACCAACTTCACCACGAGGCATCATCCCTAAGCCAACGACCAATCTATTTGTAGGCTTGTCAATGAGAAACGACCATCCAGCCGCAATTTTGCCAACAATAGCTACTACTAATAAGAACCCTGCCACTATTAAAGCTGTACGACTCGCAGGATCAAGAGGATTAATGACAGATAAATCCATCCCTGCGCCAACTAAAACAAAGAAAATAGTTGCAAAAAGTGATACCAAGGGAAGAACAGATTGCTGGATCGCATGATTATTTTTTGAACTGCTAAGAATCAATCCTGCCGCAAAAGCGCCCAAAGCTGCTTCTAGGCCAATTGCAGTTGCTACAAAACAACTAAGAACAAGAATTACAAAAGAAGCGACCACAACTGCACCTGGGGCCTTTAAACGATCCAATAGCCAGTCGAAAGCAGGCGCAGCTGTCCTACTTAAAGCTATAGCAGCTATTACAAAGACTGTTGCTGCAACAACAAGTTTGACTATTGGTGCTATTTCTAATGATCCTCCTGTTGCTAATGCAACCACAACGGCAAGGATTACAATCCCAAGAATGTCATCAAGAACAGCAGCTCCTATAACTATTTGACCTTCTCGGGTTTTTAAATAACCTAATTCTCCAAATACACTTGCTGTAATTCCAATACTTGTAGCTGTCATTGACGCTCCAGCAAAAATTGATGGAATCAAATCCACATGAAAAAGCAACATCAAACCAAAGGTTCCAAACGCAAAAGGTAAAATCACCCCTGCCATGGCCACCGTGAAAGCTTGTGCACCTACAGCAACTAATTCTTCCAACTCACTTTCTAAACCAGTCAGAAAAAGTAATGCATATAGACCAAGTGTTGCGACTGCTTGTAAGGAAGGAAATGTCTCAAAATATAAATCAGGAACAGCCTCAGGAGGTATTGATGCCAAAGAACTAATTACTTGAATAAAACCTTCATTCAAAGCAACATGAGCATTTGGAGGAAGAAGCAAATGCAATCCAGAAGCTCCAATTAATACACCTGCGAGCAATTCGCCAACAATGGTGGGCAAGCTTAATCTGACAAGCACTTCTGCCAAAACTCTTGCAGCAACAAATATCAATAAAAAACGAATTACACCAATCAAAGTCTCTGCTACTTCAATATCGTGGGTGCTTAGAACAGAAAATACTGTGGAGTCCAGCATAAGCAAATGTCTTTTTAGACCTTGTTGATCAGGGAACGATAATAATGTTTTTTATGCATTTAGAAAATATTTATAAAATCAAGTGTTGATCTGAAGTCACTAAGCATACGAATCAAGAAATCTCGCTACTGTCCGACCATACAAGAAGTCATTTATGAGCAGTTCTTCACAGCCAATCAATTTGAAGCTGCCGACTCCAGGCTGCTATGCAGATCCCATCAAAGCAGGAAATGATGCAGATGCAGTATTTGATGGAATGACAGAGCATTTGTTTTTCACTCTTGGAAAGCTAGCTACAACAGCAAGTCTCAGAGACCTATATATGGCACTGAGCTATGCAATTAGAGATAGATTAATGACTCGATACTTGGCCACTCAAGAAGCAATAAGAGCTAATCCGAAAAAAACAGTCGCTTATCTTTCCGCTGAATTTTTAATCGGTCCTCAATTAAATAATAATTTACTTAATCTTGGTATTAAAGAAGAGGCCGAAGAAGCTGTAAAAAGATTTGGGATCGAATCTTTAAATCATATTCTTGAAGTCGAAGAAGAACCAGGCCTAGGCAATGGAGGGCTTGGGCGATTAGCAGCTTGTTATATGGAATCTTTAGCTAGTCTTCAAATACCCGCTATTGGATATGGAATCAGATATGAATTTGGGATCTTCAACCAACTAATAAGAGATGGATGGCAAGTAGAAGTCACTGATAAATGGCTTAAAGGAGGCTGGCCCTGGGAATTACCTCAACCTGATGAATCTTGTTTTGTTGGCTTTGGTGGACGGACTGAAAGTTATATAGATGATAAAGGAAATTATCGTTCTAGATGGATTCCAGCTGAACATGCAATTGGAGTCCCTCATGATATTCCTATACTTGGTTATCGAGTAAATAATTGTGATCGATTAAGACTTTGGAGAGCTGATGCCACTGAAAGTTTTGACTTCTATGCATTTAATATTGGTGATTATTATGGAGCAGTTGAAGAAAAAGTTGCTTCAGAAACTATATCTAAAGTTCTTTACCCAAATGATGGCACTGATGAAGGAAGAAGATTAAGGCTAAAACAACAACATTTCTTTGTAAGTTGTTCCCTACAAGACATGCTAAGAAGCCTTAGCAAAAGAGGTATTGCAATAGAAGAATTTCCTGATCATTGGACAGTGCAACTGAATGATACCCACCCTGCAATTGCAGTCGCAGAATTAATGAGATTATTAATAGATAGCCATCATTTTGAATGGGAGAAAGCATGGGATATAACTAGCAAATCGGTAGCATATACAAATCACACTTTATTACCTGAGGCTCTAGAAAAATGGGATCTAGATCTCTTTAAGAGTCTACTTCCCAGACATTTAGAAATAATCTATGAAATCAACAAAAGGTTCTTACAACAAGTCCGTCTAAGATATCCAGGAAATGATTCTATTCTCAGAAAACTATCAATTATTGATGAAGATGGTTGCAAAGCAATCCGAATGGCTCATTTGGCTACGATTGGAGCTCACCATGTAAATGGAGTTGCTGCACTACATTCAGACTTAATTAAAAGACAATTGTTCCCTGAGTTTGCAGAGCTTTGGCCAGAAAAATTCACAAATATAACTAATGGAGTAACTCCTAGAAGGTGGATGGCTCTTGCAAATCCTCCACTTTCACTGCTTTTAGATAAAGAAGTTGGAGAAAGTTGGATTACAAATATGGAAATTCTTGAACAATTAGAAAACAAACAAAATGATACTCACTTCCTAGATGCTTATGGAGAAACAAAGTTACTTGGAAAGCGTAAGCTTGCAGGTTACATTCATAGACAAACAGGAGTTTTAGTCGATCCATCTAGTTTATTTGATGTACAAGTTAAGCGAATTCATCAATATAAAAGACAACACTTAAATGCTCTTCAAGTAATCTCTCAATATCTACGTATCAAGAATGGAACAGCTAATGATATAGCGCCAAGAACAGTTATTTTTGGAGGCAAGGCTGCTCCAGGATATTTTATGGCTAAGTTAATAATTAGATTCATTAATGGTATAGCGGAAGTGGTTAATGCAGATCCTGATATGGATGGTCGCTTAAGAGTCATATTTTTACCTGATTACAATGTGAAGTTAGGGGAGCAAGTATATTCTGCAACTGATCTTTCTGAACAAATATCTACTGCTGGGAAAGAAGCATCAGGTACTGGAAATATGAAATTTGCTATGAACGGTGCCTTAACAATTGGCACACTAGATGGTGCAAATATCGAAATCAGAGACAAGGTTGGTTCAGATAATTTTTTCTTATTTGGTAATACTGAAAGTGAAATAATGAATCTTCGCAAAAATGGTTACAATCCCAAGAAATTTATAGATGAATTACCTGAGTTGTCTGAAGCTCTAAAATTGATTGAAGTAGGTCACTTTAGTAATGGTGATACAGAATTATTTCGACCATTGCTTAATAGTTTAACGGGGTATGATCCATTTTTTGTTATGGCTGATTTTGCTGATTATTTAAACACTCAAGATAAAGTAAGTATTGCTTGGAAAGATCGGAAAGAATGGAATAGAATGGCATTGCTAAATACTGCCAGATCAGGTTTCTTTTCATCCGATAGATCTATAAGAGAATATTGCTCATCAATATGGAATGTAGACCCGTTAAAAGTAGAAATCACATGCAACGTGAACGCCTAAAAAAGTAATTAATTCCTATCTGGCAAGTCTGGAGTCTGATGAAGAAGTCGATTAAGCCTAAGTCTATCCGCATTCAAAGGATCAGGAGCCAATTCTCCAGCCATCTCTTTAAATTTACGCTCTATTTCTTCAGGAACTCTGACATCAAATATTCTTTCCATCAAAGCTTCAATTGAGTAAAGATGAGCATTAATATTCTCAATATCCGCTATTGCCTGCTGGAGAGTTTCAGCTTCCTTAACATCGGTGGCTTTTGCCTGAGAGGATTCTTCAGAATCAATTAAAGTATTTTGTTTTTGCAAATCTTCTAAAACCCTACTTACTAGTGTTCTAAAAGCTTGTAAAGCTGCCCAATTCAACTCTTGTTGGTGACGGAGAGTAGGAAACTCTCTTATAAGCCGATCGTGTTCCTTGTAGAACTTTAGGCAGTCAGGGCATTGACAAGGCTCTTCAGGCATGTCATCAGTCCTAATTACGCAACTTCTATCATTGCATCTTTAATGCATAGAAAACACATTAAAAAAATTTAAGCATCCTCTATTTCTTCAATACTTTCAGGTATTGGAACCTCAATGCTGCTCACAATTCCAATTACATCTCTTAATCGCATTGAATCCGCAAACCAACCCATAGCTTGTTCAGTATCTCCTTTGTTTTCAGCTTCACTTGCTTGGTCTTCATGTGCTTCTGCTAAAAGAGCCAGCCAACAAAGACATCTTGCTTGAACTATTGAGAGGTCCAAATCTGTTGGTTGAGATTTGGCTATTTGCTCACTCTCTTGTTGAACCAAGAGACGAAGACGCAAATCACTGAGCTGTGTCATAAAGACTCATTTATCAAACACACGCTAGCTAGAGAGTAAGTGTTTTGCATACCCACTACATATAGGAGTTGAGATTATTTGTAACCTGATATTTTACGGGGTTGGCGGGACTCGAACCCACGACCTACGGTTTAGGAAACCGTCGCTCTATCCAACTGAGCTACAACCCCACTGGAACGATTGGTCATGCCAAGGCATTATGGAAGTTGAAAGCAGGAGAGGTGATCGCAATCAAAAAATTGTTGCCAAACAGCAATAAAATTTTGATTGAGGAAAGTCCGGGCTCCTTAATGGTCAAGCTTGCTGGGTAACGCCCAGTGCGGGCAACCGTGAGGATAGTGCCACAGAAACACACCGCCAATGACTGAGGCAAAGCCCTCTGTACAGGCAAGGGTGCAAAGGTGCGGTAAGAGCGCACCAGCAGCATCGAGAGGTGCTGGCTAGGTAAACCCCGGCCAGGAGCAAGGTAAAAGAACTTGGTTGGCCATCTTTGCCAAGTTTTTGCTTAAAACCCGCTAGAGGCTGTCGGCAACGACAGTCCCAGATAGATGATCACCCACTAACCTAACTAGATAGGTTAATGAACAGAACCCGGCTTACGACCTGCTTTCACCTTTTTTATGCAAACATCATTGAACTATGAGGACATTAAACCAACACTAAATTCATAGGAAAGTTTTTAATGTCTGAAAAAAAGTCTCACAATATTTCCAATGCACGTCTAAAGGCAATATATAAATTATTAAATGATATTGGAATTAGCAAAAAAGAAAAAAATTTAATCAAAGCTAATGAAGCTTTATATATTCCAATAATCCATGAGTCCTTAACACATACTTCAGCTAACCTTTCACAAAACCATGAAAAACTAGAATTTTTAGGTGATGCTGTATTACGGCTTGCTGCCTCGGAGTATATAGAAGAATTTTTTTCAGAGTTAACAGTTGGAGACCGTTCAGCTCTCAGATCCCAAATAGTTAGTGACGAATGGCTTGCAAAGCTTGGTCAAAAAATTGAGATTAATGAAATAATGCTTATTGGAAGCAAGGCAGAAAAAGATAGAGCTGCTTTAGAAACGATATGCGCAGAAGGCACTGAAGCATTAATAGGGGCAATTTATAAATGCTTCAAAGATCTAAAAATCATTAAAACTTGGCTTTCTACAGAATGGGATATAACCAGCAAGGATGTTCTGAATGATCCATATAAACTTAATTCAAAATCTGCACTTCAAGAATGGAGCCAAGGAAAAAGATTAGATAAACCAGTCTATGAAATACAAGAAGTATCCAAACAGCATGGAGACAAGAAAAGATTTCTTTGCAAAGTCTTTGTTAATAAAAATATGCTAGGGCAAGCATTTGGGAGTTCTATCAAGAATTCAGAGAAAGAAGCTGCCAGAATTGCACTTGACACAATCCAAAAAATTAAGCAATTTGAAGATTCTTAATAGGAATTGTTAATAACTTATCCCAGTTCCCTCCTTCAAATAAAACTGCTGCTTTGTCTTGACTGAGTCTTTGAACAAAACCTTTGTACCCGTAATAAATTGAACTAGTATCATTAACAATGACAGATGATCCAGGTAGAATCATTCCTTCTGAATCATTAGACATAATAAAAAATAAAATCTTTTTATAGGTTAATTCTTAATTCATGAACAATGGAAGAAAACATAATTTGGTTAACAGTTGGGAAGCTAGTTTCCCCCCAGGGAATGAAAGGCGAAATCAGAGTGAATCCAAGCACTGATTTTTCGGAAAGGTTTACAAAGCCTGGATATAGATGGTTACAACAAAAAAATGAGGAGCCTAAAAAAGTCGAATTAACTTCTGGCAGAAAGCATCCCGGAAGATCAATTTATATAGTTTCGTTTTTTGGAATTAAAACAAGAGAAGAAGCAGAATTACTAATAGGGCAAACAATATTAGTACCGTCTAATAACAGACCGTCACTTAATGATGGTGAATTCCACTTTCTTGATTTGGTTGGCTTGAAAGTCAAACTTAGTAAGAATAATCAATTAATAGGCGAAGTAGTCGATTTAACCCATGCTGGAAATGATTTATTAGAAATCAAGCTAATTAAGGGGAAAAAGATACTCATTCCTTTTGTAAAAGAAATAGTTCCAATCGTAGATATCAAAAAAGGTTATATATTAATTTCTCCACCACCAGGTCTTTTGGAACTTTAAGAAAGTTAATTGACATTATTTTTACTATTATTCAACAGTAACGCTCTTTGCTAAATTCCTCGGTTGATCTACATCAAGTCCACGATGCGCAGCAATATGGTAACTTAATAATTGCATTGGAATAACCGTTAATAACGGGCTAATCCATTCACTTACCTTAGGTATTGGCATTAAACTATCAAATATATCTGACTGAGATGCTTGTGGTGATACTCCTATAAGTGTTGCATCTCTAGCTTTTGCCTCTTGAGAATTGCTCAATACTTTATCAAAAACAATACCAGGATTTGCAATAGAAATGACTTTAACATGAGGGTCTAATAATGCAATTGGTCCATGCTTCATTTCACCAGCAGGGTATCCTTCTGCATGGATATAACTTATCTCTTTTAATTTCAATGCTCCTTCAAGAGCAATTGGATAATTAATACCTCTAGCTAAATAAATTACATCTTTAGTTTCTGCAAATTGATGAGATAATGATTCCGCAATTTGATCATGTTTTTGAACTACTTCTCTCAAATAATGAGGAATAGATTCAATCTGATGTGCAAGTTCTCTAATCTCTTTAATCGTTTTACTTTTTCTATGTGAAGCAAAAGCGATCGTTAATCCATAAAAAGCAAGCAATTCAGCTAAAAAAGTTTTTGTCGCCGCAACACCAACCTCTATGCCAGCGCCTATATCAAGAATATTATCTACTTTTCGAGATATGGAACTATCCGCCCTATTAGTTATTGCTAGCAATCTTGGAGCATAAGCTGGATCTTGATTCTTGTTCCTCCGATTAGATTCCATTGTCAATGCTGCCAAAGTATCTGCTGTCTCTCCTGATTGAGTAACACCAATGACAAGAGTATTTGGGGCCAAAGGCGGTGGTGCATATCGAAATTCACTTGCATAAAACACTGAGGTTGGAATTCCTGCAAATTGCTCTAGCAAATAAGCTCCGACCATTCCTGCATGCCTACTTGAGCCACAAGCAATGATTTGAATCTGCTCAATTGACTGATAAAAAGAATCATCAAAAGGCAATGCTACTTTTCCCTCTTCACTAAAGCCTTTAGGCAAATGTCTAGCAATCCATAAATCTGCCATTTCAGGTTGCTCATAAATCTCCTTAAGCATGAAATGTCGAAAATGCTTTTTTTCAACAATGTGCTCAACCCCTGTAAGTAAAGAAGGTGTCCTTTCCTGACGAATCCCTTGAGAGTTATAGAGCTCAATACCAAGTGGCGTTAATAAGGCAATTTCGCCATCTTCCATAGGTAAAATTGTTCGCGCAAAACCTGCTAAAGCGGGCGTATCACTAGCACAGAGAAATTCACCTTCGCCTAAACCAATCACCAATGGTGCTTCTTTACTAGCTACCACAAGTGCATCAGGTGCGTCCTCCCATATAACCGCTAACGCATATGAACCCTGTAATAAGGTAGATACTTTTTGAATTGCCTTCAAGAGTGTTAAGCCTTTTGCTTGAGAATTATCTGCCTCTAGACGCTTTAATTCTCTTGCAATCAAATGAGGGATAACTTCCGTATCCGTTTCTGAAACAAATTTAACGCCTTCTGACTCAAGTTCTTCTTTGATTAGTCGATAATTTTCAATAATTCCATTTTGCACAACAGCAATTTTTCCTGAAGTATCACAATGAGGATGTGCATTAATTACTTCAGGCTTTCCATGGGTAGCCCATCTGGTATGTCCAATGCCAATATTCCCTGGGGCACCATCTTCATCTATTAATAAAGAAAGATTATTTAATTTACCTTTTGCCTTCTTATAAGAAATGGATCCTTGTTTAACTTTGTCAAAAGTTTGAATGGTTGCAATTCCAGCAGAATCGTATCCACGATATTCAAGCTTCCTTAAGCCTTTCAAAAGCAAAGGAGCTGCTTCTTGTGACCCTATTACGGCAACAATTCCACACATTTATTACGTTTGAAGATACGAGCACTAAGTATCAAGTGAACTTTACTTAAGAAAACTTTTGTGAAAAAGCTTTGTTTAAGAAATGCACTTAATAGGCTAAGCCCATACTACGAGTTGTTTCATCACCAAGATAAACCCTAATGCTTAGGAAATCAGTAGGACAAGCTGTTTCACATCGTTTACAGCCGACACAGTCTTCTGTACGAGGGGATGAAGCTATTTGAGCTGCTTTACAGCCATCCCATGGGACCATCTCAAGAACATCAAGAGGACAAGCTCTGACACACTGGGTGCATCCGATACATGTGTCGTAGATCTTTACTGCGTGGGACATAACGTCCTATAAAAAAATTGCATTGTTGAAACTCTACTCAATTTGGTCCAACATAAAAAGATTAATCCAAGTGGCTTCACTCTTGTTAACTCGACGCCATTTGCATCTAGGATAAAAGTCTAATCTTCATGATGTATGTCCCAGGACGCAATTCTCGAAAAAGTTCGTTCTATCGTTTCAGAACAACTTAGTGTTGATTCAAGCGAAGTAAAGCTTGAATCCAATTTTCAAAATGATTTAGGAGCTGACTCCCTCGACACTGTTGAGTTAGTTATGGCTCTTGAAGAAGCTTTTGACATTGAAATCCCTGACGAAGCCGCCGAAGGTATCGCTACTGTTGGCGATGCTGTTAAATACATCGACGAAAAGCAAAGTTGAGGAATCTCATGATGGAGAATCTCCATCGAGTTGTCATTACTGGTCTCGGCGCTATTACGCCAATTGGCAATACCGTCGAAGACTATTTCCATGGCCTGAAAACTGGACGCAATGGGGTTAGTCCAATCACCCTTTTTGATGCTTCTAGTCATGCCTGTCGCTTTGGCGCCGAAGTCAAGGACTTTGACCCAACAGGTCTTTTAGAGCCGAAAGAATCAAAAAGATGGGATCGATTCTCCAAATTTGGAGTAATTGCTGCCAAAGAAGCAGTATCTGATTCAGGTCTCACAATTGATGAACGCAATGCATCTCGAATAGGAGTGATTATTGGCTCTGGTGTAGGGGGTCTACTAACCATGGAAACCCAAGCACAAATTTTGAGTATTAAGGGACCTTCTCGAGTAAGTCCCTTTACCGTGCCAATGATGATTCCAAATATGGCCACAGGTCTTGCTGCAATTGCAATTGGCGCAAAAGGGCCTAGCTCCTCTGTATCAACAGCATGCGCAGCTGGATCAAATGCAATTGGCGATTCATTCAGACTGCTACAACTCGGCAAGGCAGATGCAATGATTTGCGGAGGAGCTGAAGCAAGTATCACGCCACTTGGTGTTGCAGGTTTCTCAAGTGCAAAAGCTCTATCCTTTAGAAATGATGACCCATCAACAGCTAGTAGGCCATTTGATGCGGAGAGAGATGGATTTGTTATTGGCGAAGGTTCTGGTGTGTTAATTCTTGAAACACTTGAACATGCACAAAAACGTGATGCATCTATCTATGCAGAAATTATTGGTTATGGAACAACATGTGATGCACATCACATCACATCCCCTTCTCCTGGTGGGGCAGGTGGCTCTGAAGCAATGAAACAAGCAATTCTAGATGCTGAAATCAATGCAGATTGTATTGATTACATCAATGCTCATGGAACTAGCACACCTGCAAATGACAGCAATGAAACCTCAGCAATTAAAACTGCTTTAGGTACTCGAGCTCAAACAATACCAATTAGCTCAACAAAATCAATGACTGGACACTTGCTAGGCGGTTCTGGTGGCATTGAAGCAGTAGCATGTGCTCTTGCAATTAAGCATGGAGTCATCCCACCAACAATTAATTATTTAAATCCTGATCCAATATGTGATTTGGATTATGTACCGAATACCGCTAGAGAAAACAAATTAGATGTTGTACTTTCTAATTCGTTTGGATTTGGAGGGCATAATGTTTGCCTAGCCTTCCGAAAAATGCTCTAGTCAAATTCAAACACCAATTTCATCGACTTTTCAAACCCCTAATCTTCACAATGGTTGTAGTGCCAGCTTCTCTCGAAAAACTTTGTATAAACAGCATAAGAATGCTTGCTGTTGATGCTGTTAATAAATCCAAAAGCGGACATCCTGGTCTGCCAATGGGGTGTGCCCCTATGGGATATACCCTTTGGGATAAATTCCTAAATCACAATCCCAAAAATCCAGAGTGGTTTAATCGTGACAGATTTGTTTTATCTGCTGGTCATGGGTGCATGTTGCTTTATGCCCTATTGCATTTAACTGGCTATGACTCAGTAACAATCGATGATATTAAAGAATTTCGACAATGGGGTGCTCGCACTCCTGGTCACCCTGAAACTTTCGAAACACCTGGTGTTGAGGTAACTGCAGGTCCATTAGGCGCCGGAATATCCAATGCTGTTGGTCTTGCAATTGCAGAGTCTCATCTTGCTGCAAAATTTAATAAGCCTGATATCTCATTAGTTGATCACTATACCTATGTGATTATGGGTGATGGATGCAATCAAGAAGGTGTTGCATCAGAAGCTTGCTCGCTGGCCGGACATTTGAAGTTAGGCAAACTAATTGTTTTATATGATGATAATCACATAACAATTGATGGAAGAACTGATGTTTCCTTTACAGAGGATGTTTTAAAACGGTATGAGTCATACGGGTGGCACATTCAACATGTAGCTGATGGAAATACAGATGTAAATGCCATTTCTAATGCAATTCAACAAGCGAAAGAAGTCACTAATAAACCATCAATTATTAAAATTACAACAACAATTGGGTACGGTTCACCAAATAAAAGTGATACCGCTGGCGTACATGGAGCACCTCTGGGAGAAGAAGAAGGAGAATTAACAAGGAAATCACTTAATTGGTCATACACTCCTTTTGAAATTCCCCAAGAAGCCTACGATCACTACAGAAAAGCAATAGATAACGGCGCAAAACTGGAATCCGAATGGAATGAAAGATTAAAAAACTATCGAAAAAAATATCCAAATGAAGCTAATGAGTTTGAAAGAATGGTACGAGGAGAGCTGCCAAACAACTGGGACAAGGATCTTCCTAGCTACTCTTCAGATGATCAAGGCCTGGCTACAAGAAAACATTCTCAAATATGTTTAGGTTCACTTGGCCCAAATCTACCTGAATTAATTGGAGGGTCAGCTGATCTAACCCATTCTAATTACACTGATATCAAAGGAGAAACTGGTTCATACCAACCTGACACGCCTGAAAAACGATACCTTCACTTTGGTGTAAGAGAACATGCAATGGCTGCCATCATGAATGGCATTGCATATCACAAAAGCGGTCTCATTCCATATGGTGGAACATTCCTTGTTTTTGCAGACTACATGAGAGGGTCCATGAGACTCTCTGCTTTGAGTGAGCTTGGAGTGATTTATGTTTTAACTCATGACTCTATTGGGGTTGGTGAAGATGGACCAACACACCAGCCAATTGAAACTATTCCATCATTACGAGCAATGCCAAATATGTTGGTTTTTCGTCCAGGAGATGGGAATGAGACTAGCGGAAGCTACAAACTAGCAATTCAAAATCGCAACCGTCCTAGTGCTTTATGTCTTAGCAGACAGGGTATGCCGAATCAAAAAAATTCCTCCATCGAAAAAGTTGCATTGGGTGGATACATTCTTGAAGACTGCGAAGGAACTCCTGATCTGATCTTTATTGGAACAGGAAGCGAATTAAACTTGTGTGTTCTGGCCGCAAAAGAATTAACAGCAAAAGGTAAGCAAATCCGAGTAGTTTCTATGCCGTGTGTAGAACTTTTTGAAGAGCAATCTTCTTCTTATAAGGAAAGTGTATTACCAAGTAATGTACGAAAACGCATTGTGGTTGAAGCTGCTGAGACTTTCGGTTGGCACAAATATATCGGACTGGATGGAGACAGTATTACTATGAATGGGTTTGGAGCATCTGCCCCTGGGGGTGTATGTATGGATAAATTTGGCTTTACAGTAGATAATGTTCTAAGTAAAGCAAGTAAACTCTTAAGCTAAATAAGAACTTGTTTTATTAAACTTAGATTGATTTAGTTTCAAGAATATCAACTAAACCCTCCAAATCTTTATCAGTAATTTTTGTCTGCATAGGACAATGTTTCGGTCCACACATAGAGCAAAATTCTGCTTGCTTATATATATCTGCAGGTAAGGTTTCATCATGATATTCTTTTGCTCTTTCCGGATCTAAAGATAACTCAAATTGCTTATTCCAATCAAAAGCATATCTTGCCTTACTAAGTTCATCATCTCTATCACGAGCTCCAGCTCGATGTCTTGCAATGTCTGCAGCATGAGCTGCAATTTTATAAGCAATCAGACCTTCTCTTACATCTTCTGGGTTTGGTAATCCTAAATGTTCCTTAGGTGTTACATAGCAAAGCATTGCAGTCCCATACCAGCCAGCCATTGCAGCCCCAATAGCACTAGTTATGTGGTCATAGCCAGGCGCAATATCAGTAACTAAAGGTCCTAAAACATAAAAAGGCGCTTCGGAACAATCTTCCATCTGCTTGCGCACATTAAATTCAATTTGATCCATTGGAACATGTCCAGGCCCTTCAACCATTACCTGTACATCATGTTCCCAAGCACGTTTTGTTAGCTCACCTAAAGTTTTCAACTCTGCCAATTGCGCATCATCTGAGGCATCATGAAGACAGCCAGGGCGCAGTGAATCGCCTAATGAAAAACTGCAATCATAACGCTTAAAAATTTCACAAATATCATCAAAACGTGTGAAAAGAGGATTTTGCTTATGGTGATATAACATCCACTGAGCGAGAATCCCTCCTCCTCTACTAACGATTCCCGTCAATCTACCCTTGACCTTTGGCAAATGCTCAATTAGCAAGCCTGCATGAATAGTTTGATAATCAACCCCTTGCTGACAATGCTTTTCAATGATGTGCAAAAAGTCATCTTCAGATAATTTTTCTATAGAGCCATGAACACTTTCTAAAGCCTGATAAACAGGAACTGTTCCTATAGGCACTGGAGAAGAGTTAATTATTGCAGTTCTTACTTCATCAAGATTCACACCTCCTGTTGATAAATCCATAACTGTATCAGCACCATATTTCACTGCGAGATCAAGCTTTTCAAGCTCTTCTTGTACGTCACTAGCATTAGGAGAAGCACCAATATTGGCATTGACTTTGCATCGTGATGCAATACCTATAGCCATAGGTTTGAGATTGAGATGATTAATATTTGCAGGAATTATCATCCTCCCTCTTGCAACCTCTTCCATTACTAAAGATGCAGGCAAATTTTCTTGTTCTGCTACATATGCCATTTCTTCAGTGATGAGGCCTTGACGAGCAAAATGCATTTGCGAAACATTGCTTTTACCCTTCCGTGAGGCCACCCATAGAGTACGCATAATAATTAATGGATTAAGGTCTTATAGGGATGACATCAACAACGATCACTCTCTTTCACTTTCCTGCGACGTAATTAAACGTATCAGGTTCAGAGGGTGTGATCTCAGCCGAAAAAGCATTTGCCTTAAGGCACCCCTAGTGATATCTCAAGCTAGCTATATTTTCCAAAAAATACCTTAAGGGTTTCAAACTACAAATAACTAACCTTCTTCTTCATTGGACCTATTTAATTCAAACAACAATTTTTTACGAGCCATATAATGATTGAAAACACTAGAAATCATTAATCCAGACCCAATAGCAAATGCAGGGATAATTTGCACACGATCATTATCTTTCCTATGTAGCAAACCAAGAATTGAAATAATTACTAGAAATGGAGCAGCAAAAGATAACCAAAATTTGCCAAAGTCTTTCATAATTGTTGTGCGTGATTCTCTAGCCATGCAAGCAAAGTATGGACAATAACCTTTATACCAATCTCTATGCTGCCTTCATCAGGACAAAAATGACCATTATGCAAAGGAGCACAGTTATCACAACCTTTAACACCAAGGCGAAACATAGTCCCTGGAATATTCTCTAATAATTCAGCAAAATCTTCAGCGCCCATAGAGGGCTTTTCCAGTCTTAAAACGTTTGTTTTTCCAAGAACAGCAATTGCCGACTCTTCTAAGAACTTTGTCAAAATTGGATCATTGTAAATAGGAGGAGCAATAGAGCGATATTTCACTTCTGCTTTCGCGCCGAAGCTTTGAACAATTCCTTGAACAATTTCTTCAATCCAAGCTGGCAAAATATTCTTTAAACCTGGATCGATATACCTAACTGTTCCTAAAAGTTTTACTCGATCTGCAATTACATTAAAGGCTTTGCCACCTTGGATTTTGCCAAAACTAATTACTACTGGAGACAATGCATCAAGTTTTCTAGTAATAGCTTCTTGAATTCCGCTAATGATTTTTGCTGAGATCCAAATAGAATCAACTGTTTCATGTGGTCTGGCACCATGTCCTCCATTACCAACAATATTGATTTCCAGTTCAGCTGCTGCTGCAGTTAAATTACCACTGCGAATACCAATTTTCCCTACTGGCAAGTCAGGATATACGTGAACTCCAAAGATTGCAGATAAGTCTATTAATGCGCCATCCTGCTTCATCCATTTGGCACCAGCAGCAATTTCTTCCGCTGGTTGGAATAATATCCTAATTCCTTTTGATTGATTCTTATAATTAGCTAATAGCTTTGCGACACCTAAGCCGATACAACTATGAATATCATGACCGCAAGCATGCATTAAACCCTGTTGCAATGAGGAAAAAGGAAGACCTGTTTTTTCTTCAACAGGTAAAGCATCCATATCCACCCTTAATCCAATACAAATAGAATCTGCTTTTCCTAGTTGGGCAACAATACCAGTTCGGCCAACTCCTTCTTTTACGTCCCAACCATATTTTCTTAATTCACCTGCTATTAAAGCGGCAGTTTGATACTCTTGACCGCTTAACTCAGGATGCGAATGCAAATGCCTACGGATCTGAATTAATTCCGGTAAAAAGCTCTCAAGTTCTTTGTCGAAATTTTTCAACAAACTCATTATCTTATGGTTTCGAGAAAATGGAATAAGTCTTCTACAGCCGCAGGAGGCCAATGTCGGAAATTCAATAACCAGTCTTTGTCTAAATATCTATTATCTAGACCTAATACTGCAGCCCAATTGGTTTGAGCTTCTCCTATAAGCCCTTTTTTCCATAAAAGAGCAGTTAAACCAGCCCTTGAATCAGCACACATTGGGTATTCCTTGATAAGAGACCTCAATTCAGACTCTGCCTCATTATATTTTCCCAATTGATAACTTGCTAAGGCCTTACTCGAGAAAGCTAAAAAGAAACCAGGTTGAGTATATGAAGCTTGTTCGTAAAGTTTATAAGCATTTGCCCAATCACCTATTTTAGTTTTCACTGTAGCTGACTCATAAAGAGTTATAGCATCGAGCAGAGAATTATCATGAGAATTTGTGGGCTTAGACTTATCTAAAATAGAAACATCGAAAGAATCTTGAATATTCAAACAATTCAAAAAATAATCATTGTTTTCAGACAAATCCTCCTCTAAATCCAATCTTATAAAAGAATTTTGCAAAGAAAAATTAAACTGCTTAAACCAGGAAAACTTTTGAATTAACAATAAAGAAAATATTGAAATTATTATGATTACAAAAATAATTATAAAAAACATCTTTAGTCTTGACATATATCTACCTCATTCATCAAATGTTTTTTACCTTGCTCAGTCAGAATTCTTCCTCTAGGTGTTCGCTTTATAAAGCCTATTTGCAATAGAAATGGTTCTACAACCGACTCCAAGGTTGCAGCATCTTCTCCAAGCGCTGAAGCCAGTGTATCTAAACCAACTGGACCACCATTATTTGTATTTAGAAGCATGAAAAGTAACTTTCTATCAAAGTTATCTAAACCACATGAATCTACTTTATGCAACTGCAAAGAATTAACAACTAGAGAAAGATCAATAACATTCTGATTAGTTTGCACTAAAGCAAAGTCTCTAATTCTTCGAAGCAAACGATTAGCAATTCTTGGCGTACCTCTACATCGCTTAGCAATTTCAAAACTTGCTTCATTACTTAGGGATAATTCTAAATAATTTGCGGTTCTATTAATAATCTGATGAAGCTCTTCTAATTTATAAAATTCAAATCTTTGAGTTATCCCAAAACGATCACGTAAAGGCGAACTAATTGATGCTGGCCTTGTAGTCGCACCAACCAATGTGAAACGAGGTAACTTTATGGCTCTAGTTCTAGCAGTAGTACCTTTCCCCACAGTCAGATCAAGCCGGAAATCTTCTAATGCAGGATATAAAAGTTCTTCTGCAACCTTAGTTAAACGGTGAATTTCATCAATAAACAAAATTCCCATTGGCTTCAAATTCAAAAGCAATCCGACAATGTCTCTAGGCCTTTCCAAAGCAGGTGCACTACTAATACGACAATCCACTCCCATCTCATTGGCTAAGATTAATGCCATTGTTGTTTTCCCTAAGCCTGGAGGGCCATATAACAAAACATGGTCTAAAGCCTCAGAACGAGAAATAGCAGCTTTAGTTGAAATACTCATAACTTCTTTCAACCCTGACTGACCCATAAAATCATCGAAAGATTTAGGCCGAACGGAATCTTCTTTAAGAGAATTTGATTCATTAGCAATTTCTGCTGGATTCACGAGCCTTTCTTTCCCCTTAAAGCCCTTAGAATCAGATTGAGAAAAATTAGAAGACACAATTGCCATATTGGAACGATAAGAGCGTTTGTGTAATCTCAAGCCATTAACTGAAAGAGATGTCTAAATCAAAAACTAAAAACACTACAAAATCAAGTAAGAACAATGCTAATAAACTCCTAGCAGACAATCGTTTTGCAAAATATCAATATGAAATTCTAGAAACCTTAGAAACTGGAATTGAACTACTAGGGACAGAAGTCAAGTCCATACGTGCAGGAAATACTAACTTAAGAGATGGATTCTGCCTTATTCGTAATGGCGAATTACATCTTCACAACGTTCATATATCTCGCATCAAAAATGCAGGTCATTTTTTTAATCATGATCCTCTACGAACTAGAAAACTTTTAGCGCATAAAAAAGAAATTTTTAAACTAGAAGGTCAAGTCAACAAAAAGGGTTTATCACTGATTCCATTAAGCCTTCATCTCAAAGGGTCCTGGGTAAAAGTAAAAATTGGATTAGGCAAAGGGCGCAAGCTGTATGACAAAAGAGAAAATGAGAAAAGAAAACAAGAAAAAAAAGAGGTCAAATCAGCACTAGAGCGATTTTAAAAACCTGACGAATTAAAATCAAAACGCATGCTTCCTAAATAATGACTAGAGAAAATCAAAGAACGCTCATCAAGTCCCAGAGAGAATCTCTTAAAAAAGAGCTAGAAAATATTTATTTAAATGCCTTTGAAAAAATCGCTGTTCTTAATCTTAATGATGCCGATATCGCAAAGCTTTCTCAACTTTTCCTGCAATCTCAAGAAGGAGCTATCAAACCTCTGAATAAGGAAATAGAAAAGCCATTAATAACCAAAGCACCTAAGGAAAACAAATAAGAGAAAAATTCAGGTTAACAATCAAAAATGTCTTGTCTGTTAACCCAAAAATCTTTTAAAAAAATTAATCCTAATCAACTCCCAGAGTCAGGATTAAGACTTACATTCTCAGGAGGAGGACTAGGATCTGGATCTGCTATCAACATATGTTGCAAAACAATTTCAGGCCGTTCACTATCCCGCCAACGAATTCTATAAGCAGGCATTTTTGTACCTCGACTTGTCGTCTGTTCGACCGGCTCCATAACCCAGCCACGCCTTGATCTGCCCTGTGGATTGCGCTTAACAACAGGATCGGCATGCTTAAAACGAAAACCCACTCGCTCTCCACTCATCTGAGAATCACATTTATATTCGATCTATTATCCACTGTGATGGTTCATTTTCCGATTACTGAGAACCGGACCCTGGTTTTAATAATGGGAAAGCAATGACATCTCTTATTGAAGAACTATCAGTTAAAAGCATAATCAAACGATCAATACCTATTCCCAGGCCTCCTGTTGGAGGCATTCCTACTTCAAGAGCATTAATGAAATCTTCATCGATTACATGCGCTTCAAGGTCTCCAGCTTGTCTGCGAAACTGTTGTAAAACAAGACGTTCGCGTTGGTCAATTGGGTCAATAAGTTCACTAAAAGCATTTGCCGTCTCTCGACCAGCAATAAAAAGCTCAAACCTTTCAACCATGCCTTCTTGGCTTCTATGCTTTCTAGCTAATGGAGAAATCTCAATTGGATAATCAATGACAAAGGTTGGTTGTATTAAATTTGCTTCTACCTTTTGTTCAAAAGCCTCATTTAATAATCGTCCAATTGAATCTGCATTCTCAGGAACCAGCAAATTATTTTTTATCATCTCGGCTTTCGCTTCATTTATATCTTGATCAAACTTCCGAAAATCAATACCTGTACTTTTAAAAACCAAATCATGCATAGTTTCCTTTTTCCATGGAGGAGTTAAATCAATTTCTTGACCTTGATAATTGATTTTTGTAGATCCACAAATTTTTAAACAGATAGAAGAAATTAATTCTTCAGTAAGCTCCATCATGTCTGTGTAATCAGCAAAAGCCTTATATATCTCAACAGACGTGAATTCAGGGTTATGTCGAGTACTTATACCTTCATTTCTAAAAATTCGTCCAAGCTCATATACCTTGTGAAAGCCTCCTACCACTAATCTTTTAAGATGCAATTCAGTCGCGATTCTGAGATACAGAGGTAAATCAAGTGTGTTGTGATGAGTAATAAACGGTCTTGCCTCAGCACCACCAGCCTCAGATTGTAGAACTGGTGTTTCTATTTCCAGGAAATCTCTTTCGTCTAACCATCTGCGAATTGCACTGACCATTAACGCTCTACTCCTAAAAGTCTTTCTGCTATTAGGATTAACAATTAAATCTAAGTAACGTTGTCTATACCTTTTCTCTATATCAGCAAGGCCATGCCATTTGTCAGGCAATGGCTGCAAAGATTTACTTAACATTTCCCAAGAATGAACCTTAACCGACAGTTCTCCTCTATCTGTTCTTTTCACAATTCCTCTCACACCCAACCAATCTCCTGAATCCACTAAATCACTAATTTGTTTAAAAGAATCGGAAGAATTAGAAAATTTTTCTAAAGTAGCTTTTTCAATAAAAAGCTGAATCGAACCAGTTTCATCAGCCAATGTAAAAAAAGCTAATTTCCCCATCACTCGTCTCGAAATAATTCTGCCAGCTATGCAAACTGCAATATCCTTTTCTTGACCATTGGGCAAATCTTGATGATCGAGCTTTAACTTTGCTGCTGAATGAGTTGGTTCATATCGCAAAGCATAAGGGCCATTGCCAATAGCTTTTAATGCCTTTGCTTTTTCTAAACGAGTTTCTCTTAAATCAGACAAAATAAATCTATAAAAATCAGATTAAAATTAGGTTAGTTTCAACTTACTTGATTAAAAGCATCTTTTTTCAAGCAACAACAGTCGGAAATTCTCCAACTCTTTGAGAAGAATAACCAATTCCTCTAACAGTAAGTATGAGTTCGGGATTACGAGGGTCAGGCTCAAGTTTGCCTCTTAATCGAGCAACATAAACATCAACAACTCGAAGATCAGCAGCTCTTCTAGGTGGATAGCCCCATAACTGCTCTAAGATCTCTGCTCTAGGAACCACTTTTCCAGGATCTCGAAAAAGCAATTCAAGTAAACTAAATTCAGTGTAAGTCAATCCAATTCGTTCACCAGCTCGACTAACCTGGCGCCTATTTGTATCAACAACTAAATCTCCTAATTTCATTACTCCTTGACCAACTGGAATCTCCCTAGGCTCAGCTATGGCCGCTCCAGGACCCATTCTTCTCAAAATGGTGGCTATTCTGGCCTCCAATTCCTTTGGACTAAATGGCTTAGATAAATAATCATCTGCTCCAAGATCAAGCCCTGCTACTCGCTCAGAGATAGCCTCTAATGCGCTTAAGAAGATAATTGGAACTAAAGACTCTCCTCGAATACGCCTACAAACTGCAAACCCATCTAATTTGGGCAGCATTACATCAAGTACAACTAAATCTGGAGACTCTTTATGAAAAACATCAAGAGCTTCTTCTCCATCTTTCGCTGAAATGACGTGATATCCAGCAAGTTCAAGGCGAGTAACCAAAACCTTTAAAACGGCTGGTTCATCGTCAACAACAAGAATTGTTGCTTTTGGAGTATATGCAGCCATCAAACTAGGTCCACCAGAGTGCTATTGAACTTGGATGAACCCTATTCATAAATGAAAACATTGCCATTTGACAAGCAACAATAACCTTCCGACCCAAGCCTAAAGCATTATCAAATTAAATAAATAGATTTTTTTAAAATTCCAATAGTATTCTGCCTAAGTATAAATACTTACTGCGTGTGAAGCCTGAATATTAAAAAACCATCAATAATTAAAACGAGGAATTATTCAAGTACATTAAAAATCATCTATAAAGTTGGCAAAAACTATTGTTTAATTATAGATATCAGTTTTTTTTTCGAAAAAAAGATAGAAGGGCACACGAACAAATCATTGGAGCAAGAATCGCGGTAACAATTGTTTCGGTAATTAAAATTTGAAAAATACTTATATTGAACAAATAAATTCTCTCGTTCTGTAAAAGCAAAGTCTGTTGTAACCAAATTATGAGGCCATTGAAAAAAGAGCCAATAAAAACAAGCAACCCAAGACTAAAACTATTTTCTATCAATGGTCCTTTAAAACCTATACGCCCCCACCAATAACCAAGTAAAACAAAAGAAGGTATCTGAGTCACACTTTGAGCTAGAACGCTGTCCAGAAGCAAGCTGCAACATAAACCACCAAGCATTCCTAAAATCGGACCTTCTTCAATAGCCCAAGGTAGCAACCAGATAATTCCCCAATTTGGCTGAATCCCATAAATAGAAATCCAATTTGGAGATATAAAATATAAGAACGGAACAATTCCTCCTAAACCAAGATAAATATATTTTTTTGCCTGTCTTTTCATTTCCAACTAACCACTTGCACCCAATCAATAGCTTCGGGTGTCGCAAGTAACTGAACAAATGCATAAGGCTCAGGGAGGTTATCTTTATGAACCTTTTGAATTACTCCAACTGTCAAATTTGGAGGCATTAATGTACTCGCTGGAGAAGTGGTAATGACATCACCCAATTCAACATCTGGACTTTTATCAAAAAACGTAATTTGAGGTCGATTATTACTATTACCTACAAGTACTCCATGAACTTTTGTACGCTCAACCCATACCCCTATCTTGCTACCTGGTGCTGTTAATAATCTAACCCGAGAAGTGGTCATAGTGGTTCTAGTGATTAACCCTAAAAGACCTCCTGGACCTATTACAGCATGACCTACCTTTACACCATGCAAAGAGCCTTTGTTTATATCTAATTGCTGCCAAAAGCCATTTGAATTTCGAGAAATTACAACAGCAGAAATACGCTTATTATTATCTATTGATTGTAAAGACAGTAATTCTCTTAAACGCTGATTATCTTTTTCTAGTACATCAAGTTTGATTTGTTGCTCTAAATTAATACCATTTAAAATCCATTCTTTTTGAGCATGTCCAGGCCAAAATGGCCTGGATAAGAAAGAATAAATATCTATCAACAATGCTCCCTTGCTTATTCGAAGAATAATTAAAGAAATTACAACTAAAGTCCAAAACCAAAAACCCTTCTTATACCACCACCGAAAAGTTTCATCTCTTCGAAGTAGACTCATTAACTCAATCTCTAATTGCGTTTCTAGCAAACTCTGGAGTATCTACAACTCGCTTAAGACGCTTAAAGTTATCTAAAACTTGACCGCAACCATTAACTACGCAAAGCAAAGGTTCTTCTGCTACATGAGCAAATATTCCTGTCTCATGACTGATTAAATCACTAATACCTCTAACGAGAGCACCTCCACCAGCAAGCATAATTCCTCTATCAACAATATCTGCTGCGAGTTCAGGTGGCGTACGTTCCAAAACTCTTTTTACAGCATCAACTATTTTATTAAGTGGTTCCGACATGGCCTCACGCAAATCTCCTGCATTCAGACTGATAGAGCGCGGTAAACCTGAAAGCAAGTGCAACCCTCTGACATCCATAGTTTGCAAATCAAACTCATTATTAGGAAATGCAGATCCAATTCTGATTTTTATTTCTTCAGCTGTACGTTCTCCGACAACCAAGTTATGAACTTTCTTCAAATAAACTGCTATTGAGTCATTAATTTCATCTCCTGCTACTCGAACAGATTCGCTTAACACTGTTCCCCCTAGGCTTAAAACTGCAACTTCGGTTGTTCCACCACCAATATCAACAATCATTGTTCCAATTGGTTCAGTAACTGGAAGATGAGCACCTATCGCTGCTGCTACAGGTTCATCAATTAAATGTACTTCCCTAGCTCCTGCTAAACCAGCTTCTCTTACTGCTCTTCTTTCGACACTAGTTACACCGCTGGGAATTCCTACAACTAGTCTTGGTGCAATGATGCCTCTGCCCTCATTACACTTAAGGATAAAGCTTTTAAGCATTTGCTCAGCAGCATCAAAGTCTGCAATAACCCCATCCCGCAAGGGTCTTACTGCACGGATATTGCCTGGTGTTCTTCCAAGCATCAGCTTCGCATCATCACCTACCGCTAAAGGCTCACCCTCTTCAAGATCCATTGCAACAACAGAAGGTTCTTCAAGAACAATTCCTTTGCCCTGGACATAAATGACGGTATTAGCAGTACCCAAGTCAATGCCAATATCACGAGAAAGTCTTAGACGTCTTAAAAACACAATTTATAAATTAAATGAATTTGAATCATAATGTTTTTTGAACATATAAGAAATCTATGGACCACCTTTTTTATAGTCCAATCCAGATTTTTAGATTATTTTAGATTTAAACTAAAAAGTAATGGCCGTTAACACAATCAGCCTTATTGGCAGAGCTGGCAGAGACCCAGAAGTTCGGTATTTCGAATCAGGCTCAATAGTTGCAAATCTTGCTATAGCAGTCAATCGACGCAGCAAACAAGAGGAGCCTGATTGGTTTAATTTAGAAATATGGGGGAAACAAGCCCAAGTAGCAGCTGATTATGTCAAAAAAGGTTCTTTAATTGGCATAACTGGTAGTTTCAAGCTAGATCAATGGAAAGACAAAAAAACAGGTGAAGACAGATCAAAACCTGTTGTCAGAGTTGATAGATTAGAACTACTAAGTAGCAAAAAAGATTTTGATGAAGCAAGCTTTCAAAATCCTTCTGCCCAAGTGAAAACTAATGATGAAGAAATACCTTTTTAAACTAATCCCCTAAGAGTTCATTGTTTTACGCCAAGTCTTGATAAATAACCAAAAGAATAAAGATATAGCCATCAAGGAGATTAATATTTTGATGAGTTTAGAAAAAGGCTCAAGCCATACTCCGATTTGACTATAACTTTCACCAAGAATAATGCCTGCAACAGTTAAAATTACTATCCATATCAAACTACCTGCAGCAGTCCAGATAGTAAAAGGTACAATAGGCATTAACTCGATTCCAGCAGGAACTGAGATCAAGGTTCTAATACCTGGTATTAATCGGCCCCAAAAAACTAAAGCATTTCCATATTTGTTAAACCATGTGCGACTTTTGTATAGCTCATTAGAAGTAAGACCCATCCACTTGCCATATTTCTTCAACCAACTTTCTAATCGATCTTCATTAACCAAACGGCCTATCCCATACCACGGAAAGGCTCCAAGCAATGTGCCTAAAAGGCCTGCTAGAACAACGGGAGCAAACCCTAATTGCCCTTGTGCCACATAAAACCCGCCTAAGGGCATGATTAATTCAGAAGGAATAGGAGGAATTATGTTCTCTAAAAACATTGCCAAAAATATTGCGCCATAACCAATCCACTGGTTAGCTTCTACTGAAGTAGCAATAAAACTGGGAATAGAAGAAATAAAATCAGCAATATTCATAAAACAATGCCTGTAATTTATTATTTAAATGGATAAATAAATTAATAACGATATTGATCAGATTTGTAAGGGCCATCAATTGGTACATTAATATATTCTGCTTGAATATCAGTTAATTTTGTTAAATTCGCGCCAATTTTATCTAAATGCAATCTCGCAACCATTTCATCTAAATGTTTAGGCAATACATACACTTTATTTTCATAATTAATTCCTCTTGAAAACAATTCAATTTGTGCAAGAACTTGATTCGTAAAAGAATTGCTCATAACAAAACTTGGATGACCAGTTGCGCATCCTAAGTTAACCAATCTACCCTCTGCTAAAAGTATAATTTTATTCCCATTAGGTAAAGTTATATGATCAACTTGAGGCTTAATATTCTCCCATTTATATTTTTTTAATGAGGCTACATCTATTTCATTATCAAAGTGACCTATGTTGGAAACAATTGCTTCATCTTTCATGCGAATTAAGTGTTCATGACGAATAACTTGAAAATTACCTGTTGCAGTTACAAAAATATCTATTTCCTGTACAACATCATCTAATCGAACAACTCTATAGCCCTCCATTGCAGCCTGAAGTGCGCAAATTGGATCGATTTCAGCAACCATTACTGTTGCTCCTAAACCACGTAATGATTGCGCAGAACCTTTACCAACATCTCCATAACCTATTACTAAAGCAACTTTTCCAGCAACCATTACATCTGTTGCTCTTTTAATACCATCAACTAAAGATTCTCTACATCCATAAAGGTTATCAAACTTGCTCTTTGTAACTGAATCATTCACATTTATTGCTGGGAAAGGAAGCTCACCAGTCTTTTCCATTTGATATAACCTGGCAACACCAGTTGTTGTTTCTTCTGTAACACCTTGAATAGATTCTTTGATCCTTGAATAGAAGGACTTATCTTGAGATAATTTCTTCTTAATCGAAGCAAATAAAGCAACTTCTTCTTCATTAGATGGATTATCTAAGATAGATATATTTTTTTCTGCTTTACTACCAAGAATCACTAAGCCTGTTGCATCACCTCCATCATCCAAAATCATATTTGGACTAGATGAGTTACTCCATTCAAGAATGCTGTGAGTATAAGACCAGTACTCATCCAATGACTCTCCTTTCTTGGCAAAAACTGGTACGCCCTCTTTAGCTATGGCAGCTGCAGCATGATCTTGTGTAGAAAAAATATTGCATGATGCCCATCGGACTTCTCCCCCAAGTGCTACTAGTGTCTCTATCAATACAGCTGTTTGTATTGTCATATGGAGACTACCTGCAATCCGCGCACCTTTTAAGGGTTTTTCACGTCCATATTTCTCCCTGAGAGCCATTAACCCTGGCATCTCTTTTTCAGCTATTTCAAGCTCTTTTCTGCCATATTCTGCAAGATTAATATCTTTAATCTCGTAATCATTTTCATTATCTAATTTTGAACTAGATACAGAGGCTGTAATCATGGATAAAAATTAAGAGACAGCTAGGATAATCAAAAAGAAATGGAAGAAAGAAATATCCCCAAATCAATTAAATGGCAATCTAACGAATCAGGCTGGAAACTTGATGATTTGGAGGCCACCATTAATTTTGGCGTTCAATTAAGCAGTATCTTGCAAAATACAAGTTTAGTATTACTTGAAGGGCCTTTAGGAGCGGGTAAAACATCCTTGATAAAAGGCATAGGCAAAGGCTTTGAAATCACTGAGCCAATTACAAGTCCAACATTTGCTTTATCCCAACATTACCTAAATAGTAAAAGACCTCTTTTTCATTTAGATCTTTATAGATTAGAAGAGCCTGCCTCAGCAAATGAATTCTTCTTATCCGAAGAAGAAGAAGCAAATCAAATAAATGCACTCATGGTAATCGAATGGCCCTCAAGATTAACTCTCAATCTGAAAGAAGCATGGAATATCAAGCTTGATTATTATTCCGGAGGGAGATTGATTCAAGTTCAATCTCCCTAAATAGATAACAGAAATTTTTCTACTTCTGCAACTGTTGGTTGAGGCTCTATCGCACCTGCACCTGTACAAGTTAATGCACCACATGCTGCTCCAAAACGTACTATTTTTTGATAGCTCAAATGATCCTTACTTTCTGTTTTCTTTGAGCACATTTGAAAAACCAATCCCGCTAAAAACGAATCTCCTGCTCCTGTTGTATCTATAACTTTAGGAGGGACTAATACTTTAGTTAAACCTTTAAAACCATCTAGATACCATTGAATAGGTTGCGCTCCATCCGTAATCACTACATCTGGTTTATGTGAATAAAAATGAGAAATCTCATATGGATCTTCACTATCGAAGAAATATAAGGCCTCCTCTTTAGCAAGTTTAATTAAAGAAGCATTCTTTAAGAAAGACCGAATAAAGACGATAATCTCCTTAGAAGGTAGAGAATCTGGAGATAAAGACTCATCCCAAAATATTGGCCTCCAATTAAGATCTATAGCAACTTTTATACCTTTATATTTTGCATTTTTAATTAAGCGTAAAATAGTTTCTTTAGAGATTTTTGATGCTAAAAGAAGAGTACCAAGTAATAACCAACTAGTATCATCTAGCAAGTCAGAACAAATACTTTCTAACTCTTTAAAATGTAAATATTGATCTGAGAAACCCTTGCCTTTATCTCCAAAAAAACCAGCAAACGACCTTTCGCCTGATAAATCTCTTTTCACAAGGACAATCCTTGTTGGAACTTTATCATTTACTTGCAATCCTGTTATATTAACACCTCTAGATAAAAATAATTCCTTGAATTTCTTACCTGTTGAATCATTTCCAAGACATCCAATAAATTCAACTTTAAGACCCAATTTTGCTAAACCACAAGCTAAATTCGCAGGAGCACCTCCCAAGCAATCTTCAAACGATTGGTCAATATCTATAGTTCCGCCAGGCGGTCCAAGCCGATCAACCAAAGCTTCACCAATACAAATGACCTTAGCTTTATTCATAAAAGAAATGCAATAGTTTATATTTTGTACTTAAATTCAGCAAAAGCCAGCTCAACTTAATTGTCTTTATTCATTAAATATTGTTTTAATGCTGATATCATTTTTTTATTAGCAGCTGGAAAAGGATATTTAACAAGATCGTCGACCCTTACCCATTGAATTTGCGAACTAGCTAAAGGCTTTGGCACTCCAGAAATCAATTCACAAATGTAAACCACGAAATGTAATCTTTTATGAGTATATAAATGATTAAAATCTAGAAGCATTTTCTTAACTTCAACTGTAATACCCAATTCTTCCTTTATTTCTCTAATAATGGTTATCTGCATTAATTCTCCTTTCTCTTGCTTGCCCCCAGGAAATTCCCACATACCTCCCATGCTGCTTTCATTCAACCTTTGAGCTATCAAAACTTCTCCGACTGAATTGAAAATCAAACCTATGCCTATATTAAGTTGTGGTATTTCTTTGCTCATTTCTTTTAAAGGAAATGCTAAAGGATTGCCATGATTATATGCACAACAAAATTTTCTTATAGGACACTTATCACATAAAGGTAATTTAGGAATACAAATAGTCGCTCCAAGGTCCATAAGAGCTTGATTAAAACTCCGCGGTGATTTTCCATCCAAAAACAAATTAGTTAAATTCCAAAGCTGGGACTCCTTTTTACTAATAGGCTGATTTCTACAAATCAAGCGAGAAATAATTCTTTTTACATTGCCATCTAATAATGGAGTTGGTAAATCAAATGCTGAAGAAAGAATGCTTCCTGCAGTAGTTCTGCCTATGCCTGGCAAATCAATCCAATAATTTATATCCTTTGGCCATTTGGAGAAATCATGGGATTGATGTTCCCCTATATGACTGACAAGTATCTTCGAAGCTTTATGAATACGTTCAGCACGAGAATAATAACCAAGACCTTGCCACAAAATTAATACTTCACTCAATTGAGCATTAGCCAAATCTTCAAGTTTTGGAAACGCTATCATCCATCTATGCCAATAAGGTAAAACAACACTTAATTGTGTTTGCTGAAGCATCACTTCTGCAACCAAAATAGAATATGCCGATAACATTTCTCCTGGTTGTGGCAAAGATCCTTTTTTATTTAATTTCCATGGAATCCAATGTCGCCCATTTAATTCAAACCAATTCAACAAATTAATTCTTAATTCTTTTACACTATTATTGTCCTTGAAAAATTCTATAGGAAAACTAGTTTGAGCAATTATATCTGGCAATGGAATAATCTCGATGTTTCTTGGAACGTTTACAAATCAAATCCTAGCTCAAATATATCAATATTATTGATACATGGTTTTGGTGCATGCAAAGAACATTGGAGAAATAATAAGAAAATTTTAAGCGAAATTGCTCCATGTTATTCAATAGATTTAATTGGTTTTGGGAACAGCAGCCAACCCAAAGCAAACATTGGCAGAGAAGTAAATGATGACCAAACTTTCTTTTATAGTTTTGATAGCTGGGCTAAACAAATACAAAGTTTTTGTGAGTCTATTATTAAGACTCAAGTAATCTTAATTGGTAATTCTATTGGAGGTGTAATAGCTCTAAAAGCATCAACACTACTTAAAAAAAAATGCAAGAAAGTTATTCTAATTAATTGCGCAGTAAGGACATTAGACGATAAAAAACTGCATCAGCAGCCTCTTTTATTGCAATCAATAAGACCATTACTAAAATTAACAGTAAAACAACGATGGTTAAGTAAAGCTCTGTTTAAGTATGCAGCTAATCCAAGTTTCATCAAAAATGTCTTAAAAAAGGCTTACCCAAGTGGGAAAAACCTGGACTTAGAATTAATTAATATGCTCTATCAAGCAACTCAAAGAGTTGGAGCTTCTGAAGCTTTTTTTGGCTTTACAAATATCTTCAACGATTACCTTGCACCAGAGTTGATGGAAGATATGAATATACCAGTAGACTTAATCTGGGGAGATAAAGACCCTTGGGAATCTATAAAAGAAGCACAAGATTGGTTCAATACTATAAGTTGTATTTGCTCGTTAAATATAATAAAAGGAGCTGGTCACTGTCCTCATGACGAAGACCCAGAAAATGTGAATAAGATTTTAACCAAACTAATTCAACAAGCCAAATAAGCAGAGATCAAATCAGAGTGCTTGCGTAATCCTTTTAAACCATCCCTTTGAAGATTCCTTACTCGATCACGGCTAATTCCTAGAATTCTCCCAATTCCAGTAAGAGTCATAGGGTCATCCCCTTCTACACCAAATCTCATTCTCAAAACTCTCTGTTGTAACTCAGGTAATTTATACAAAAGATCTTCCAAATCATTTTTCATACAATTAAGTTCAAGTTTTTGATCAGGCAAGTCATCATCTAGAGAGACCAAATCCAATAAAACACTATCTTCATCATTACCAATTTTTGTATCAAGGCTTATGGGTTGACCTGCCCTAACCATTAAATCTTTAACTTCCTCAACAGAAATATCTACATATTCTGCCAGTTCATTCAAATTGGGTGTTCTTGACAAACTTTGGCTTAACTCTCTCTGACCTTTTTTTAACTTATTAAGCATTTCATTAATATGAATAGGAAGCCTAATTGTTCTACTTTTTTCAGCAATAGCTCTTGTAATTCCCTGTCTTATCCACCAATACGCATAAGTTGAGAATTTATAACCTCTTGCAGGATCAAATTTCTCTACACCTCTAACCAAACCGATAGTTCCCTCTTGAATTAAATCAAGAAGTTCCATATTTCTCTTAGTATATTTTTTCGCAACACTAACTACTAAACGTAAATTTGCTGAAACCATTCTTTCTTTTGCTCGATTTCCTCTTTTGAATTTCTTTTTCACTTCAGCTAGAGACAAGTCTGCATTATCAGCTATTTCTTCCAAAGATGGCTTACCTCCAGTTGATGTTTCCAGTTCACGTTGAATCCTTTCAAGAATTACAAGCTCCTGAACTTGACGCCCTAGAGTAATTTCTTGTTCATGCGATAGCAAAGGCACTCGCCCAATATCTCGCAAATACGAACGAACCAAATCTGTATCTAAATAGGCCTTTTGATTGTTAGTAAACTGATCTTGCGGAGACAAAGCAACTTGCGAAGCAGCAGACATTAGAAATCTGTTGAGTTTTGTAAAGAATATCATTAAGAAGTGTAAAGCAAAACGATTCTCCCTTAATTATTTAAAATTAAGTATAAATACCTAGGAACTACTCATTAGAAAGAGCCCGCATTATTTAACAGCCAAGCAGCGGTTCTCAGATAAATAAAAACTCCCGCAACATCAGTTGCAGTGGTGATAAATGGGGCAGACATTAAAGCAGGATCTAAGCCCATGCGATCAAACAAGAGTGGCAATGCAGCCCCAGCAGTAGCAGCCAAAGTGGTTATCGCCATAAGACTAATTCCAACTGCCGCACCAACCAACCACCCTTGGCCTTGCCACCAGGCAAAAGGCACGACAAGAATCAACATTAATAAACCTAATAAAGCTCCTGCGATGGATTCCCTTCCAATCGTTTTCAAAGGTCCAATATTCTGAATTTTCTGTGTACTTAACCCTCTTATGACAACAGTAGAACTTTGCGCACCAACATTGCCTCCAGTACCTATCAAGAGAGGAATAAAAGCAGCCAATAAAACAACTTGTCTTAAAACATCATCATTCATTGTGATTACTTTAGTAGTAAAGCTATTAGCAATCACTAAGACAGCCAACCAAACCACTCTTCTTCTAGCTACAGCAAATAATCCACTTTGAAAATAATCATCTTCATCGCCTGCTTGTACAGCACCTGCTGCATAAATATCCCTAGTCGCCTCTTGCTCAATAACATCAATAACATCATCAACAGTAACTATTCCAACTAAACGTTTTTCTCTATCAACTACAGGTAATGCTAAGAAATCATATCTCTGTATTGCTCTTGCCACTTCTTCTTGATCTGTATCAGTCGACACATTCACCACTTCTCTCGTCATAACATCTCCAATTGAATCTTTTGGATCTGCGACAACCAAATCTCTTAAAGAAAGAATCCCTGTCAAATGCCTCTCTCTGTCAGTGACGTAAAGGCTATAAATGGTTTCTGTGTCAGATGCTTGCTGTCTAACAATTGTTAAAGCCTCCGCCGCAGTATGAAATTCCTTCAAATTCACAAACTCTGTTGTCATTAATCTGCCTGCCGTTTCTTGGTCATAACCGAGCAGCTGAGCAGTGACACGCCTTTCTTCCGGACTTAGTTCAGCTAATAATCTGCGAACAACTTTGGCAGGTAATTCATCAAATAATTGCACCCGATCATCAGGTGCCATCATTTCTACTATTTCAAGAACTTCTCCTGATCTGAGCCTGTCCAAAAGACTTTGCTGAATAGAAGGTTCCAGATATTCATAAACTTCAATAGCTTCATTCTTGGTTAATAATCTAAAAGCCAGTGCCTGAAGAATTAAAGGAAGCAAGCCTATAGCTTCAGCAATATCAACTGGTTGAATAGGCTCCAATAAGGTTTTAACACCATCGTAATTTCCAGCAGAAAGCATTAACTCAATTTCCTGAGCAATTTCATCTGCAAAATCTGGACCATTTCTCAAAGCAGCTGCTTGAGTAGTGTCGCCCGTCGCCTCATCCATGGCTGACCATCAATCAGGGCAAAGTTATTTTATGTCCATTGAAGCAAGGTTTAAGCATTTAGTTCTTTTGCCAAGATAAAAAGCAAGGAGAAACGAAAAACAACCTAAAATCAAAGTACAAAATATTGATAATAGTGATCTAATCCAATCGCCTTGGCTTATTAACTGAATGGCATTAATGATCCACGTACTAAAAGTTGTCAAAGACCCACAAAAACCAACAGCAAAGATTAACTTAACTCTATTACGACAATCTAATCCAATAACAAAGCCTAAAACAAATGAACCAATAACATTCACTAATAATTCTTGATTAATTAACCATCTAACCAAAGCACCAGGAACAGCACCTAAAATGACATATAAATATTTATTAATGAATATA
>QCFU01000003.1 GCA_003278305.1 Prochlorococcus sp. AG-363-M21
ATTATTAACTGTCTTTCGTAAATTTATTCCTCTACCCACTTCTTATTGCTATTAATAAAAAAGCTCTGGATTTTCAGCTTTCACTCTTTATTTCCACATTAAGAGTCTTATTCCCTAACCAAAAAGCAACACCTATGTTCGAGGTATCTATAGCATGACTTCACTTGTTAAAAAAGCGATTGAGTTCTTGAGCAGAAAGAAGGGAGAGTTGATTGAATTGAGCTACCAACCTAGAGTTTATAAAGGAAGGAAAGATCAGGGAAAGGTTTGCTCATTAACTCGTGAATTGGTTAATGCTCAATTTCAACTTTGCGATGATGAATTAACCAATAGGCTTTGGGAGGAAGTAGCCAATCTCAATATTGATCCTCAACGTATAATCAACCTAATGTATAAATACGATTCACATGATGATTTGACTGCCATGATTGATGCAGACTCTAAATATTTAGAAAGCTCTTTTGAAATAAAGTAAGTAATTTAAAAAGTTTTGAATGAGAAAATATCTTTTCTGTATCATCCAGTACAAACCTTAGCCTTGAAAAATGTTTTATTCTCAAATTTATAATTAGACATGCTTAACAACGGATATTCATCAAGTACCAACAAAGGAATCAAGAATAATAGGAAGAGAAATGTTTTCAAAAATACACTTGATAGAGATATTTATGCGATGAAAAAGGTTTTAAAAATGCTCCAAGAAGGTTTCCTTACCTGGATAGGAGAACTAGGAAGTGGAAAGTATTAGACAAGAACATCGTTTTAGGCAAGGAGTCTCAATGAATCGATCAGAGGTACAAGGGAAGTATCGATTAATACACTAATGAAAGGTGATTTACTGGTTATCAAATCTGTGTAAATCGATACAACAAGAAATCCTAAATAAAATGTTAATAGTAATACTTTAAAAAATCTTCCTGATTATAGCTATTCACGAAAATAGCTTATATAAGCAAATGAAAAGTTACTTAGAAGGCAAAAAATTAAATAAGGTTGAAAGTAACAAAGCCGAGAAAGATGGTCTGTTAGTTGGTAAGCAAATAGAAGAATTTGCAAAAATTGGTTGGGATAGAATGGATAAAACTGATTTAGAACTTAGATTGAAATGGTATGGTTTTTTTTGGCGCCCTAAAACACCAGGTAAATTTATGCTGCGCCTTAGGATACCCAATGGAATCTTAACTACTAAGCAATTAAGAGTCATTGCTTCTATAGTTGCCAGGTATGATGAAAATGGAAGTTGCGATATAACAACAAGACAAAACTTGCAGCTCAGAGGAATATTAATTAATGATCTTCCAGAGATACTTAAAAGAATAAAAGAATCTGGACTTGAAACAATTCAATCTGGCTTCGATAATCCTAGAAATGTCACTGGAAATCCTTTAGCAGGGATAGACCCTTGCGAAATTATAGATACTAGACCTTACACATTAAAACTAGATAAATTCCTCACTAATGAAGGAAAGGGTAATTCTGAATTTTCTAATCTACCTAGGAAATGGAATACAGCAGTTGCAGGGTCAGCAGATAATTTTCTCCTTCATAATGATATTATTTTTCATCCCATTAAAAAAGGCTCTGAACTAGGTTTTGGAGTATGGGTCGGAGGCATACTTTCTTCACAATTAAATGATTATGCTGTACCACTTAATGTATGGATAAAAAAAGATCAGATTTGTAATTTAACTGGTGTAATAATTTCAATATGGAGGGATAATGGAGAAAGGGAAAAAAGGCAAAGAGGAAGGTTTAGGTATTATTTAAATGAAATAGGATTATCAGAGTTTAGAAACTTAGTTGAACAAAGATTTGGGCCATTAGAGAATGATCCAGGATCTTCATTTTCAGAAAAACCGCGTTCCTTCTTTGGAATTAATCCCCAAAAGCAGAAGGATCTATACTATGCAGGAGTTCATATTCCTGTAGGAAGGTTAAGTTCAGAAGATCTTCAAGATATAGCAACAACAAGCATGACTTTTGGTAGTGGAGAAGTACGCCTTACTGAAGATCAAAACATACTGATTATCGATATTCCAAAAGAAAAATTAAGTGATTTTAAAAATGATAATTTATTTAAAAAATTTAGTTTAAGCCCTAATTCAATTTCTGCTGGAACTGTTGCTTGTACTGGGAAAACATATTGTAGTTTTGCTCAAGCAAGTACTAAAGAAAATGCTACAAAAATAGCGAAAGAACTCGAAGCAGAGATTGAATTACCAGAAGAGGTGAAGATTCATTGGACAGGTTGCCCAAATAGCTGTGGGCAAGCATATATGGGTGCAATTGGATTGACTGGAACTAAAGCAAAAAATAGTTCAGGGAAAATGGTTGAGGCATTCAACATAACTATTGGTGGAAAGCAAGGTAAGAATAATAAAATTGGGGAATTAAAGTATAAAGGTGTCATAGTTGATGATTTAAAAGATAGATTAAAAGATATTTTGATTAACAATTACTCGGCGAAGCTTAAAAAGGGAACATATGAAGAGCCTATTAGTTTTCTAAAACACTCTCAAGAGCTAATCGAAAAGTCAATAAAAAGCAGTCAAGCTCCTTAGTCTGCTTCTAATCAAAACTAAATTATCACTACAAACCTATGAAACAAAAATCCAAAAATCATTTCTCTAAATTTATCAACTGGCTCATGAGTATGGGGGATGAACTTCCAGAGATTAATAGAGAAAAAGGAGGTCAAGATTTCTTCTCTAAAATAATGAATCGTATTAGCAATTAATAGATTTATTATCCCCAAAAATTCAGGAACTAATTCAACAAATGGAATCTAATTCTTCCCAAATGGACTATGTACTACCAAATGAATTGGTAGATGGAATGATTGCAGCTGGAGGGAAAAAGTCTACTGTAAGCATTAAAAATCTAATGGTCAGAGGTTTTTATTCAGGAGCAATACTCGGTTTAGCAACTTGTTTGGCAATTACAGTTGGGATTCAATCTGGCATGCCTTTCTTAGGTTCAGTTATTTTCCCCTTTGGATTTGCAAGTATTGTGCTATTTGGGATGGAGTTGGTGACTGGTAATTTTGCATTATTACCTATGGCAACTTGGGCAGGAAGATCCTCATGGAGAAATACATTTAGAAATTGGACTTGGGTTTGGATAGGGAATTTTCTTGGAACATTTCTAGTAGCCGTTTTACTATCCATTAGTCTTACGAGTGGAGGCAATGTAGATCCTTTGGCGGCAGCTGACGGGGGCAAGGGATGGGCTGTGGTAGCTGCAAAGATTATTGCTCTTAACAAGATAAATGTTCTTACCAAATATGAGGCTCTAGGTTCTACAGGATTTTTCCTCGCATTCTTAAGAGGCGTAATTGCAAACTGGCTTGTATGCCTTGGAGTAACAATGGCTCTTGTGAGCAAAAGTGTCCCAGGCAAACTTCTCGCTTGTTGGTTGCCAATTACAGCATTCCAAACAATGGGAATGGAGCACATAGTAGTCAATATGTTTTTGCATACAGCGGGGCCACTAATGGGGTCTGGAGTTCCATTCTACAAAGTTATTTTCTGGAACTTTTTACCTGTGACTATGGGAAATGTTATTGGTGGGATGGTATTTATTGGAATGTTGTTTTACAGCACTCATCGGACAAAAATGTCTAATGTTTTACCAACAGTCCATGATGAGAAATTAGAGAGAGAATTAGCTGCCGAGCTTGGTGCAAGATGAGTGAAAATTCACTGATTTGCAAAGAAGAAATTCTAAGAGAGAAAATTTATCTAACGAGAAAGGCCTCATCTCTTGATCCTTCTTGGTTAGCTGATATTTACTCCACTAGTCTTGAAAAAGATCTTCGCTATTTAATCGCAGAACGCCTAGGTTGGCTAGGCTCCAAAGGGTGGTATCACCTAAAAAGACTTATTGATCAAGAAGGTATTCAACCTGAATTCATTTTTGCATCTGGATTATGCTATCAAAATGAAGCCAAAGATTGGCTATTTAGACAACTCAATTACAGCGATAAATTTCAATTAGAAACGCTTCAAGCACTCAGTTGTTGGGGAGCTGATTTTTCAATTCAACGATTAAAAAACATCTTATCTGAAGAATCTCAGGCTATTCGATTAGCAGGGTTGGAGATATTAAATTTCAAAGCTCATCAGATCAATGATGAATTACTCGTTGAGATTCTGAAAGAACCAATTAGCGACTTTCGTGAAGCAGTAGTTTTAAAAGCCATTCGTGTTCTTCAAAGAAAAGACGGGAGAATAGTCTGTAATGAACTTGCAAAAATAGTTAAACATAGTCCTGAAAAAATCTCCGATGCAGCACTAATAGCCTTAGGATCTATTGCAAATATAAATAGCAATCAAGTCTTATTACGACTAAGTCAATCATTAGAAAATAGTCAAAAAAAAGAAATGGCTTTAAAACAGCTATCTCAGCAATTTAGATAAAATAGAATAAAGAAATGAGGGTGAGATTATTAATCCATCCACACATCGCAATACCCCTGAGATCCCATAGCACAACAGGGACCTAACTACTGGACCATAAAATGTGATGCATAAGTAATTGCGAGGAATTAGAGGGAAGAAAAAAATTTATTCGAATTTTTCATCAGATTTATTACCTATGTTTTCCATATAAGTGATAATAGAAGTAATCAGTGGCATTGAGAATGAATCCCTTCCTGGCGCTGATCCTTCCTCTATTAATTCTTGGATTCATTTACATCCTGATCATCGACAACAAAGGGCTTCCTCCATGGATGGAAAGACTATCGGATAACAGTGGGACTATCTGGACATACGGAGTCATTACGATCACTGTTTTATCAATCTGGAAATACTGGAGCAATAGTTAGATGACTCT
Source organism: Prochlorococcus sp. AG-363-M21 (assembly GCA_003278305.1). Taxonomy (GTDB): domain Bacteria; phylum Cyanobacteriota; class Cyanobacteriia; order PCC-6307; family Cyanobiaceae; genus AG-363-N16. The sequence continues at coordinate 4,837 of QCFU01000003.1, forward strand.
TAGTCCTCATCGACAACACAAAATTTATATCGCAGCAACTATGGGATATGGTCTTGGTTCAGAAGATCCAGAAGAAGTTGCTTATTACAAGCAGATTAAAGAAGAGATGAAAGACGATCGAGACAACGGAAATCTAGGAATATCAAGATCTGACTAAAACTTTTCTTGACTTAAGAGATAATAGAAGCAACCAAGAGTGAATTAGATCAAGAGGCTCATTCACGATCCATTCACGGAAAGCAATTTCGCTGAGAACCCATGGCATCACAGGAACCTAACTACTGGATCATGAAGTATGAGCCTTATTTGAGACAGTAGTAATAGAAAGGGTTTATGCATTTAAAAAGCGATGACCAAAAAACCTCCATCTAATTTTCTCAACCAACCAGTTTTCTTCAGTTGAGACAATATCCTTGTAATGGTTACACGCGTTAGTCCTACTGCATTAGCAATATCTTGATGAGTGATCGAGAAATCAATCATCAAGCCCTCTTCCACTGGCTTACCAAAATCAGTAGCTATCAATTCAAGGAATGCTTTAACCCTTTCTTCGCCAGTCTTGCTTAAGAGAATAGCCAAATTTAATTGTGTAGAACGATGGCGTAATGAGAGCGACTCCAAAATTGCCAAGGCCAAAGGTGGAGAATTAGATATTTCTTCAGAAGTGAAGTGTAGTAATTCACAATCAACCAAAGCAAATGGACTGCAGTCGTCAATCAAAGAAAACGCTTCTCCAAACACCTGATTTGGCCCCACAAAACCGAGAATTGATTCATCCCCATCACTTCTTGGCGCACGTAATTTAATTAATCCTTTAACAACAATCCAGATCTTGCCTTTAAACCAAGGAATATAATTTCCTTTGGAAATATGAACAATATTCTTTCTAGCAAAACTAGTTTCCAAAAATCTTGACAATCCGTCTAAAACCTTTGGTGAAACCGTGCAATTAGCTGCAGTCACATTTTACTGATTAATCACACAAACAATGTAGCACTAAATCAAGAATAGTTGATATAATAAATGCCCACGCATTGCCTCATTGGAAGAGTCTGATCGGTTACTACATCAAGCTGCGGAACTTACAGAAACTCTCGACGCAGTTGTGCGTGATTTCTGTGATGCACAAAGGGTTAGTGGTGAAGTCGCCTGGCAATTAATTCAGGGATTAAGTGACATAAGACTCGAGCGTCTAAGGGGTGAAAGCAGCTCTGAGTGACGACCTTCCATCATCGTTTTATAGTTTTTAAATCAAGAAAAATTGATTAAAGCAACTCTTTTTGATTAATATATGAATGCAATCTTTGCTGTTTGTTATGTCCTTCTCAAAGAAGGCTTTTGCTTTTATCTCACTTGCCGCTCTTGGCGCTGGTCTTGTTGCCTGTGGATCAAACAACTCTACTTCTGGAGTCAGGTTAAGTGGCGCTGGTGCTAGCTTCCCTGCCAAAATCTACACACGCTGGTTCTCTGACCTGGATAAAGAGGGTGGTCCTAGAGTGAACTATCAAGCTGTTGGTTCTGGTTCTGGACGAAAAGCTTTCATTGATGAAACAGTTGACTTTGGAGCGTCTGACGATCCAATGAAAGCCAAAGATATTGGCAAAGTTACACGTGGGTTAGTTCAAATCCCAATGGTGGGAGGCACCATTGCATTTGGCTATAACTACGATTGTGACCTCAGGCTTACACAAGAACAAGCAGTTCGTATCGCCATGGGCAAAATCACGGACTGGAGCCAAGTTGGTTGTCCTGCTGGAAAATTAACTTGGGCGCATCGTTCTGATGGATCTGGGACAACAAAAGCTTTTACCAATTCCATGCAAGCTTTTTCAAAAGAATGGACTTTAGGGACAGGTAAATCCGTAGCATGGCCTGTAGGTATTGGAGGGAAAGGTAATGCAGGGGTTGCTGGTCTTATTAGAAAGACACCTGGCACAATTGGCTATGTAAATCAGTCTTATATCCAAGGAGATGTCAAAGCCGCTGCTTTGCAAAATTTGTCTGGTGAGTTTTTAAAGCCAAGCACCGAAGCTGGTGCAAAGGCTCTAAATGGTATCAACTTGGATCAAAACCTCGCAGGGAAGAACCCTAATCCAACGGCTAAAGGGGCATATCCAATTGCTACTTTAACTTGGATCCTTGCTTATGAAACTGGTAATGGCTCTAAAACAAAAGCCATACAAGAATCACTAAACTATCTTCTTAGTGATAAGGCCCAATCTAAAGCTCCTGACTTAGGGTTTGTTCCTCTGAAAGGGGAAATTCTGAACAAAGCTCGTTCAGCCGTCAAAAGAATTGGAAAGTAACTATCAACTTAAGAGTTTAAGAAAAGGAGGGGCTTGAACCCCTCTTTTTTTTGTCAATAATTAATTTAGGCTTGTGCAGAATCCTTTTCAAAAAAGTCAGGGTTATTTGTAGAAGGAAGCTCAAGACTGGTCAACCATGAGAAGAATACGAACAAACTTGAACACCATAAACAAACTTGCATTCCCATAGAGGCATTTGTCCCTAGCATAAATAAGACACCAGATAAGAGCGTACCAATCAGTCTCCCTGCCGCATTTGCCATGTAATAGAAGCCCACATTTAGACTTACGTTTTCCTTATCCGTATATGCAAGAACCATATATGAATGTATCGATGAGTTCATTGCAAAAATGAATCCAAATATTATTAATCCAACTGTAATTGCTATTTCTGGATTGCTTTGTCGCCATAGTGCTATAGCTATTAGAGCTGGTATTGCAGTTAAGACAGCGCTCCAGAATTGAACAGAAGAAACCCCTGGGCTTCTTTTATTTCCCCATAAATTTCTTAAAGACGGCGCAAACGCTTGGATAAAGCCATAACCAATAACCCACAATCCTAGGAACGCTCCAATCTCAGAAAAATTCCAATTTAGATACGTTTCAAGAAAAACAGGTAATGCCACAACGAACCATACGTCTCTTGCCCCAAAGAGAAAAAAGCGTGCAAAAGAGAGGACATTGATCCCTTGAGATTTAGAAAATAAGTCTTTGAAGATTGGTTTGCTTTTCATCTTCCCAATGTCTCCAGGCAAAATTAATGTCAATAAAAACGAAACACCTAAACCGATTGCCATTAATGCAACTGCTGTATTAAAACCAAAACTGGTCAGCAAAAGTCCACCAAGAAAAAAGCCAACTCCTTTGAGTGCATTTTTTGAACCAGTTAAGATAGCAACCCATTTGAACAATTGATTATTTCCACCATCTTCTTCAGGGGAATCTGGAACGACAGTTTTGATTGCACTTTTGGCACTCATCTTATTGAGATCTTTTGCTATACCACTAATCGCTTGAGCAACCATGACATAAATGACACTCAAAAGTTTCGACCAACTACTCGAAACTGGTATCAACATCAATAAGGCCACTATTTGTAAAAGAGTCCCGACCCATAGTGTTAGACGTAATCCATATCTTGCTCCAATCCATCCACCATAGAGATTAGTGACGATGCCAAAGAACTCGTAAAAAAGGAATAAGAATGCGATTTCTAAGGTTGTATATCCAAGGCTATGAAAGTGAAAAATCACTAGCATCCTTAGAGCACCATCTGTAAGTGTGAATGCCCAATAGTTGGTCGTTACGATTCCATATTGCTGTAATGACGATAATCTCATGCTTTTATTTTTATTCTTTTTCTAGCTTTATTACATGTGACACCAGATCAGCCATCCGACAGCTATACCCCCATTCATTGTCATACCAAATATAAACTTTAAGTTGAGTTTTGTTGACCACCATGGTTGAGAGAGCATCAATAATTGAACTCCTGGAGTCATTGACATAATCAATAGAGACAAGTGGTTTTTCTTCGTAACCGAGTATTCCTTTTAGCTCTCCTTCTGAAGCTTCTTTGAACACATGATTGACTTCTTCTTGCGTTACCTCTTTCTCTAATTCAAATACAGCATCAGTTAAAGATCCATTGAGGAGAGGAACTCGAACTGCATGGCCATTTAATTTGCCTTGTAATTCTGGGAAAATCATCCCTATCGCTTTTGCTGAGCCTGTTGTTGTTGGTATTAAACTTTGTGATCCACTTCTGGCTCTTCTTAAGTCTGGCTTAAATGAATCAACTATGACTTGTGTATTTGTTAGGTCATGGAGAGTTGTAATGCTTCCATGCTTAATACCAAAGGCTTGATTAACGACCTTTACAACTGGAGCTAAACAATTAGTCGTGCAGGATGCAGCAGTTATTAAGCGATGTTTATTTGGTTTATATAAATCGTGGTTAATACCGTAGACGATATTCAGAGCATCCTCTCCCTGGATTTCACCTTTAACAGGACATGCAACGACAACTCTTTTCATCCCTAAAGTATCGAAATATGGATTTAACGTTTGAGGAGATTTGAATTTTCCTGAGCATTCGAGAATTAGCTCTATCCCTGTCTCATCCCATTGAACTTTTGTGAAATCGCTTTCTTGTGAAAAAGATATTGAGTGCCCTTCTATAGATAGTTTGTTCTGGTCGGAACTTATTAATTTATCCCATCGGCCGTGAACAGAATCAAACTCCAGTAAATGTGCAGCCCCCTTTGCATCCCCGAATGAGTCATTGATATGTGTAATCTCGATATTTTCTCTATCCCAGAGAGCTCTAAGAACAAGTCGCCCTATACGACCAAACCCATTAATACCAATGCGCATAAAACTCCGCATGACAAAATGCATGTATAGTATATATCAAGAATTATTGATATATCAATCTCTGTTGATAGCTGTGGCAATTCTTGTAAAATTACAACATTACTCTGGCTGACTAATTAATGAGTACAGGTGTCGCCAATAAAAAAGCAATAGATTCACTCAAAGCCTTAGCAGAACCTATCAGATTGGAAATAATTGAATCCTTGTCCAGTGGGGAAAAATGTGTTTGTGACCTTATGCAAGAGACAGGTTTAGCGCAATCCAAAATTTCTTTTCACCTCAAGGTTCTTAAAGACGCTGGGGTTATCACGGATAGGCAAAGTGGCCGCTGGGTATATTACCAACTCGATATAAGAACATTAAAGTCTTTGCAGAATTGGATCAAAAAACTAAGAAAAGGGTGCCTGAATGAAGCGTCTACTTGTGAATAAATCACAAGGCATTGCGAATGACCAATGACCTAGTGCTTCACATGCCCCCGCGCTAAATCAATGCAGGATTAAGAATTAAGGTAAAGATGAATCCAACTTCTAATTCATATTACCTTCAAATTCTAATTAGATAGAGTAAAGAAAAGAGATGGAAGAATGAGGTTTCATTCCAACTCCATTCCAACCATCAAGTATCGCTAAGATTACAGACTATGACTGAACCTAACTACTGGATCATGAAGAGTGATCCTGATGTCAATAATTCTCAAAAAACTAGTTATACCAATTGATCTATGCCATTTCTGCCTTATTTCTCTTTGAAAAGAATATCAATTATACCAATATTTTTAATATTAATAGGGTGCTCAAAGCCTCTAATTAAAGAGAGTGTGGTTATTCAAGATTGCTATGACGGAGATACTTGCACCACAATCACAGGAGAGAAGGTCAGGCTTGCTTGCATCGATACTCCAGAACTCAAAGGAAAGGAAGCTGATCCAATCCCAGCCAAAGCAGCCAGAGACTATCTCAATGGTTTAGTTGCAGGAGAAACTCTCGACATTCGACGCATTACTAAAGACCGCTACGGAAGAACAGTGGCAGAACTTTCCAAAGACGGAATGAATATTCAAGAGCGTCTCGTTACAGTAGGCCTAGCGAAGGTCTACAAGAAATATGCAAATCAATGTCCTTGGATTCAATGATAGTTAATTCAATTCAACAAAAAACATGGCGATCTCTTCAAGAAAAGGAAGAAGGATTTACTTTGGTGGAGCTAATAATTGTGGTTGTCATCATTGGGATACTCTCAGCAATAGCTATACCAAGCTTTCAAAATTCATCAGACAAAGCCAAGCAAAAGGAAGTGGCAATATTAATATCAAGTTATATAAAAGCGGCCCAAGCTTATAAAGCTGAATATGGAGGAAGTCTGTTTTATACAAATCAACTTGGCAATTATGTAAGCATAAGCGGTTGCCAAAATAACAACCCTGCTTTTTGCAGAGCCAATCAACCCATTGATTACACCCATGCACACCAAATTGACATGTGGTATTCACCAAGTGGTTTGTTCAAATTAAGAATTGATGGCGGAAGCTCTACAATTAATATTCGTGCAATCCCAGACGGCAGCTATTCAAATACTGGTTATGGGGTCGCTGGTTGCTACAACCCAATGACTGGAATCACCAAAGTTATTAATATGACTTCTAAGGGAACTAGAGTTCCTATAGCCAATTGTTAATTAGATAGATTCAAGACATGAGGGAGAGAATGTTAATCCATCCACACACCATCCACACATCGCAATATCGCTGAGAACCCATGGCATCACAAGAACCTAACTATTGGATCATGAAGAGTGAGCCTGATGCATATTCAATTACTGACCTAAAAAAAGAGGTAGAAACATTATGGGATGGAATCAGAAATTATCAGGCACGAAACTTTATGAGATCAATGGAAATAGGTGACAAAGCTTTTTTTTATAGCTTTTAATATATTTTTAAGTCTATATAGTGAATAATTTATTAATTTAGAGAAAACTCTAGAAATTGAATTAATGAAGTTCATTTAGTTTACTTTTTTAGAGCTATAAATAAAATCTCTTAATATCGGACCAATTATATCTACTGTATTCTCATTCAGATGGTCATCATCTTGATATAGTCTGACGCCATTTGAATCATGAGTAGAACAAACTCCATCTTTGCATAATATAGGAATCAAATCAAACAACCTTATGTTGTCTGAGCTTACAGCTAACTCTTTAAGTGACTTAGTTATATGAGATACTCTGGCTTGAGTTGTATTTAAATCCATTACTCCCGGTATTTCATAATTCATGCATGTGTCGTAATAAGCGGCAGGATATTTACTGTTGGAAATATCAAACCACTGTTTTTCACTGCAGCTTCCTAATGGCTTTCCACCTGCATTAACCCAATCAAACTCTGGAGTTGGTAAAACTATTATAAAATCTACATTTTTCAACGCCATAGCAGTTTCCTTGATATTATTAATATAACTTTTGAGAGCCCTATTATAATCTACTTTAGAGCCATCAATATCATAATAATCAGACACTTTCCAATCATAACTTGGTAATATTGATTTAGGATCTGCAAAGAATCCAGCCCAATAAGTACTTAAGATTACCCTCTTCAAAGGTTCTTTATTAGCTTGTTCTATAAAGTTTGAAGGGTTTTCTAAATTAACTTTCCTAATTGCCAAACCTTTATTAGTTCCAATTATCTTACTATTAAATAGAAAAGAATATGAGACTGAATTTTTTTCTTTTTTCCTTACAACTTTGCAGTCACCATCTGTTGCATAATATGTAATATTTGAGAAGTATCCTGTATGACTATCTCCAACAATCCATGTTGATGATAATTCTTTGGAACATGTCTCCTTTTTATACTTTGAGTAGTTTATCTTCTTGCCTAGATATAATTTATCCATATAAATTTTCCCATAAGTTGTAGGATAAGATGTCGAAAATAATATCAAAAATGTAGACAAAAAAAGTACTATTGGTTTATTTATATTCTTTGTATTTCTGAAAGGTTCCTCTATCCAGTAATAAGATAAAGAAGAACACAAATAGATAACTCCTAATTGCAGAGGTAAAGTCCAAGATTGAATACCAATTGTCCAGTTACTTATAGATAAAATTCCCCAATGCCATAGATATAATGAATAAGATATAAGGCCTATATGCCTAATACCTTTTTGTACCAAAAGTTTATAGACCCCACTTTCTTCTTGGATGCATACGATAAGAAGCATGGTAAGAATCACAATTGAAATTGTTGACTGTACAGCCCATGAGTTAGGCAAAGTCATTACAGAAATAATTCCAATGCCTATAAAAAATGGTTTTATACCATCTAAGCCTTGCTTAATTTTCAAATATTTATTTACTATTAAATAAGCAAGACAACCTGCAGATATTTCCCATAGCCTAGATGGCATTAAAAAGTATGCAGCTGGTTGATTAGTTTGATACAAATATATAAACAAACACAATGACAGGCTTGTAAAAAATAGAAGGGTTATAAGAAAATTTCTAGAAGCATTATTCCTCTTTTGTCCAAAACCAGAAAACCAAATTAAAAAAGGGTACAAGAAGTAAAACTGTTCTTCAACTCCTAAAGACCAGGTATGTGTAAAAGGATTTAAAACAGTTGAAGTTGAGAAATAATTTGTTGATTGTTTTAATAAATAGAAATTAGATAAACCTATAAGTGATGCAAAACCAGTTCTTAAAGAAATGATCGGATCAGGATTAAAAAGGCAAATACAAATACTAAGGCTAAAGACAAAAAAAGTAATTGTAGGTAACAGTCTTTTAACTCTCCGGGTATAGAAGTTAGTTATGAAATGTCCCAATGAGTGATATTCTCTTTTAGCTAATGAGGATGTAATTACATATCCTGAAATTACAAAAAATATATCCACCCCAAGATATCCACTGGGAAGAATATCTTTGCTAAAGTGGTTAATAATAACTGCTATTACCGCAAAACCCCTTAAACCATCTATTTCAGGCCTGTAATTTGATTTTCTTTGGCCTGATACAGCACTTTGCATGAATTAATGCTATTTGAATTATCTGATAATAAAACTAGATCGTGAATTAAAAAAACAATTAGATAATATAATTTATTCGAATAAATGGGCAGAGTAAACCACTTTGTCTAAGTCATATATCAGTTTTCTAGAATTTGATTTCTAATTTCATTGGTTTCTTCTTTTAGTTTGTCGCAAGCACCTTTAACTTGCATCCATACCGCTTCCATTACTTCACGTTCTTCTTCTGAAGGTTTCCATTTAGGTGTTTCCATATAAGAGATAATAGAAGCAACCAAGAGTGAATTAGATCGATAAGCTCATTCACGATCCATTCACGGAAAGTAATTTCGCTGAAACCCCATGGCATCACAAGAACCTAACTACTGGATCATGAAAAGTGAGCATTCAGTTATATCAATGGATCTAAACCAATTACAATTAAGGTAACTAGCAAGAAGATAGATAAGGGGTAGAGAAGTCAGGGTTCGAACCTGCGACCTAGTGCTCCCAAAACAGTTTGCTATTTGACATTATGGATACATGAAGCACTTATCACTTCCACAAAACAAACTTGCTCGACTTCTCATCAACATTAGCTTTGTTGTTGTTTGGAGTGATTGTGCAATGTTTATATGGAGAATGATGATATTCCGAGTAGGCGGCTTTCATTCTGAGACGCCTTTCTTCAATTTTTTTTCAGCTCTTTGGGTTTTCAGTCCACCAATAATAGAAAACTTTCATGCCTTCACTAGCTATCTTTTAATTCTTTTTATCCCAATATCATTAGCAACTAGATATATCTGGTGGCAGAAAGTTTTCGGGTTTAATAAAAAAATTATTCTTTATGGTGGAGCTGGGTTGATTTTCATGATCATCTCAGGTCCATTGCGTATTCGCCAACTGATTTGGAAATGCAGTAGAGGAGATATCGCTTATTCAAGATGTAAGAAAGAGGACAAACTCTTTGATTACTTAAACAAAGTGAGGTATGAAAAAGAACGACAAATAATAAATATCTCTCAGATAAAAGCATGTGAGAGATATATCAAAAGCCAATTATTAGATCCAAGAACCTACAAGAGGAATAATTCCATCTATTCGATAAAGCGATCAGGGTTAATTGACTACACCACATTGAATAAATACGGTGGTCCAAGTCGTCAAGTCTTAGACTGCCATAAGGGTTGGGGAAAATTTAATAGAATGATGGACAAATGATTCCTTTATTCGCAACGTCTCCACAAGCCAACCTCCTATGGGTTTTAGGCGGTGGATTCGTCTTACTTGGTAGTTATTTCTTTGGACGCTTGGTTACATTCTTCTTTCCCAACAACCCATTAGTGAGGAAGGGTAAGAAGGAAGAAACAGGGGTATAGCAAGGGTTTCGGCAGAAACCCAGTAGAGAACGCTAGACAAAATTGTCCTCTTTTCGTCCTCCTTAGTTTTTCAGCATTGCTGAGATCCCAGTCGGGGCGACAGGATTCGAACCTGCGACCTAGTTCTCCCAAAGCAAAAGTGAATGCCAATCGATGCATATAAAACAAACTAGGTGAAGTGCATTATCTAAATTGCATCAAATTGTCAGCAAAGTTCTGCCTGGATTGTTTAATATCATTCGCCTTTAAATTATTTACATGAGTTTTATCCATACAATCACCTTTGTAATAAGCTTGTCCAGGGATCTCACATCTTGGATCAACTATATATTCTCTAACCGCAACATTCTCAATTATTTTCATAAAATTCATAGCATCTTTCTCCTTACCAAAAAGTATTAAACCTTCACCTTTTGACTGATCTTTTCTTGCATAGGATATTAAGAATTCATATTGATTTTTTTGGCAAAAAAATATTTGGCCTGTGGAGCATGTTGAAGCAATCTCTTCATAAGTAAAACTTTTAATCTTATTGAATTTTACTGAATTAGTCCCATTAATAATTATTCGATCAGCAGCAAATTCAACTGTGCAATTATCTCCTCTTTCCCCACACCATGCATCAAATCTCTTGCTATTATTATTTGTATCTGCTGGGCCAAAATCAGCTTTTATTTTAACAGGTTGAGTCAAGTCAATAGAAGAGACAGTAGCTAAGGCAGCAAGAAAACTAAATATAAAAAAACGCATTTGACGCAAAATTTTCAAGAGTAAGATTAATCTAATTCATCTAAAAATAGTAAAAAGATACCTTTAACTTAACCTGATCAAGGTATGACCAGGAAAAATAATGACCGTAATCCATGCTAGAAGAATCTTCTTAATGTGTTCGTCTTGAGCATGCGTCTCTTCGTTTAGTTTCTGGCATGCACCTTTAACTTACATCCAAACAGCTTCCATTACTTCTCTGTCTTCTTCTGAAGGGTTCCCACTTAGATGCTTCCATATGAGAGATAATAGAAAGTATTAAAAGCTTGTAAGCGATCTTGCAATTGTCCTAGTGACTAGCAAGTAACTAGCAAGCTGTTTTCGCTGAGATCCCATGGCATCAAAGGAACCTAACTACTGGCTAATGAAAAGTGAGCCTGATGCATACTCAATTAGTGACTTAAGAAATGAGGCGGAAACCATATGGGATGGAATTAGGAACTACCAAGCAAGGAATTTTATGAGATCGATGAAAATAGGTGACAAAGCTTTCTTCTATCATTCCAATTGCAAGCCCCCAGGAATTGTTGGCCTAATGGAAGTAATAGAAACTAAAATCACAGATCCTACTCAATTTGAAAAATCTTCAAAATATTTTGATCCAAAATCTTTGAAAGACAAACCAAGATGGGACTGCGCAAAATTGAAATATTTAGGGCAATTTAAGGAAAAACTAACTCTTGAAGAAATACGAAAAGAATTCAATTCAGATGAATTAGTTTTAGTAAGGAGTGGAAACAGATTATCTATTATCCCTGTAGAAGCAAATGTTGCATATAGGCTTTTTAATTTACTTGGTGATGCAAACTAATAAAAATCTAATCAATTACCTTTCAATAAAGAATTTGAGTCAAACATGTTGCCAACGTACAAACGAGTTATTTCTCTTGAGCTAATACCATTTTGAACTAGAAATCCAGCCAAAGCAGCTTGAATCAGTCGATACTGATCCCAGTTTGGATGGGTTTCAATAAAATCATTCATGGCATTTTTTAAAGGGATTGGCAACTGCGCATGAAAACTGATTATTGATTCCTCAATAAGCCCCTGGGCTTCTTTTCGCACATTCCTAGGAGGCTCACTAACTTCGCTTGTGGGCATTTGTACTTAAAATCTCATTAACTACTTCCTCATATTTTTAGAGAAACGTCAAGGAGAGCTTCATAGCCGAATCTCAATATGTCTCAACACAAGATCGACTGCTATGGCAGGCTTTCGGAAAAGCAAATTGCAAGCTTGCATATACCAGAGAATTTCTAGAAGTCAAGAAATTGGTGCTTAAATATCGTTTTCCACAGTCTCTAGTTACAGAAGAGCTGTTTGGGAAATTCCTGTGGAAAGAATGTGAAATAACCTACTCAAAAGATTAGGAAGCTTAATAAAATAAATCCTCAAATTTATTTTTTATTGATTGGAATCCCACATAGTTCTCATGGCGGATGTAATAAGCTGAGCTTTTGGTATTGGCCAATACAATTCTGCACTTCTGGTATTTTGGCTTTCTCCATTAAGAATTAATTTTAAACTCCAAGAATTTTTATCTCCATCCAGAAGGGCCCACCAGGGGGGTTTCTCAAACTCTAAAGAAATTTTTTCTTCAGGCATTAACTGATTTTTCACCTTTTTATGTTGTTCTATTAATTCAATTACTGCTTGAACTAAAACTTCCCATTCTTGCTTAGAAACTTCTACTGCCCAATGATCATCACCTATAAGATAAGAGTAATAAGGCTTTGAAAAATCACTGGCCAATCTCCAACCAGGACCGTCATATTTAATCATCCAGGAAGCAAATCAGGTTGATCTTGCTCGTCGCTTAATTCAATAATTGCTCTCTGGACTGGTTTTACTGATGACTCTTCTAGAAGACCATCAAAATCATCAAAACGTCTTTGTTTGGCTCTAAATGCAATTCGAACAGTTGTAAGGTATCGATTACTAGCTTGTCTTATTAAGCTCTCTCCTCGCTTTGCTAGATCTTTAGAGTCCAATCCTGTTCTAACCACAAAACTTATTAAGTACTAAATTCATTTTATAGGAAAAAAGGACTTTTGAGGAATTAACGTTTAAATGGAAATTCAAAACAACCCATTAGCAACAGAAAATTCGCAAGGTCTTGAGGTAACTGGAACTCTCGCCATAGACCTTGGAAGTTCAACAACTGTTGTTGCATTTAAACCAATTAATGAGAAGTCAATACAGCTTTTAGATCTAAGTCCAATCACTAGATTTCCAGGTGAGGTACCCAGTCTTATTTGGCAATCTCCTCAAGATTGTAAAAGTTACTTATATGGTCATGAAGTAGATAAATTAAACCATTTAGAAAAACAAGCGCCTTATTTAATTAGTGATTTTAAACGTTGGATTGGCGCCCCTAAAGAAACCATAATTATTAATCATCAATTATTACCAGAAGAAGCAGGAGAGCTTCTAATTAAGAAAATTTGGAAAGAACTACCCAATCATTTAAAAGTCACAAGACTTGTTTTAACAGCCCCTATAGAAACTTATAAATCATATAGGAAATGGCTTTATCAAGTTTGCTCAGAACTAGATGTAGAAGAAATTGCATTAGTAGATGAACCTACTGCGGCTGCAATTGGAGCAGGGCAAAAAGGTGGCTCTAAATTGTTAGTTATTGATATTGGAGGGAGCACAATTGATATGTCAATGGTTGAGATTGAAGGGGGTGAAGGAAAAGCAGATCCTATAGCGCAATTAATTCGCTTTGACGGCAAAGATCTTGAAGGCAAGAGCAAGCAAGTACTTCGTTGTGCAAAAGTTCTAGGAAAGCAAGGGTTAAGAATAGGTGGGAGAGATTTTGACAGATGGATAGCAAATTATCTTTACCCTGGTATTGAACAAAATGAATTACTTCTAAACGCTACAGAGATCCTTAAGTGTAAGCTAAGCAATATAAATATTCCAGATACCAAAAACCTTGTTCAAGAAAGTGTTTTTAATAATGAAGAAAAAATTACTTTAAAACTTAATAGAATTTTGTTAGAAGAAATTCTCAAAAACAATGGGCTAATAACTATCCTTCAAAAATTATTAGAACAAACCCTTGCGAGAGGAAGCTCCAATGGATGCGAATTAGAAGATCTAACTGGCGTTGTTTTAGTTGGAGGCGGCTCTCGAATACCAATTATAAGAAGATGGCTCGAAAAAAAAATTCACCCAATAAAACTATTAACACCTCCCCCTATAGAAGCTGTAGCCACAGGGGCATTAATGCTAACTCCAGGCGTAACTATTAAAGATTTGCTTACCAAAGGGGTTTCATTGCGCTGTTGGAACCAAAAAAATAACTCATATTCTTGGCATCCTATTTTTCTGCCAGGTCAACCATGGCCTACAAGTAACCCTTTAGAAATTATTCTGGCTACCAGTAAAGACAATCAAGACCAAATTGACCTCCAGATTGCTGACTATGATATTAGCAATATTCAAGAAATAATTTATATCAATGGCATACCAACTATTAAAGATGAAGAGTCAAAACCCAGACATATTTTATGGACTGAGAATGTTAGATCAATTAAGTTAAACCCGCCAGGAAAGAGTGGTGAAGACTGTTTAAAATTATTTTTCAGAATCGACAGCTTCTGTAAATTATTAGTTAAAGGGATAGATGTTAGAAGTGGGGAAGTCCTTCTGGAGGAAGAGCTTGGTTTAATTAGATAATAAATTCTTTCAGAAATTCACGTCAAATTAATGGTTGCTTTATCAGATCTCTTTTGTGAGGTATACACCCTCGTATCCATCTGTTTGCATTAATTTAATATGAATAGCTTCTTTTCTTCTTGTTGGGACATTCCTGCCACAAAAGTCTGGTTGAATAGGCAATTCTCTATGTCCTCTATCTACCATTACTAAAAGCATTATTTTTTCTGCTCTTCCCCATGCTTGAAGAGCTTCAATAGCAGCTCTAACAGTTCTTCCTGTAAAAATCACATCATCTACTAAAACCACTTGTCTTCCCTCTAAGCTTGAAGTTATATCAGTTGATCTAGATAACCTTGTGCCAACTCTAACAAGATCATCCCTATGAAAAGTAGGGTCGATGACTCCTTGCTCTATTTGATGTCCAGTTTTCTCTTCTAAATGCGCTGCTAACACTGACGCCAATTGAACACCTCTAGTTGGGATACCAACAAGTAAAAGTTTTTTCGTATCAGATACCTGTTCTAATATTTCAGAGGTAAGGCGAACAATAGTTCTCCCTAACTCTTCTTGAGAAAGTATTTCCAGGTTTCCTGTGTTAATGGGATCATTCATTTTAAATCAAACCAAACATCACTTATTTGATAGAAAAACTAAAAAAATTTGTAATTGAATTCGCAAAAGCTGACGGAAATTGATAAAAATTGGGTGAATTCGCAACAAAGAAGTAATTTGATACTAAGGCTTCTAATACAAACAAGGAACGCCTCCTATTAAATGCCTCAAACAAGCTCCACTTCCAAAGCAAGGTTCACTCCAGTAGCACCTGTAGTACTAACTATTCTTGATGGATGGGGTCATAGTGAAGTTAAAAGGGATAATGCCATTCATCTTGCTAAGACTCCAGTAATGGATTCATTGTGGGAAGCCTACCCTCACACTCTTATTGAAGCTAGCGGAGCAGAAGTAGGTCTTCCTAATAATCAAATGGGAAATTCAGAGGTTGGGCACTTAACAATTGGCGCAGGTCGCATAATCCAACAAGAATTAGTCAGAATAACTAATACCATTCGCTCAAATCAGCTAAGTAAAATACGTTCATTAGAAGAAATAGCTTCGAATATTAAGGCTAACAATAAAACACTACACTTAATTGGGTTATGTTCTGATGGAGGAGTACATAGTCACATTAATCACTTAGAAGGCCTTTTAGATTGGGCAGCTAATAAAAATATCACTAAAGTTTCTATACATGCATTTACTGATGGGAGAGATACTCCCGCTGAAAGTGCTGACAAATATTTAAACTTAATAACAGAAAAAATTCAATCTACTGGAGTTGGTGAGCTCGCTAGTATATGTGGACGATATTGGGCTATGGATAGAGATCAAAGATGGGAAAGAACTCAAAAAGCCTATGATTTATTAACAAATCCAGAAATACAGATTAATCCTAAAAGTTTTAAAGACGTTCTCAGTACAAGCTATCAAGATGGCATAACAGATGAGTTTTTAGAACCAACTCGCTTAACCAATTCCTACCTTAAGGAAGGGGATGGATTAATAATGTTCAATTTTCGACCAGATAGGGCAAGACAACTAATACAGTCTCTCGTTTTAGATGAATTTGAAGGTTTTAAAAGGAATTACAAGCCAAAACTAGATGCCATAACCTTTACTCAATACGAATCTAATCTTCCAGTTTCAATCGCATTCCCTCCAGAACCACTAAATGATCTACTAGGGCAGGTCGTTTCCAATCATGGCTTGAAACAATTCAGAACAGCAGAAACAGAGAAATACCCTCACGTCACATATTTTTTAAATGGCGGCATTGAAAAACCTCTTCCTGGTGAAGATAGATATTTAGTTCCATCTCCAAGAGTCGCAACTTATGATATGACACCTAGCATGTCTGCTCAGGCACTTACCGAAAGCTGCCAAAAGGCAATTGAAAGTGGGGTTTACTCCTTAATAATCATCAACTATGCAAACCCAGATATGGTTGGTCATACTGGAGTTCTAGAGGCGGCGACAGCTGCAATCCAAACCGTTGACACTTGTATAGGGAAAATTCTTGAATCAACTGGGAAGGCAAGTGGAACTTTAATAATTACTGCTGACCATGGAAATGCTGAAGTAATGAGAGGTCCTGACGGTCAACCTTGGACAGCTCATACAACTAATCCTGTCCCAGTTATTCTAATTGAAGGAGAAAAAAGCAAAGTTCCTGGTCATGGGAATTCAATTCAATTAAGGGAAGGCGGAGGCCTTGCAGATATTGCCCCTACTATTCTCCAGTTATTATCCTTACCAAAACCCAGCGCAATGACTGGCTATTCTTTAATAGAGAATGTACAAAGTCCTCAAGAACCTACATTAGTGGCACAACAAGCTTAAAAATTATGCTTATTTCAATAATTACATGGGCCTGGGTATTTAGCGGTCTTTTACTGATTCTATTAGTTCTACTACATAGCCCAAAGGGAGATGGAATGGGAGGATTGGCAGCAAGTGGAAGTTCAATGTTTTCCAGCGCAAGCAGTGCAGAGTCAACTTTAAATAAAGCTACCTGGTCATGTTTAATTATATTTTTAGTTCTTGCAATTACGCTTAGTGCTGGATGGTTAAAATAATTGCTTTTATAAATCCAAGATTTGTTGCAATACTATTATTCATTATTCCCTCTATCGTTAATTCACCAAATGCATATACTCAACAACGAATATGTGAAATCAAGTATGGAGAAAAAGGCGGTGAAAAAAGATTAGAAAAGAAATTTTTTCCAAATGACCTCCCAGAATCAATTCTCAAAAAATATGCATTTGACTGTTATAAAATAGGCGTTGAGCATGATTCAAATAAAATTCCCTTACAAAATAAACCCATCTATGCATGCTGCTATAATTACAATCCTATAAATTTAGGGCCAAGCAACTAAGATAAATGAAGGATTCTCAATAAGGCAAAGATAATATATGTTTTTATAAACTTAACCTTACAAAGTATAATTCAAATCCTTCATATATTTAGATAAATTAATCACATTATTATGCTAAGCAAAATTATTAATTCTTTTAAAAATTCCTATAAATTTCTATTTATATTAAAAAAGGGCTGAGTTAATACCCAGCCCTTTTTTAATTACTTAAAGAAAATGAACTTTGATTAGTAATCAAAGTCTCCTCCCATCCCCGCTCCGGCGCCTGCAGGGGCAGATTCTTTCTTCTCAGGCAAATCAGCAACAATGCATTCAGTAGTAAGAACCATGCCTGCAATGGAAGCAGCATTTTGCAATCCTGAGCGAGTTACCTTTGCTGGATCAACAATGCCGGCTGACAACATATCAACATAATCACCTGAAGCAGCGTTATATCCATCATTCAGGGGTTTGTTTTTAACATGCTCAGCTATGACAGCACCATTTGCGCCTGCATTTTCTGCAATACGCATTAATGGAGCAGACAATGAAGCCTCAACAATATTTGCCCCTATCAACTCTTCTCCTGAAAGATTTTTAGCAGCCCATGACTGGAGCTCAGGTGCTAAATGAGCAAGAGTTGTTCCACCACCAGGGACAATGCCCTCTTCTACAGCTGCTTTAGTTGCATTAATAGCATCTTCTAAACGGAGCTTTTTATCCTTCATTTCTGTCTCAGTAGCTGCCCCTACTTTTACTACTGCAACACCTCCAGCAAGCTTGGCTAAACGTTCTTGCAATTTCTCCTTGTCATAAGTTGAATCCGTTTCATCCATTTGCTTCTTAATCTGCTCACACCTTGCCTTAACTGCTACTTCATTACCTTCAGCAACGATAGTTGTTGTGTCTTTATTAATAGTTACCCTTCTTGAGCTGCCAAGCATTTCCAAAGTGGCATTTTCAAGCTTCAAACCAGCATCTTCTGTAATCAGCTGACCATTTGTAAGAACAGCCATATCTTCAAGCATTGCTTTGCGTCTATCTCCAAATCCAGGAGCTTTAACAGCCGCGACATTCAAAACTCCTCTTAAGCGATTGACCACTAAGGTCGCCAGAGCTTCTTTTTCTATATCTTCAGCAACTATTAAAAGTGGTTTACCTGTTTTTGCAATCTGCTCAAGAACAGGAACAAGATCTTGAACAAGTCCAATTTTTTTATCAGTCAATAAGATATAAGGCTCATCTAAGACGGCCTCCATTCGCTCTGTATCTGTTGCGAAGTATGGAGAGATATACCCCTTATCAAAGCGCATACCTTCTGTAACTTCTAATTCTGTAGTCATAGACTTGCCTTCTTCTAGTGAGATAACTCCCTCTTTGCCTACTTTCTCCATAGCATCAGCAATCATCTGACCTACTTCTTGGTCATTTCCTGCAGCAATAGTGCCACATTGAGCGATGGCATTACTATCGCTTATTGGCTTGGCTTGATCTTGAATTTTTTTAACAAGAAAATCTGCTGCCTTATCAATTCCTTTTTTCAAAGTGATTGCATTGGCACCAGCGGCAACATTTCTCAAACCTGCCTTAACCATTGCATGGGCTAAAACAGTAGCAGTGGTTGTACCATCACCAGCAGCATCATTTGTTTTTGATGCTGCTTGGCGTATAAGAGCAACACCTGTGTTTTCGATGTGATCTTCTAGTTCAATCTCCTTAGCAATGGTCACACCATCATTAATAATTTGAGGAGCACCAAATTTCTTTTCAAGAACAACATTTCGCCCTTTCGGACCTAATGTTACGGCCACAGATTCGGCCAAAATATCAATACCGCGCTCGAGTGCTCGGCGGGCTTGCTCGTTGTAAATAATTCGCTTAGCCATGGGTGGCGTTTTTCCTAAAGAAGAATAATAAAAAGGTAAAAAGAGAAGCTTTTAAAAGCTAAAAAGTCAGTTGACAACTGCTAAAATGTCTTTTTCTGACAACAGAACATATTCGTCCCCACCGAGCTTTATATCGGTGCCGGCATATTTGCTGTAAAGAACTTTGTCTCCTACGCCAACCTCAGGGGCCTGACGAGAGCCATCTTCATTTCTTTTGCCAGGGCCTACTTGGGCCACTTCCCCAACTTGGGGCTTTTCTTTAGCGGTATCAGGAAGCAAAATCCCGCCCGCAGTTTTCTCTTCTGATTCAGAGACTTTAATGAAAATACGATCTCCAAGAGGCTTAACAGTGGAGACGCTGAGAGATACAGCCGCCATGAATGAAATACAAGATCAAAAATAAAGCGCAATGCGCTGATACTGGAACGAGTTTTTCTCGAAACGTATGTTCAACAACATATTCACCTAAGCAGCCAGACGACTACAACTGTTCTGTGCGGGTGACCGAACCGGATTACATAGTTTGCATTCATGATGGTAATCTTGCTCGGAATAGGAAGATTTGCCTAAGGCTTTTCTTCAATAAGACTTTCTCAGATTCAAATGGCCTCTGCTGCTACCACTTCTAAAGGAACAAAAGGTATTGTTCGTCAAGTTATTGGTCCTGTTTTAGATGTTGAATTCCCCGCAGGGAAACTTCCAAAAATCCTAAATGCTCTAAGAATAGAAGGGAAAAATCCAGCTGGACAAGATATAGCTCTTACAGCAGAAGTCCAACAATTGCTTGGAGATCATAGGGTCAGGGCAGTTGCAATGAGCGGAACTGATGGACTAGTCAGAGGAATGGAAGCTCTAGACACTGGCGCTCCAATCTCCGTCCCCGTAGGAGAAGCCACCCTTGGAAGAATCTTTAATGTCCTTGGAGAACCTGTAGATGAGCAAGGGCCTGTTCAAAGCTCTTCAACTGCACCAATTCATCGTCCAGCCCCCAAACTTACTGATCTGGAAACACAACCAAAAGTATTTGAAACGGGCATTAAAGTTATTGATCTTCTTGCTCCTTATAGGCAAGGTGGAAAAGTTGGCTTATTTGGTGGGGCTGGAGTTGGCAAAACAGTTTTAATTCAAGAATTAATAAACAATATTGCTAAAGAACATGGTGGAGTTTCAGTTTTTGGAGGAGTTGGAGAAAGGACCAGAGAAGGTAATGACTTATATGAGGAATTCAAAGAATCTGGAGTGATTAATGCTAATGAGCTGACCAAATCAAAAGTGGCTCTTTGCTTTGGACAAATGAACGAACCGCCTGGAGCAAGAATGAGAGTAGGTCTTTCAGCCTTAACCATGGCTGAGCATTTTAGAGATGTGAACAAGCAAGATGTTCTACTATTTATAGATAATATATTTCGCTTTGTTCAGGCGGGATCAGAAGTCTCAGCTTTATTAGGCCGCATGCCATCTGCTGTTGGATACCAACCAACTTTAGGAACTGATGTGGGTGAATTACAAGAAAGAATTACTTCCACATTAGAAGGATCCATTACATCAATTCAGGCCGTATATGTCCCCGCAGATGACCTTACAGACCCAGCCCCTGCTACAACCTTTGCGCACCTAGATGCAACTACAGTTTTAGCAAGAGCACTTGCTGCAAAAGGAATCTATCCAGCTGTAGACCCTCTTGATTCAACAAGTACCATGTTGCAACCATCAGTTGTTGGTGATGAGCATTATCGTACTGCTAGAGCAGTGCAGTCCACACTTCAAAGATATAAGGAGCTGCAGGATATCATTGCAATTCTTGGCCTAGACGAACTCTCTGAGGAAGATAGAAAAACTGTAGACCGTGCCCGTAAAATTGAAAAATTCCTTTCTCAACCTTTCTTTGTGGCTGAGATCTTTACAGGAATGTCTGGGAAATATGTAAAGCTAGAAGAAACAATTGCTGGTTTCAATATGATTCTTTCAGGAGAATTAGATAATCTCCCAGAGCAAGCTTTTTATCTTGTAGGAAACATAGAAGAAGTCAAAGCAAAAGCTGCAAAGTTAAACTCTGAATCTAAAGGTTGATTAATAAAAACAAAAATTACTTAGCCCTACATCACGATTCAATTTCTCTAATCACAAGTTTTTTCAATGTCTCTTTCATTGCGTGTTTTAGCTCCAGACAAAAGTGTATTTGATGGTGATGCTGAAGAAGTAATCCTTCCCAGCACAACAGGACTATTAGGTATACTTCCAGGTCATATCTCAATGGTTACTGCTATTGATATAGGGGTCCTCAGGGTACGTATTAACGGGAATTGGGATTCAATTGCTTTAATGGGGGGATTTGCAGAAGTTGAATCTAATGACGTTACAGTATTAGTAAATGGAGCTGAATTAGGTACTTCAATTAACACATCTGAAGCGGAAAAAGAATTTGAAACAGCTCAAAACGAACTCAATCAATTAGAAGGTCAAAATAATTCTACTCAAAAATTAAAGGCACAAGAAAGCTATAACAAAGCAAGAGCGAGACTTCAGGCAACTAAATCTTTATAAAAGGAAAAAGATATATCTATATTCAAAAGATCGTCTAAATTAAATACTAAAAAACAATTAAGCAGTTCCACAGAATGTGACTTCAGGAAACTTGGCCTTTGCCTCATCGAGTGTTTTCCCCTTACCTTCTTCCTGCCAATAATTAATTACTTCAGTTGCCTTATTTAATATCTCAACTCTTTCATTGTCAGTAATCCAGCCTTTAGTTTCCAATTCTGTTTTGAGTACTTCCCAAGCGTCTTCACGAGGCCAAAAGAAATATGCAGTAAGTGGGCTAGGGCCTCCACCGACTATTTGATCGACAGCTAACGCAACATTATCTGGCAACCAAAGAATTTTGAGTAAAAACCTTCCTTCATCAGCTTTAGGCGTTTGCCCTGAGGGGACGCCATCTGCATCAAATGTTGCTGAAGCCAGCGCTTCTACTGCTCCTAACATTCCTGGCCGACTACCTTTGACCTGTTGATCACCTTTATTATTAGCTGTATTGTGCTCGTTTTGAACACCTGAGGATCCATCGGAAACCGTCATTTCGTAAGTTGTACTCATCTAACAAACATCTAGGCTATCAGTCTAAGTTGCAAATTAATTTTTTTGAACCTAAAAGGACTGATTCTCTTTGACATTGATGGAGTCATTCGTGACGTATCTGCTAGCTATAGGCTTGCAATACAGGAAACTGTTGCCAAATTTTGCAATTGGAAACCTAGCTTTACGAATATCGATGAACTGAAAGCAGAAGGATCTTGGAATAATGACTGGGATGTAAGCATGGAATTAATTAAAAGACATATTCATTTAAAGAAACTATCTATTAAACCTCCTAAAAAACGAATTCTCGAAGAGACTTTCAACGATTTTTATTTTGGAGGAGATCCCAGTGGTGATCCTTCTAACTGGCATGGATTTATTAACAATGAATCTCTTTTGGTTACTAAAGAATTATTTACAGATCTTACTAAAAATAATTTCACTTGGGGATTTGTCAGTGGAGCAGAAAGGTCTTCCGCGAATTTTATTTTAGAGAAACGACTTGGCCTACAACAACCCCCATTAATAGCAATGGGAGAAGCACCTGAGAAACCAAATCCAATTGGATTAATTAGACTTTCAGAACAAATATTTTCAAACCCTTTAGGCTCTGAACAGCCAATAATTGTATACCTCGGAGATACTGTTGCTGATGTTCTCACAATAGCAAGAGCTCGTGCAAAAGTTCCTAGTCAAAGATTTTTAAGTTTTGCACTTGCACCACCACACCTTCACACAAAAGAAACAATAAATCAGCGCTTAAATTATGAAAATACACTCAGAATATCTGGTGCTGACTGTATACTTAAATCAACTAAAGACATAGTTAATATTTTAGAGCAATACAACTTTGAATCTTAACAAAGAGCTTAATTTTCCATTTCCTCTAAAGACTTTAAAGCAGATTCAGTAAGGACTTCAGGCCTAGAGTCTGTTACCACCACATCATCTTCAATACGTATACCTATACCTTTCCATCTGCTATTTATTTCTGGTTGCCCATTGGGCACTGGAATCCTATCACTAATATATATTCCAGGTTCAACTGTTAAAACCATACCTGGTTCAAGTTTGACTTCATAATCTCCAAGACGATATGCACCAACATCATGAACATCCAAGCCCAACCAATGTCCAGTCCTATGCATATACAAATGAGTATATAAATTATTCTCAATAACTTCATCAATACTTCCTTTCAACAAGCCAAGTTCAAGTAAGCCTTCAACTAAAACTCTTACAGCAGAGAAATGCACTGCTTCGGTAGTATTCCCATGAACAACACTATCTATTGCCACTTTCTGTGAAGCTAGAACTATTTCATAAATACTTTTTTGTTCAGATGTAAATCTTCCATTAATTGGGAAAGTACGTGTCAAATCTGCATTGTAATAATCTTCTAGAGAACACCCTGCATCAATAAGTAACAAGTCCCCATCTTTCATAAGGGAATTGTTAGAGGTGTAATGAAGGATGCATGCATTATCTCCACTTGCAACAATTGATCCATATGCCGGACCGCGAGCCCCTTCTCGCAAGAAATGTTTTTCAATTATTGCTTGAATTTCTCTTTCATTCATTCCAGGACAAGACATTTGACGAGCTAGCTCATGAGCTTTTGCTGTAATTAATGCGGCCTCACGCATTCGTTGTATCTCCCATTCATTCTTGTAAAGCCTAAGGTTATGAATCAATGGACAAGGTGAAATTAATGAATAAGGAGTAAAACCAGTCCTAGGTGATTTATCTAATTGTTCAGCCCAAACTTTTAAGACAATATTTTCTATATCCGAATTGCGGCCTATGCGAAAAGCAATACCTTCAGCACCTGACAAATATTCACTCAATAAAGTTGGAAATTGATCGATAGGGTGTGCAATATCTACTCCGAAATTATTAATTGCTCCTTGTTCTCCCCATCTAAAACCATTCCAAACTTCAATTACAGGATTTTTGGGTAAAACAAATAATATATATCTTTCCCCTTGAGGTCTATGTGGTAAAAAAAGTGCTATGGCATCTGGCTCATCAAAACCTGTTAAGTACCAAAAGTCACTATCTTGTCGAAAAGGAAACTCACAATCAGCATGATGCATTACCAATTTTGCAGCAGGAATAATTGCTGCATGACCTTTTAAGTTAGATAAAAAGCATCTTCTGCGCTCTTTATATATGTTCTGATTAGTCACGGATAAATCATTTGTTTATTTAAAGATGGCCAGAGATTGAAGTTAATGGAAAAATAAAGGTCTAATGATTCTTCATGATTCCGAAGTTCACAAACCAATGGACTCAGATCTTTTCTTTCTAGTAATTCTAGTTCTTGTAGTACTTATTGGATCCGCATTATGCTCGGGTTCAGAAGCTGCATTCCTCGCTGTCAATCCATTACGAGTACATGAGCTTGCTGCAAAACGCGACCCAGTCAAAGGAGCAAAAAAATTAGCAAAACTGAAATACCGATTAGGCAGAACCTTAACAGTGCTCACAATAACCAATAACAGCTTTAATGTATTTGGAAGTTTAATGCTAGGGATATACGCAACAAAAGTGTTTTCGGACAGTATCCCCATAGCATTGCCATTTTTTTCAATAAGTCTAACGATACTAATCTTAGTTTTGGGAGAAATCCTTCCTAAATCAATTGGGACAAAAAGATCCTTGCAAGTTGCACTAGCCAGTGCAGCGATTATTAATTTTTTAAGTATTTTAATGCGGCCTATAGTCTTGCTATTAGAACAACTACTTCCTGTAATTACTACGGAAAGTGAAATAAGTACTGATGAAGAAGAAATCAGGCAAATGGCAAGGATTGGTTCACAGAAAGGTCAGATCGAAGCAGATGAAGCAGCAATGATTTCAAAGGTTTTTCAACTGAATGATCTTACTGCACGCGATCTCATGACTCCACGAGTTGCTGCACCTACGTTAGATGGTTATCAGACTTTAGAGAAACTAAAGTCAATACTAATTACTAACAACTCAGAATCATGGGTTGTCCTTGGAAAAGGAGTTGATAAAGTCATAGGTATAGCCAATCGAGAACGCTTGCTAACCGCATTACTTCAAGGTCATAACCAACTTACAGCTAAGGACTTGTCCTATAAAGTAGAATTTGTCCCAGAAATGATTCGTATAGATCGTTTACTTACTAGCTTCAATAAAAACACAAATAGCATAAAGGTAGTCGTAGATGAATTTGGAAGTTTTGTTGGGTTGATAGGTGCAAAATCTGTTTTGGATGTTCTTGCTGGCTGGCATGGAAAATCTTAAGAATGAATTACACATCCACTCCTGAGCTCTGCAAAAAACTGCTAAGGGAATGGCGTCAGAAGCTAGCTCTTAGTGAACTTGAAAAAGAGCAACATGCAGGTAGCTTGATAGCCTTAGATCGCCAATTAAATTGCTTAACCAATAGGCACTTAAGGATTGCTGTCTTTGGCAGAGTAGGAGTCGGGAAATCAAGTCTGTTAAATGCTTTACTTAAACGAGAAGTTTTCGCTACAGATGTTGCTCATGGTTCAACTCGTCGTACCAAAAGCGTCAGTTGGCATCAACCTATATACAACCTCAAAAAAGTTGAGTTAATAGATACTCCTGGAATTGATGAAATTGCTGCTTCTGGGAGAGCGAGACTAGCCTCTCGCATTGCGCTAAATAGCGATTTAGTGCTTTTAGTAATAGATAATGATTTAAGTCTAATTGAACTAGAAGCCCTTGAAACACTTCTAAAATGCGGGAAGCCTATCTTGTTGGTCTTAAACAGGTGTGACCAATGGAATCCCAATGAAATCAACCAAGTATTAGGAAGCATAAGAAATCGTCTACCAGACAAAGCTAAGCATCTGAAAATTGAGGTCATTTCGGCTGCTCCTCGGATCGCAAAAATCCAACCTAATGGCCTCATAAGAAGCAAGAAATCTCGCCCAAGAATCAAGTCCTTAGAAAAAGCATTGATTAATCTTCTAGAACAACAAGGAGAATTATTGTTAATGTTAAATGCTCTTAGACAAGCAGATAATTTTTCTGAATCAATAAAAAGTGAAAGATTAAAAAGAAGAAAAGTTGAAGCACAAGGTATTATTGGAAAATTTGCCGCCATTAAAGCTTCTGGCGTTGCAATGAACCCCATGGTAATGCTTGATTTAGCAACAGGACTTGCATTAGATACAGCGCTAATTGTTCAACTCAGCAAGTTGTATGGGTTGCAACTCAAAGGGACTTCTGCCAGAAAGTTGTTAAAACAACTCTCGATTCATAATTCACTACTTGGTGGTGCACAAATTAGCATTCAATTTTGCCTAGGAATAATACGACATATCTTAGTAATGGCTACTCCATTGACTGGTGGTCTAAGTCTTGCGCCTGCAGGCCCAATTGCTTTAGTTCAAGCAGCAGTAGCAGTTCAGACAACTAAAATGACTGGTAGATTGGCAGCGAAAGAATTTCTACACGGAAGTCATCACAAAGGTTCTCAACCAAGTTCAATTATTTATCGTCTTGCCTCAAAAGATCCGAGAATAAAAAGTTGTCTGAATTATTGGCCAATTTACAAAAGGACAGAAATGAACATGGTTCATACACTACTTCCGTGAACAATGTTCCTAATCAAATAGCATTACTAGGGACTAGTGCCGACCCCCCAACCTTTGGGCATGCAGCGCTTTTAGAGGGTTTATGCAAGCTTTTCCCAAAAGTAATTACTTGGGCTAGTAATAATCCATTTAAATCTCATAGTAGTTCTCTATATCAAAGATATGAACTTCTAAGTATGCTTGTAAATGACTTATCTATTCCTAATTTAGAGATCAACCAAAGTCTTAGTAGCAGATGGGCTATAACAACTCTTATTCAAGCAGAAAAATTATGGCCAGAGTCAAAACTAATATTCATTATAGGTAGTGATCTAATAACACAAGTTTCAACTTGGAATCAGATATCACAAGTCCTTCAAAAAGCCCATCTAGGAATTGCACCTCGCAATGGATGGCCAATCAATAAGATAGATCTGCAAAAATTAAAAGAGTTAGGAGGCAAAATAGATATTTTACCTTTAGAGATTCCTACTACTTCAAGTTCAAGCATTAGAAGTATGGCAAGAAAATCAGATATACCTCAAGCCATACTTCCAACTCTAATTCAGAAGAATCTCTACGGTATGAAATGAGAAAATGAAAATCGCATTAGGGCAAATCAATCCTATTATTGGAGATCTTAAGGGGAATTGTGACCTAATTCTTGATGCTTGCCTGAAAGCAGCGAAAGAAAATGCCAATTTACTCGTTACTCCCGAGCTTTCCTTATGGGGCTACCCACCAAAAGACCTGCTATTAAACTCTGTCCTGATTAATGAACAATGGGCAATACTTGACACCATAGTGGCAAGTATTGCATCAAAGACTCCAGATTTAACGTTAATTGTAGGCATTGCCGAAACAATTGAAGATGCGAAATTCCCACCTCTATTTAATTCCATAGTCCTAATCAATCAAAAAGGCTGGGAAGTTATTGCGAGGAAACAACTACTACCTACATATGATGTTTTCGACGAAAAGAGATATTTCCGCTCAACAAACAAGAGCAATCACATAACTATTCAAGAAGGTAAAAAATCATGGAATATAGGTCTAACAATTTGCGAAGATCTATGGGTAGAAGAAGAAATTCAAGACAAACGTGTAGAGGGAACAGACCCTATAACGCAATTAGAAACAGTCAATGTAGACTTCCTTCTAAATCTTTCTGCATCACCATTCGCGCATCAAAAATACTCTCTTCGGCACAATATTGCTGCAAAAGCAGCAAAAAGACTTAAATGTCCTGTTGTTTATGTAAATCAAGTTGGAGCTAATGATGAGTTGGTTTTTGACGGCGGAAGTTTTGTAGTCGACTCTGAAGGCAAGATATTAATCGCTCTTCCTCATTGCCAAGAATCAATTGCAATCTGGGAGACAGGATCTCAACAAATAGCTCCTCTATTTATAGATGACCCAAAAAAAGTCCTACTAGATGCTTTAGTTCTTGGAGTAAGAGATTATGCTAAAAAATGTGGGTTTAGTAGTGCATTGATAGGTCTTAGTGGTGGAATAGACTCAGCATTAGTAGCGGTAATAGCAACAGCTGCCTTAGGGAAAAAAAATATCTCAGCAATTCTAATGCCATCACCATGGAGTTCATCAGATTCGGTGACAGATGCTAATAGTCTTGTGCAGCGCCTTGGTATTAACTCTGAAATAATTCCTATAGAATCTCTCATGACAAGCTATGACCTTGCTCTAAAAACAACGTTAAAAGGATTGCCTCACGGACTAACTGCAGAGAATCTCCAGGCTCGCATTAGAGGTACTCTCTTAATGGCAATAGCCAACCAAAATAATCATCTACTTCTTGCTACTGGTAACAAGTCAGAACTTGCTGTTGGTTACTGCACTCTTTATGGAGATATGAACGGAGGGCTTGCTGCTATTGGTGATCTTTACAAAACTAGTGTGTTTAAACTATGTGATTGGATCGATAGTCCTGCCGCTAGTAAATGGAAAGAGTTTTATCAACTTCCTAACAACAAAGAACTTGTTGGATTATCAATACGTCAAAAACAACCAAGTGCAGAATTACGTCCTGGACAACTTGACATAGATTCTTTACCTGAATATGAAAAACTTGACCCTATTCTTAAAGGTCTAATAGAAAAGAAAAGAAGTTTAATTGAACTAGTCAATCAAGGCCATGAACCAAATTTAATAAAGAAAATTCAAAAATTACTAAAGAAATCAGAGTTCAAGCGAAGACAAGCACCACCAATGCTCAAAGTAAGCAATCAAGCATTTGGTAGTGGATGGAGAATACCTATAGCAGCGACATATTCTGAATAACTTGCTAAGGATTCAGATTTAAATTGTTAGTCTAAATGATATTAAACAATAGGTGCTATTGGACGGCACAATGATGATATAGATATCCCTTCACGTAATCCAAGCAGTAACCCTGCAGCCTCAAAATAACTACTTGCTATTAATACTGGTCTTTGACCATTTAATGCAATATCTTCGATACATAAAGCCTCTACATCTACATCTAGTACACCCTTGTTCAAGACAACAATAACTGGGACATCTTTTTCAATACAAGCCAAAACAGAAGCTCCCCCAAGCGCACCTTGAGGAGCAATTACTGCACCTAAATCCTCAATGCCTAATAAATCATTGTAAAGCCCTCTCCTGGTGTGGATCACTTTATCAACGGGCACCAAGTTAGGCGCTCTACTCAGTCCGACTAAAACACTCGGCAGAAAAGTATAGCCAATCTCTTCCGCCATTGTTCGAGGGTCTAGATTATATGAAATAGGCAATGAAGACATTGCAGGTGCATGTGCACATGGAATGGATAAATGCTTAACTATTAAATGACTAATAACTGCTTCAGCACCAGACAAAGGGTCTACTCCTTTGCCCATACGATATGATTCAACCGAAGCAATGTTATTTTCCTCAGGGAACTTGGTAACGACTGCTACAGCAGTAGCACCAGCATCCTTTAATTTCTCACCTGCCTTTAGAAGGCAATCAGGATATTCAACTCCCCCCCAGCTAGAACCACTAGGACCCTGCCGCAAAAAAACACCTAATGATTTTTCTGTAGTAACGACTGGGCCAATATCCAAACCCAAACTTGCATAACAAGCATTTGCCACTTGCATATGCCTCTCTCGTAATTGATTATCTATACCTCTATCGAAAAGTAATCCTATTTTCTGTTGACGTACAGGTTGAAGGTATATCATGCCAGATGTAAAGAGATCGATTCCATAGCCTTCCACATATTGAATTCGATTATCGTTCCAATAAAGAGAAGCTGCATTCATCACATTTGGATGTGTAATTAAACAGCCAGTAGCAGCAGCCAATATTCGAGCTGACGGAATAGCATCTCCGGCGTAACCTCCAATAGGGCAACCAATGCCTGTCGGAATCAACAAAAGAGATGGTAATACAGGCGATTGAATGGACAAATCAAAAATTAATAATAAAAGAATTTCTCATGCCTATTCCTAATCAATTATGACCACTGCTTCAATACCTAATATCTTGCTATAAGCGACGTTGTTAGAAGCATTGGCATAAGATATTGACCAACGCAAAGGCTCACCATGAGTTCTGATTCTATCTAAAATAAATAGACGTAAATCGGATAGAGGTAAATCCTTAGGCCACCGAATCTCTAGTTCAAGAGACTTTAATTGCATCGAGAATAACTATGTGCTTGCTCCACCAACAACCTCAAGTATTTCTTGAGTAATAGCAGCTTGACGAGCTTTGTTATATGTAAGATTTAAGGTCTTTGCAAGTTCTTTTGCATTATCACTAGCATTATTCATAGCAGTCATCCTACTAGCCAGTTCAGAAGCAGCCGCTTCCTGTAAAGCTCTCAAAAGTTGATTTTGCAAATACAACGGAAGTAGTGCATTTAACAATTGATCTGGACTTTGCTCAAAAACAATATCTGAAGGCAAAGATGGTTGCTCATTGGCAGGTGCTGTACCTTTCTCAATTGTTAAACGACTATCTTTAGTTGTAAGCCGAAAAATCTCATCATCTTCTTCTGCTATACCTTGTGGATCTAATGGCAAAAGAGTCTGGACTACAGGATTGCAACTAACCAAACTAATAAATTTAGTATAAATGACTTCTATTCGATCAGTACTGCCAGAAAGAAATTCAGCTAAAACCTCACTAGTTACTTTTTCTGCATCTTGTGAAGTAGGCACTTGTTCTAAATCCTGGAAAGAAGTCCGAATAACATACTGACTCGATCTGTTTTGAAAATAAGTAATCGCCTTACGTCCAATCAAAATTAAATCTGGACGAAAGCCTTGATTTTTTAATTCTGCATATCTCTGTTCAGTACGCTTAATAATATTTGTGTTATAGCCACCACATAGGCCTCGATCTCCTGTAACAGCTAGAAGGGTAATTTTTTCTACCTCTCTTGTCTCCAATAAAGGAGCATCCGCAGTTTCAAATTGCATTCTACATTGTATGTTCTCAAGAACTCTTGCAAGCCTGTCTGCGAAAGGTCTACTGCGTAAAACCTGCTCTTGAGCTCGACGTACTTTTGCAGCTGCGACAAGTCGCATTGCCTCAGTAATCTTTCTTGTGTTCTTGACAGAAACAATTCTGTCTCTGATCTCTTTTAGGTTTGCCATTTGGAAAGTCTCCTATATCTCCTGAGGCCTCAAGAGTCTGCCAACATTGAGGACTTAACCTCATTTATTGATTCCTTCAAAACTGCTTCAATATCATCGGACAGTTTTTTCTCAGTTAAAACCTTATTTATGTACTCTTGCTTACTTGTCTTTAAATATTCACGTAATTCACTAGCAAATTTAGTGACTTGCTCAACTGGAACTTCATCTATCAGTCCTTTAACTCCTGCATATACAACAGCTACCTGCTCTGCAAGATTAAGTGGAGCAAATTGAGCTTGCTTAAGAAGTTCCCTGAGGCGTTTACCTCTTCCCAACTGTCTTTGAGTAGCCTCATCAAGATCAGAAGCAAACTGTGAGAATGCAGCTAATTCATCAAACTGTGCAAGCTCAAGTTTCAAAGTTCCGGCTATTTTCTTAATCGCCTTGGTTTGAGCCGCTCCACCAACGCGACTTACAGAAATACCAACGTTAATAGCAGGTCTTAGGCCAGAGTTAAACAAATCAGCACTTAAAAATATCTGACCATCTGTGATTGAAATAACATTAGTTGGGATATATGCCGATACGTCTCCTGCCTGAGTTTCAATAATCGGCAAAGCCGTCATAGATCCTCCACCCATGTCATCGGAAAGTTTCGCAGCTCTTTCTAGTAAACGACTATGACAGTAAAAAACATCGCCAGGATAAGCTTCACGTCCTGGTGGACGACGTAAAAGTAATGACATTTGTCTATAAGCTTGCGCCTGCTTAGTTAAATCATCATAAATAACTAATGTAGCTTTACCCTGATACATAAAGTGTTCTGCTATTGCAGCACCTGTATAAGGAGCAAGATATTGCAAAGCTGCTGCTTCAGAGGCACTTGCATTAACAACAATTGTGTAATCCAAAGCTCCCTTTTCTCTTAAAACTTCTACAACTTGAGCTACTGAAGCTGATTTCTGACCAACGGCTACATATACACAAACTACATCTTGGCCCTTCTGATTAATAATAGTGTCTATAGCAATAGCAGTTTTACCAGTTTGACGGTCACCAATGATTAATTCTCGCTGTCCTCTACCAATTGGAATCATTGCATCAATTGACGTAATCCCCGTCTGCATAGGTTCATGAACAGACTTCCTCTTGATAATTCCAGGGGCCAATGACTCAATAAGCCTTGTGTCACTTGTAGAAATATCTCCATTCCCATCAACAGGCTGACCAAGAGGGTTTACTACCCTACCTAACATTGATTCACCAACTGGAACAGAGGCGATTTTCCCTGTCGACTTAACAGTACTTCCTTCTTGAACGCCTAAAGCCTCACCCATCAAAACAGCACCAACATTATCATCCTCAAGATTTAACGCAATTCCTTCTGTGCCATCTTCAAATTCAACTAATTCCCCAGCCATAACCTTTTCAAGGCCATAAATTCTAGCGATACCATCACCAATCTGAAGAACGGTACCTACATTGCTAACTGAGACTGACTTGTCATAATCAGCAATTTGTTGCTTGAGAATTGAGCTGATCTCGTCGGGACGTATTGAAACCATGGTATTGGAAAGATTGAGTTGAAGAGGAAAGGGGGAAAAGGAGGTTTTTTTTGAAGGTGTAGGTGATTAGCTTACCTTTGCAAGCTCAAGGCCTAATCGACGCACTTGCCCTGCAAGGCTTGCATCGATGACCTTAGAACCAACATTGACCACAAAACCACCAATCAAATTGGGATCAACTTGAAGATTCAATTCCAAGTTTTCAGTTCCAGCTATTGCTTGAACCTTTCTTAGAATTTCTTCTTCCTGGCCTTCATCTAAAGCAGTAGCCGAAGTAACCGTTGCAAGAGCAATATTACGCTGCTCTCTATAAATCTCTAATAATCTTTCAAGCACAGAATCTAAAAAACCTATTCTTTGTCTATCCGCCAATAATTTCAAAAAATTCAAAAAAGATGGTGTAATTTTTTTTGAAAAGATTTTCTGAATAGCGGCCTTTTTAGATTCAACTTCAAGCACCGGAGAAGCCATTGCTTCTCTTAAGTCAGATGATTCATTCCAGAGTTGCAAAATTTCTTTTGCTTGAGAAATCACTTTGTCAATTTCTTTAGAATTCTCTGCGACTTGAAGAAAGGCTTCTGCGTAGGGAGTGGTAATTGTATTTAAAAGAGGCATCAATCCTTACCCATTGTTTTAATAGATTGACTAATTAATTTGGCCTGAGCATTGTCATCTAATTTGCCAGGAAGGGCAGCCAAGGCTTTTTGAATAGCAAGCTTGGCAGCTTCTCTTCTCAATTGAGCGCTTACTCTTGAGGCTTCAGAATTAAGATCTGATGCAGCCCCTTGCTTGATTCGGGCCATTTCTTCAACAGTGCGTTTCTCGCTCTCTAAGCGAATTGCCTCTGCTCGCGACTTCCCATCACTAATAATCTTTTGTGCCTTTTCTTCAGCAGTTGCAAGATCCTGCTTGGCTTGATTTAGTGAAGAAGTCGCTTCATGAAGTCTTTTTTCAGCATCATCAAGATCTGCCAAAATAGAATTTCTTCTTCTTTCCAGCATTCCTCCGAGAAAATTAGGAAGAAACTTATAAAGCCCAAAAATAACTACTGCCCAATTAATAATGTTGGTCTCAAATAAATTAAAATTGAGTCCAAATCCTTGAGTAGCAATGATGTTAAAAGAAATCATTTTTCAGCCAAAAGTCGTTGAACTATTAAATCGCCAAGCTGGTCAGAATCTCGTTTCAACTGATTAATAGCTGAATCTTTTTGAGAATCAATTTCTCTTCTGGCTTGTTCTCTTGAAGCATTCGCCTCAGAGGTCGCTAGTGACAATGCCTCTTGATAAAGCTTATTGGAATCCTCCTCAGCTTCATTAATAACAGACTGGGCTGACTGTCTAGCTTCCTTAAGTTGTTGCTTTAAATCCGCTTCAAGGGTTTGAACCTCTGCAAGTTTCTTTTTTGCTTCTGCACGACTTTTAAAAACATAACCTTCTCTTTCTTCTACAACCTTACCAACAGGCTTAAAAAAGAGAGAATTTAAAATAAATGTGAGGAGAACCACCTGAACTGCCATTAAAGGCAGAGTGGCATCTAAGTCAAAAAGACCTCCTTCAGCACCGAACAGAATAAAACTAGCCATTTTGCAGGGTTAAAAGCGGTTAAATTAAACTCTTCAAATGGAAGAGCCAAAAGCAAAACTAAAGTTCAATAAACCTCTCATAGGAAAAACTTTTTTACGCCTTATTCAGATGAGAAGTCAATTTTGGGAAACTTTTCTACTCAGCCTGCGAAAGGATTGGCAAAAAGAAGAACCAACGCAACCACCAAGCCGTAAATGGTAAGTGATTCCATAAAAGCGAAAGAAAGAAGCAAAGTACCTCTAATCTTTCCTTCAGCTTCTGGCTGACGGGCAATGCCCTCAACTGCTCCTTGAGCAGCATTACCCTGACCAAGGCCAGGTCCGATAGCTCCAAGACCTACTGCAAGACCAGCAGCAACAACTGAAGCGGCGGAAGTGATGGAATCCATGATTTATCGAAGGAAGAAAAATTGCGTTAAACGCTAAATAGTTAGACCGTGAGTTTATACCTAAGCGGGGACATCTAATGATTTTTAGATGGGTCCTTGAAATATTGGGACCAAAGCAAAGGGTTTTAGACAGTTAATACTGGCTAAAAAGTTTGATTAATGGTGTTCTTCAACTGCTTCTCCAATGTAATAAGCAGCTAAAGTTGCAAAAATCAACGCTTGTATTGCGCTTGTAAAAAGGCCAAGGAACATTACAGGAATTGGCAAAGCCAAAGGAACTAGAAAAACTAGAACTGCAACAACCAATTCATCAGCCAATATGTTCCCAAACAAACGAAATGAAAGTGAAAGAGGTTTGGTGAAATCTTCAAGAATTTTAAAAGGGAGCATTATCGGAGTGGGATGAACGTAGTACTCGAAGTACCTCAAACCCTTATTACTAAGACCCGCATAGAAATAAGAAAGCGAGACTAATAATGCCAATGCAATCGTGGTATTGATATCTGCAGTAGGAGCACCAAGCTCACCACTAGGCAAATGAATCAATCTCCATGGGACCAAAGCCCCCCCCCAATTACTTACAAAAACAAACAAGAAAAGAGTGCCTATAAATGGCATCCAATCTCGATAAACCTTTTCACCTATTTGAGTGCGAGCCAAGTCACGAATATAATCCCATAGAAATTCCAATAGATTTTGCATTCCTTTAGGATCGCGTTCCATTTTTTTGGTCCCAACGACCACAAATGCAATTAATGCTCCAAGCAATATCCAGGAAGTAATAAATACTTGACCATGAACTTTGATATTTCCAAATTGCCAATACAGATGCTGACCAACCTCTAGTTCGGCAAAAAGCAAATTAAATGGAGATAGACCCATTGTGATTTAAATGAAAAGTTCGCAAAAAGCGATTATGTGTCTTGATCGTGCCTTTTACCAAATCTTTAAAAACAGAAAACTCTTGAGTTTTAACTCTCGAGGACAAACTGCAATATTAAACTTGGCTTATAGAGAAAGAAACCTAACAAAGAAGGTAATAATTGGAGATCAGGCAATCGTATGACTGCCAAGAATAAAACTACTGGAACTAGTAATTGAACATTACTGACCCCTGATGTCTTTTTCCCTAAATTGCCAATACTGCGAGAAAGTAAACGCAAATAAAACAATCCAGATAATGCACCAACCAGAAGGCTAAAAGCAACTGTGAAACCAGAAAAAATGGCTGTTAAACAAACCGCAAAGGCTGAAACAACCAAATGCAAAATAAATATGCGTCGCTGAAGCAAAACATATTCACTGACAGAACCTTCAAACATTTCGCCTGAAGGATGAAGCTGAGTTCCTTGATCCAATGTTGGACTGACTTCCCTTGATTCTTCAGCAACATTAGACTCTTCCAAGGAAGAGTTTTTTGAGGATTTAAGAAGTGAGGATGCCAGCAAAGGCCCCGATGCTCTAAAGGCCCGCGGAATCTACCATGCTGCAGGTATAAAACCTATCCTTGAAGTACCAGATAATGCAAATTATGCCGTTTCATTAAATAAACTAATAGAACCGATGCAGATTGAACAAAAAATCAAATGCATTCACAAAATTAGTATTTATCAAATTGCTTGAGAAGAAGGTTTGTCAATTCTGTTTGTTGTACTTTCATAGAATCCAAAAAGCTAAAACAATCTTTTATGTCTTGTTTTGATATTGAAGCAAGATTGGAATATTTAAAGTTTTTTGTTTTCTATACTAAAGACTTGGCAAAACCTCTTTTAAACGTATCAATGGAAAGAAATTAATTTCTCAAATTTTGAGAAGTCCTTATTTAAAAAACGATAATCCAAAGCTGCAATGGCAAGAAGGTTCATATGCAAAGCCAATAGAAAATATCAATCTTAAACAACGTTTCAACAATCTTCTACCTTTACCTTGGGAGCTTTGGCCTTCAGAAGCGAGACTATTATTATCATTAATTTTATTTTGGTCTGTTTTTGGTCTTTTTATTCTTGGTTCAGCAAGTTGGTGGGTTGCTACTAAAGATATGGGAGACGGGGCTTTTTTTCTTAAAAAGCAAATAACCTGGCTTATAACAAGTTGGATATTCAGTTGGTTAGTTATATCAATAAATTTAAGAAAATGGTTAAAAGTATCAAGAATATGTTTATTAATTTTGTTATTGTTAATAGGCTCAACTTTAATATTTGGTAGCAATATAAATGGCTCTTCAAGATGGCTAATATTAGGGCCTATTCGTATTCAACCTTCAGAGCTTATTAAACCTTTTGTAATTCTTCAGGCAGCAAATCTTTTTGCTCAATGGAAAAGAATTACTAATTCGCGCAAGCTTTTTCAAATAACTCTTTTCGGCGTCTTAATTACTCTGATTTTGATGCAACCAAATTTAAGTACAGCTTCACTAATCGGAATCCTACTTTGGATGATTGCCCTTTCCTCAGGCATTAGATTTAGATATTTATTTTCATTTGCTTTGCTAGGTATTACTTTAGGAGGCTTAAGTATTTACAATTATAAATATCAATTAATGCGAGTAACCTCTTTTTTAAATCCATGGGAAGACCCCCATGGTAATGGATATCAGTTAATACAAAGTTTACTTGCTATTGGCTCAGGAGGAATGTTTGGAGAAGGATATGGTTTATCTACTCAAAAACTTCTTTATTTGCCTTTCATAAGTACAGATTTCATCTTTGCAATTTTTGCTGAAGAATTTGGATTTGTAGGTTCTTTGATGCTTATTTTATTTTTAGCTCTAGTAGCATTTGTTGGTCTAAGGATATCATTAAGATGCAGAAATAATTATTCAAAGTTAATTGCTATTGGCTGCAGCATTTTACTGGTAGGGCAATCGATTATGCATATAGCAGTCGCTTCAGGATCCATGCCTACAACTGGTCTGCCTCTACCAATGATCAGTTATGGAGGCAACTCTTTACTATCAAGTCTAACAATTTGTGGCTTATTAGTTAGATGCTCTCTTGAGTCAACTGGTTTAATTGGTGGCCTAAAAGTCAAAAAAAAATTCAGTTAGATATTATTAAGCTTATAAATTAGAAGTTTATCCACCTAAAAAAATCGTTTTACTTAATCTTGCTATTTCAGATCTTGCTAGCAATAGCCAGCAATTAATTAGTAATGGTCTAGAGCGACCTGGTCCTTTAACAATATTAATTGTGTTTTTTGGTGGTCTTCTTACAAGCCTTGGTCCATGTTCGATTTCCCTATTACCTATAACCGTGGCTTATTTAGCTGGATTTGGAGATGGTCAAAGACCTTTCCAAAGAAGTGTTGTGTTTTGTGGAGGGATTGTCCTTTCATTAGTAATGCTTGGGAGTCTAAGTGGTTTGTTAGGTCAGATATATGGGCAATTACCTTCTCAATTCAATTTATTAATTTCACTTATTGCAATAGTTATGGGGCTAAATCTTCTAGGAATTATAAAAATACAATTCCCAGCAGGTCCAAATCTAGATTCATGGAAAGAGAAAATTCCTAAACCATTAGCCCCAGTAACTGCAGGCTTTGCATTTGGATTAGCTTCTTCTCCATGCACTACACCTGTATTGGCAGTATTACTGGCATGGATTGCCCAAAATGGAAACATTTTATCTGGAATCATTCTTTTAGCTGCATTTGGCTCAGGTCAAGTAACTCCTTTACTTTTAGCCGGAACGGCTGCAAGCACAATCCCAAATATTCTTGCTTTACGTCCTTTCAGCCGATGGATCCCAATTTTAAGCGGATGCGTATTTATCACGACAGGTTCATTAACCTTATTAGCCAATTGGCTTTAAATTGAGATGATATATATTAAAAGGATCTTTATATTCTTATCAAGTCTAAAAGTAGCGATTTCTTTATTATTTATAATTGCTTTATCCAGTGCAATAGGCACAGCAATACCTCAGGAAGATGAAAGAATTAACTATTTAAATAATTACACAGATACTCCTTGGCTTGGAATAATAAATGGCGAGGAAATACTTAAACTTCAATTAGACCATGTCTATTCAAGCTATTGGTTTCTTACCCTTCTGGCATGGTTAACAATTGCCTTAATAGTCTGTAGCTGGAGGAGACAATTGCCTAGCCTTAGGTCAGCAATAAAATGGCTTCATTATGATAAGCCTGAACAAATAAGTAAATTAGCAATTTCAAAAATACTGAAATCGACTAATCCTTCAGAGAGTATTAACAAGTTAGAAGTACTCCTTAAGAAAAAAGGATGGCAAACAGAGAAGAAAAAAAATGGCCTTGCTGCAAGAAAAGGTATTGTGGGTCGCTTTGGCCCACCCATTGTTCACTTTGGCTTAATTCTTTTAATATTTGGTGCAACATTAGGTTCTATTAAAGGGCAAAAGTTTGAAAACTTTCTTGTTCCTGGAAGATCAATAGATCTGATAAGTCCCAATCAAAAAAATAAATTAAGTTTCTTTTTAGAAAGTTTTAAAATTGAAAGATCTCCAGAAGGGCAACCAGAACAATTTAAATCTTTACTAAAAATCATAGATTCAGCCAAGGAAAATCCTGTCTATCAAGAGATTAGTGTGAATCATCCTTTAAGATATAATGGCCTAACTATTTATCAAGCTGATTGGTCATTAGCTGCTATTACAATTCAAATAGGAAATAGTCCTAAACTTCAATTACCATTAACTTCTATACCTGAATTAGGTGAACAAGTATGGGGACTAATCTTACCAAATATTGAGGATAATAATGAACAGATTCTAGCAACAATTTCTAGCGAGGAAGGTCCATTAAAAGTTTTCAACCAAGAAGGAGAGGTCCTTGGTTTTATAAGACCAAAAGGGAAATCTATAACAGTCAGAGAAAAAGAGTTAAACTTATATGCGGTATTAGCTAGTAGCGGTATATTAATCAAAAGAGATCCTGGAGTCCCTATTGTTTATATAGGTTTTGCCATTACTCTCTTAGGAGGAATTATGAGTATTATCTCAACTAAATTCCTATGGGCTATATCAAAAGAAGATGGAAACACTATATATATAGGAGGAAAATGCAATAGAGACTTAACAGGATTTTCCAAGGAATTTCCAAAATTGATTAAACCAGTATTAGAATAAGATATCAATTATTTTTTAATACCATGACTGGCTTTAATAATAGTATGAACATTCCCTCTAGGGTTAAAATCTGCTTCTATGTTCATCCATATTGGATTACTAGATATTACCAACTTATCTAAGATATTATTAACTACTTCTTCATGAGATATTCTAACCTCTCTAAAACTATTTATATAAAGCTTTAAAGATTTTAGCTCTAAAACTTTTTTCGCAGGTTGATAATTTAATGATAATTTTGCAAAATCTGGATAACCAGAGAAAGGGCATTTACAAGTAAACTCAGGAAGTTCTATTGAGATTTCATATATCCTTGTAGTATTCGGATTAGGGAAACAAAGCAATTCTGCATTCTCGATAATCCTTTCACCATAAAGCTGGTCTTGGTCATTAGATCTTTGATTTTTCAAAATACTGAACTAGCACTAATAGAAAAATAATTCTGAACAGTTGGAATACAAGCTTTTAATAAAATTTCCTAAACATTAATGATCTCACAATATAAAAGACAAATGGCAGATTTTGTATCATCAAGTACAAACACGATGACGATTCCACCCCCTAATAGAAGTACTTAACTAGTTATCTAAATGGACATTCGTGTTTTGAGAACTGAAGGCGGTGCTCATATCCAACCTACTAGTGTCCATGGAATGCTTTGGCTACAAACCCATTTTGAGAATATTCATTGGGACGCTATAGCCTCAAATCAAATCAAATTACCAAAAAAAGATACTGATGAGCTATCACTAGATGCTGAGCAAGCTGGCTTAACACTAAATATTTTTCCAGCATTGACGGAATCAAAGAAGTTTTAACTAAATCTCACTAAAATATATTTAGATGTTCAATTCTTATTATGAAAAAGATAGAAGCAATTGTTCGACCCTTCAAATTAGAAGATGTCAAAGTTGCCCTTGTTAATGCTGGCATTGTAGGAATGACAGTAAGTGAAGTCAGGGGTTTTGGTCGCCAAAAAGGCCAAGTAGAACGATATCGCGGTTCAGAATTCACCGTGGAGTTTCTTCAAAAACTAAAAATTGAAGTTGTTGTTGCAGACGATAAAGTTGAGAATGTTTTAAAAGCCGTTCAAGAAGCTGCAAAAACAGGAGAAATAGGAGATGGAAAAATTTTCATTTCTCCAGTGGATTCAGTCTTACGAATCAGGACAGGAGAGGTTGACGACTCAGCGCTTTAATTAAGTGCATTTTTTATCAATATTTCAAGATCTGGAAGTACCCTTAATCCATTAACTTTAAGCCAAACTAAATATTCTTGATTTCCAGCTGCTCCTCGTAATGGTGAAGGTATAACTCCTTGAACTTCCCATCCAGTAGAAAGAGAGAATTCAACAATTGAGTTTAATACCGTCAAATGATCTTTTAGATCTCTTACCACTCCACCTTTCCCAACCTTATCCTTTCCAATTTCAAACTGAGGTTTCACTAAAATAAGTGCCTCCTTATGTTCTGGTTTCAAAAGAGACTTAATTACAGGCAAAACAAGCTTCAAAGATATGAATGAAAGATCGGCAACAGCAAAATCAGCAAATTGATCTTGCGGAGCATATATATCTTCAGGTTTCAAATATCTGATATTGGTTCTTTCTTTAAGAATAACTTTGGGATCATTTCGTATAGACCAAGCAGTCTGTCCATAACCAACATCAATTCCATAAACCAACGATGCTCCATTCTGTAAAAGACAATCGGTAAATCCACCTGTGGATATACCGCAATCAATACAAACTCGTCCTAAAAGGCTTATTTGAAAAGCTTCTATTGCAGCCAAGAGTTTCTCTCCACCTCTAGAAACAAATCTGTCTGATTTCTTAATTTCTATCTCTAAGTCAATGGAAACTGGCATTCCAGGCTTATCAAGAATGGTTCCATTACGATCTTTAACCATTCCAGCACGAATGAGTTGTTGGGCCTTTTGTCGCGAATCAACAAGACCTTTGGTTAGCAAGTGAAGATCAAGCCGGTTTTTTTTGGGCATATATTCATAAAAGCAAACATGAAACGAAAAAAAAACCGCACTTAATGGGAAAAAAACAATTTTGGCTACAAGATCTATCTAATTGAAAGGAATAAAGTGCCAAAAATCAGTTCCAAATTACTTTTTAGGGGTGAAAACTCTCGAAAAAGAAACCTACGCATAATTTCAAAAAAATCAACAAAGAAAATTCTTGATCTTTTACCTCCAGGCAGTTTTGCAAAGTTAGATGATCAACCGAACGACCTTCCTCCTTTTCAAGTCATCAACTGCAAAGGAGGAAGATGTCTAGTGAGGCAACAATCATGGGGGAAATATGTTCATTGGGAAGTGGAACATCACAGACTTAAGTCAGCTTGACAAAAAAGATCTAAGTTCAAGTTCAAGTAACAAACAAATGTCCTTTGATTGATCGATACACACTCCCGGAAATGGGTGATGTTTGGACGGAGCACGCCAAATATCAAACTTGGCTTGATGTTGAGCTAGCTGCCTGTGAAGCGAACTGGAAACTTGGGAATATTCCCGATAAGGCTATAAAGGAAATTCGCAATAAAGCGGCCTTCAATCCAAAGAGAATTCTTGAAATCGAGTCAGAAGTGCGTCATGACGTGATCGCATTTTTAACAAATGTCAATGAATTTGTTGGCGATGCTGGAAGGTATATTCATGTGGGGATGACAAGTAGTGATGTTCTTGATACAGGCCTAGCACTTCAATTAAAAACATCAGTTGCTCTATTAATTAGAGAAATAAAGCAACTAGAAAAAGTAATTTTCGCCAAAGCAAAAGAACACAAAAATACTGCAATGATTGGCCGTTCACACGCAATACATGGTGAACCCATTACATTTGGGTTTAAGCTAGCAGGATGGTTGGCAGAGACAATTCGGAACCGGGAAAGACTGGAATTACTAGAAAAAGAAGTTTCTGTGGGGCAAATCAATGGTGCAATGGGTACATATGCAAATACTGATCCAAACGTAGAAAAGATTGCGTGTGAATATTTAAATCTAGTTCCTGATACTGCAAGCACTCAAGTTATTTCAAGGGATAGGCATGCAAGCTATATCCAAACTCTTGCATTGGTTGGATCATCCTTGGATCGTTTTGCGACAGAAATACGAAATCTACAAAGAACAGATGTTCTGGAGGTAGAAGAAAGCTTTGCCAAAGGTCAAAAAGGAAGCTCTGCCATGCCGCATAAGAGGAATCCAATTCGTAGTGAGCGTATTAGTGGGCTATCAAGAGTATTAAAAAGCTATGTAATTGGTGCATTAGACAACATCCCTCTATGGCATGAAAGAGATATTAGTCATAGCTCCATTGAAAGAATGATGTTCCCAGACACTTCTACGACTCTACATTTTATGCTTCGAGAAATGACTGAAATCATTCAAGAACTAGGCGTTTACCCTGAAAACATGTTGAAAAACATGAATGTTTATGGAGGAGTGGTATTTAGCCAACGAGTTCTATTAGCACTTACAGCAAAAGGCATGAGTAGAGAAGAGGCATACGGCATAGTACAAAAACATGCTCATTCAGCTTGGAATAAAGACAGAGGTGATTTTAAAAGTAATCTTGAAAGTGATATTGCAGTCAAGCAAATACTATCTGCAGATGAGTTAAAGAAATGCTTTGATCCTGAAATACATCAAGCAAATCTAAATATTATTTGGGAGCGCTTAGGGCTTTAAAAACAAATGACTAAATCTTTTAGACTAGAAAAAGACAGTTTAGGGACAATAAAAGTAAATGACGATTCTCTCTGGGGGGCGCAAACACAAAGATCATTAAATAACTTTGCAATAGGGAATAATCGTATGCCATTACAAATCATTTATTCTTTAGCTCATATCAAAAAGGCCTCTGCAATTGCTAATCATAAGCTAGGAATTATAGATGAATATAAAAAGGATCTAATCATATCGGCCTCCTCCGAAATATTAGATGGTCAGCATAATGAACAGTTTCCTTTAAATGTATGGCAAACAGGAAGTGGGACTCATACGAATATGAATGTCAACGAAGTTATTTGCAACCTTGCATCACAAAAGACTCATCAACCACTGGGGAGCCATCAACCATTGCACCCAAATGATCACGTTAATTGTTCTCAGTCAACCAATGACGTATTCCCAGCAGCAATTCAAATAGCAGTAATTAACGATATTTCGAAAAATCTTTTACCAGAATTAAATCTACTTTTTAAAAGCTTAGCCAAAAGGAGTACTGAGTGGAATTCAATAACTAAAATTGGCAGAACCCACCTGCAAGATGCTGTTCCGCTAACTCTTGGTCAAGAAGTCTCAGCCTGGCGAGATCAAATTGATTCTGCACGTCTAAGGATACAGAATAGTTTAAAAGAGCTATATGAACTACCTTTAGGCGGAACCGCTGTAGGCACTGGACTAAATGCACCAAAGAGCTTTGACCGCGAAGTTGCAATTGAACTTGCACAATCAACTGGTTTCCCTTTATCTACAACAAATAATAAATTTGCACTGATGGCAAGTCATGATGGCTTGGTCAACGTAATGACTCAATTAAAAATGCTTGCTGTCGCACTATTAAAAAT
This sequence comes from Prochlorococcus sp. AG-363-M21, assembly GCA_003278305.1. Classification (GTDB taxonomy): domain Bacteria; phylum Cyanobacteriota; class Cyanobacteriia; order PCC-6307; family Cyanobiaceae; genus AG-363-N16. The sequence continues at coordinate 49,621 of QCFU01000003.1, forward strand.
AACAAATGATATTCGTTTACTGTCCTCTGGGCCAAGAAGTGGTTTGTCAGAAATTGAGCTCCCAGAGAACGAGCCAGGGAGTTCAATAATGCCAGGCAAAACAAATCCAACACAATGCGAAGCTATGTCTATGGTTTGTCTTCAGGTCATAGGTTTAGAGGTTGCTGTAACTATGGGTGGTAGTGGTGGTCATCTACAAATGAACGCCTATAAACCTTTAATAGGATTTAACTTAATTCAAAGTATTGAATTACTTTCAAATGCATGTCAAAGCTATAGGGAATTAATGATTGAAAATATGACACCTAATTTAAGAAATATTCAATCAGGTCTTAATAAGTCTCTAATGCTTGTGACAGCATTATCTCCAGCAATTGGATATAAAAAGGCTAGTGAAATTGCACAATATGCGCACAAAAAAAACTTGACTTTAAAAACTGCGTCTGAAGAGCTTGGTTATATAAATAATGATGATTTTGACAAATTAGTTGACCCTACATCTATGACTCAATCACAGTAGAGATATCGCAAACTTCATCAATCTAACGAGGCTCGTTCAGTTGCAGGATTTATATTAAGTTGATCAAAATCAGCCTTTACCAAATCCTCAGCTTCAGACACTGGAAAGCGATTAATAGCCTTTATAGCTGCTCTCGCAGATTGCCTTAACCCCATACTAACTGCTTCACAATATGGCACTTGAGCTAGCAAATCTATCGTTCTTCTCATTACTCTTACAACATCTCCTTCATCTAAAGAGGTATTGCTAATTAAATCTGTCCAACTAGTTCCATGAGCCCATGATTCGACTAAACCTATTAGTTCAGAATCTCTCCATAAAGGAATATCAAGTTGTAAGCTTTGCTGGGCTTTACTAATTTCTTGATGAATGCTTCCTAAATCATGTAAAGCTTCCATAGATTCAGATGAAGGAAGAAACCCACACCATAAGTCTCGGCGCGATATTTCTAAACCAATAGACTGCACTACAGCAGCAAGAGAGGGAGGCTTAAGACGATCCAAATGACCACTCATCAAAGCCATACCAAGCCATAACTCATTATCCCCTCTTAACGAGGCTACTGACCTTCCTATATCTGTAGCTTCAAGGTCATCAAGACAACCAAACCTTTGAAGAATTTTTAATAGGTTTAAGAATGTTTCCCAATGTTGATTAGCTCGATGATGAATTAATTGCTCACGATCCTTAATTTCAGCTTCAAGTTCATACATCCTTTTGCGATGTTTTTTTAATTTCTTTCGATCACCCCATTTATGAGCAGGGAGCTTTGTTAATTCATCCTCTAAATCTTTAACCAATTTAGCTTGTGAAATCACTTCGCCAGCTAAATCATATTGAGGTGTAGTCATATTTTGTAATTTAGCTAAATCTGATATGGCAATAGCTACAGGGTTAGATCCATCATTACCATAAGCGATCTGATTAGGTCGGCTTATCTCAGGAATATCAAGGTGCTCAACATCTAGACATTTCAGCTCGGCATGAAGACCTACAACAGATTGACAAGATACTAATGCCCAAATATTTTGATCAGTCAAGCATAAAAGCAAAGGAAATCTACCAGGACCTTGTTTTTTGGCAACAATAACTGCAGGATTAATTCTACTTCGCAACGAAGGCGCTTTCAAGCTCACAAGAGTGCCAATACTAGAAAACTGTAATGCCAAAGTAAGTTCATGAGAGAGAGTCTCGGCTGCTTGCTTTTGAAGAATCCTGAGAAGACGTCTCTCCTCCTTAAGCCTACTTTTTAACTTTTCGTAAATCTCAAAATCATCCCAGGGAATCTCCTCTCCAAAACTATGCAATTTATCTAATTGAATTCTTAATCGATCCAAGCACTCCTCATCATCAACTAGATCCAATCCAGCTAAATAACGGCCAAAGCTTCTTTGCACCAATTCTTTTGCTTTGTGAAGGTCATAGCGTTGCAATAAATTAAGAACCATTCCATAACTAGGCGTAAATTGACTGAACAAAGGGTCAGCAGCGCTAAGTGCAAGATGCCCTGCTTCCCGTGCCCCTTCAAATCTAGTTTGTACAGTTACTACATAACCTTGCGCATCTAATCCTCTACGACCTGCTCTCCCAGCCATCTGTAGAAATTCACTACCTGTAAGTTGTCGATGGCCATCTTGTGTCCTTTTAGATATAGAAGAAATTATTGTTGACCTAGCGGGCATATTGATCCCTGCAGCTAAAGTTTCAGTCGCAAAAACAACCTTGACTAAACCTTGCTGAAATAATTCTTCTACTAATTCTTTCCAAGCAGGCAAAACACCTGCATGGTGTGACGCTATTCCTCGCAAAAGAGCCTCTGGGTGAAAACCCTGACGAACAGCTTCAGGGTTTTGAGAAACATATCTCTGCAAGCGATCCTGAATAAGTTTTTTCTCATCCAAAGATACTAAAACCACATTACCCAGATCCTTAACAGCCTTATCACAACCACGTCGACTAAAAATAAAACAAATAGCAGGAAGCATATTTCTCTCTGCTAAATTTTTAATTATAAAATCAATAGCCGGGGCTTCAGGTTGAGGTGGTTTAATAGAACGTCCTTTCCGTCGATGTGTTTTAGGAGGTCGCCAAACTTTGCAATTTGGGTGAAGGCCAGTACGAGCATCATTGAGTAGGGGATGCAACCCTTTTGCACTACAAAAGCTAAAATGTAAAGGGACTGGTCGGAAATCACTTGCGATCAATTCGGTAGGTCCATGAACTTGCTGAATCCAATCAGTAAGCTGCCCAGCATTCGCAATTGTTGCAGACAAAGCTACAAGTTGAACAGAAGATGGGCAATGAATTATTGATTCTTCCCAAACAGTACCTCTTTGAGAATCATTCATATAATGACACTCATCAAGGACAACTGACTCAACATCAATCAAAGGATCATCATCCTTCTCCGCATAAAGCATATTGCGGAAAATTTCGGTCGTCATAACAATAATTGAAGCAGCTCTATTTACGCTTAAGTCACCAGTCATAAGACCTACATTCTCGGCGCCAAACTGATTTCTAAAATCCCTCAACTTTTGATTTGAAAGAGCTTTTAAAGGTGTTGTATAAAAAACCTTTTGGCCATGCTGCATTGCTCTATATATTGCATATTCACCGATCAAAGTTTTTCCTGATCCAGTTGGAGCGGTGACAACTAATGAATATCCCTGATTCAAGGTTTTAATCGCAGCCAATTGAAAATCGTCCAGCTGAAATGGAAAAATCTCAGCTGGATCAAGATTTTCTTTGACATCATCTTTGGAAGTCGTAACCCTCGCCCCTAAGCTATATAAAACAAATATTAATCAGCTAAATGTTGCTTCTCCCTAATCTTTCTATGAAGGTGAGGTTTTGTGAATAGATAACGCAAAGCAATCACATTTAAATCCAAATCAAATCCAATTTCAAAAAGAAAACTAAAGTTATGGAAAGAATTCCTTTAGATCGAATAAGAAGAATACGAATCTGGGAACATGGAAAGGAAGAAGGCCTATTGCATGGTCTTAATGAAAAGAATAAAAAAATATCCCTTTTGGATCTTGCGAGCAATGATTACCTATCACTAAGTACAAATCCAAAGTTAGTAGAGGCAGCCAATTTAGCCATGATTTCGCAAGGAGTTGGTGCTGGTGGCTCTCGATTCATAACTGGCAGTCGTCCAATCCATAAGAAATTAGAAAATGCTTTAGGAGAATGGTTAAATCGAGAGCATGTCTTACTTTTCCCAAGTGGGTTTCAAGCAAATTTAGCTGCAGTAATTGCTTTGGCAAATCGTAATACTCTAATACTTGCAGACAAATTGATTCACCATTCTTTATTAGTAGGGATACATGCAAGTGGAGCAAAGTTCAAACGTTTCGCTCACAATGATCTAAATGAACTGCAAAAATATTTAACGCTCTCACACGGGCAAAAAGTACTAGTTATTACAGAGAGTCTCTTCAGCATGCAAGGAACTAGCCCAGATCTAGAAAAAGTTTGCTTGCTTTGCAAAAAATACAATGCGAACCTCTTAGTAGACGAAGCACATGCTCTTGGAGTGATGGGATATCAAGGTAGAGGGCTATGTTATGGACTTTCCGATCAAGTCTCACTGATTAGTGGCACTTTTGGTAAAGCATTTGGAAGCGGAGGTGCCTTTCTAGCAAGCAACAAATTTATTGGAGAAGATTTAGTCCAAAAAAGTGGCGCGTTTCGTTATACAACAGCTCTGGCACCTCCTCTTGCTGCAGCAGCTTTAGAAGCACTAAAAATAATTCAACAGAATCCTTCATGGGGGGAAGAATTACAACTGGAAGCCAAAAGATGGCGCAATCAAATTAACACTCAAGGATGGGATTACCCGCCGGGTGAAGGTCCTATTATTTCGATAGTAATAGGCTCCAATAAACAATCACTTGCTTACCAAAAAAAGCTTGAGCAGAATGGATTGTTATGTGTAGCAATTCGACCTCCAACAGTTCCTGAAGGCACTTCTAGGCTAAGAATTGTAGTAAGAAGAAATCTTCCTAAAAATACCTTACAAAAATTGACTTCATCATTAGCCAAACAATGAAAGAAGTTATTGCAATGCATGGCTGGAGTAGTGATAGCAAAAGCTGGTTTTCCTGGGAAGAGTCTTTCCTAACAAATGGGTGGGTCTGGACCAGTGCAGAAAGAGGTTATACAAGCACTACAGCAATAGAGCCTTGCTGGAGCAAGTATTCAAAAACAAGAGTAGTGATATGTCATTCCTTAGGGATCCATTTGATTGATAAATCCGTCTTAAGTAAAGCTACTCATATAGTGTTAATCAACTGCTTTGGACGCTTTATACCAATTGCAGGAAGAGAAAGAAGATCTTTGCAAATTGGTCTTAAAGGAATGCAAAAAGCATTAGAAACAGAAAATAAAAATGAAATGCTTGAACTTTTTTGGGAAAAAGCAAATTCGCCGAATCTAATGCAAAATTTCAAGCCACAAGTTCTCTATAAAAAGCTTTCAATGAAAGGAGAAGAAAAACTTAAAACTGATTTAGAACTACTTATTAATACAGAAAAATTGCCATGTGATATTAATCGAAATGCAAGAGCTTTAGTAATTGACGGGGAAAAAGATAAAATAGTAATTGGTTCAGTTAAGCATCAGCTTTTCGAAGAACTTTCATCAAAGCTCAATGTAAAACCAAAGCATTGGGTTCTTCCAAACCAAGGGCATTTAATCTTAATGCAGGAAATAATTAATAATACAAGACTTTGGCTCGAAACATTGAAATGACAATGGTATGGCAAGATAATATTCTCAAGAATTTCGACAAGGCTTGTAACAGCTACAATAGTGAGGCAACTATTCAAGATCTTATTGCAAAGCAATTAGCTAAAGAATGTTTTAACCATCAAATTCCACCAGGACTTTGGTTAGATTTAGGAACAGGGACTGGTCTACTTGCAGATGCTCTAGAAAAACTCAATAAGGATCAATCTGTCATAAGAGTCGACGGCTCACTAATGATGCTAAAGCATCACTCTAAAGATCATTCAGTCAGACTTTGGGATTTAAATCTAGGCCTTCCCAATATTTCAGAACCTCCTGTTTTAATAGCATCAAGTTTTGCACTACATTGGTTAAATAATCCACAAGCAAGACTTCAAGAATGGTTCTCAGTACTTAAGCCTGGAGGATTGTTAGCTTTGGCCTTACCAGTTCATGGCAGCTTCCCTGAATGGCATCAAGCAGCAGCTTTATCTAACGTTCAATGTACTGCAATGGACTTTCCGTCTCAACAAGCAATAATTAATACTTTCCCAGTAGAGTGTATAAGGTATCAAAAAACTGAAAAAATTACACAAAGCGCGAATGGAGTAACCCCTTTACTAAAACCATTTATCAAAATTGGTGCTCAAGCCACTCATCACAAACCACTAAAAATTAGTGAATGGCGACGCTTGCAAAAAGCATGGCGCGTTTCAGAGAAAACGTCGAAAAATCAACTGACTTGGTTAATACAACTAGTCTTGGCACAAAAATGAATTACTTATCACCCAAAATAGTAATTTGCGGAACAGATACTGATGTAGGGAAAACAATTGTAAGTTCTTTCCTTGTACAAGGTCTTAATGCTTCATATTGGAAGCCTATTCAAAGTGGCTTAAAAAATAATGGTGATAAAGGCACAGTCTCTAAATTACTTTCTTTGCCAAACGAAAGATTAATTCCAGAAACATATAAATTTGAAGCCGCTGTATCTCCTCATTGGGCAGCTGAAAAAGAAAATCGTATGGTTAACCCTTCGGAGTTAAAGCTGCCTATAACCCAAAGAACCCTGATCATAGAAACTGCAGGAGGATTAATGGTTCCATTAAATAGAGCATTCTTACAGATCCAACAATTAAAGGCATGGAAGCTTCCAGTTATTCTCGTAGCAAGAACAGGGCTTGGCACACTTAATCACACCTTATTAAGTATTGAAGCTTTACAAAATAGAAGCATCCCTCTAATGGGGCTCATCCTAAATGGACACAAACATGAAGATAATCCAAGAACTCTTGAAGAATTTAGTGGCGTTTCTGTGATTGCACAATTACCAAGATTTGACAAAGTCTCCGCAAAACAGCTTTCAGAAGAATGGGAAAAACAAAAGCTTGGAGCGGTATTTCAAAAACTAATGCGACAATATTGCTAAGTTAACTACAAAGCTTTGAGACTGTTAACCAAATAAAAATAATTAGTGCTTATAGACTAATTATTTTCCAAGCCATCTTTATGGCAAACGAAGTTTATTGGAATTCCTTTGATCCTTTCTTTTAATCAACTTCTATATAACAAGCACGTAGCTACAACATGAATTCTTTCAACAGTCTAGAAGCATTACCCTCTGGCGAGTGGAACAGCAACATATGGCCACCATTCACACAAGTCCCGTTATCAGAGCCTCCAGAGAGGATATCAAAAGCAAGTGGAGCCCTACTATTTAGAGACAATAAACCTCCATTAATTGATGCAATAAGTAGTTGGTGGGTTACTCTTCATGGTCATGCAAATCCTGATATTGCAAGTGCAATCTCATCTCAAGCAAATCAATTAGAACAAATTATTTTTGCAGATTTTATACATCCTCCAGCAGAAGAGCTAGCAAAAAGATTAAGCCATGCCACAAGACTTCAAAGACTATTCTTTTCGGATAATGGGTCAACCGCTGTAGAAGTTGCGATTAAGATTGCATGCCAATATTGGTATAACAAAGGCGATTCAAGGTCTCAAATCATTGGTTTTGAGGGCGCTTACCATGGAGACACCTTTGGAGCAATGGCAGTAGGCGAAAGGAACTTATTTAATCAACCTTTTGAGAAAATGCTGTTCCCTGTAAAAAGGGCACCTTGGCCTGCTACATGGTGGGATGACGAAAGTGTAGAGCAACGAGAAGAAGAAGCCTTACTAACACTTGAAAAACTACTTAAAACACCTACTTTGGCAGTCATTCTTGAGCCACTGGTTCAAGGGGCAGGTGGCATGCGTATGGTAAGGCCAGACTTTCTCAAAAAAGCCGCTGAACTTGTTAAGCAGGGGAACAGTCTGTTAATTGCTGATGAAGTAATGACAGGGTTTGGAAGATGTGGCGATTTATTTGCCTCTCAAAGAGCAGATATTGCTCCAGATTTAATGGCTCTTTCCAAAGGTTTAACTGGCGGCTGTCTTCCCATGGGAATCACTATGGCAAGTGAAAGTATCTTCCAAACATTTATGGATAAAAAGCCAGAAGCAACTTTCTGGCATGGTCACAGTTTTACTGCAAACCCATTAGGTTGTGCTGCGGCAAATGCAAGCTTAAATTTATTAGAAAACAATCCAAAGAATTACAAAGAATTTGAGGCCAGGCATATAAAACATCTAAAAGAATTAACAAAACACTCGAGAGTTGAAAAGCCTAGAGTTATGGGAACTATTGCTGCTTTTGATATCAAAACAAATGAAAGCAAAGGGTATTTAAATCATGCTGGTAAGCAATTAAAACAATATGCGGTGCAAAAAGGAGTTTTTATAAGGCCACTTGGAAATGTAGTTTACTTGCTTCCTCCTTTATGCATAACTAATGAACAACTAGAAAAATGCTACAAAACTATTGAAAACGGTTTAAACGATCTTTTCTAAGGTCCTTGTTGTAAAGCAGCTTCAATATCTTGACGTGACAAACCATACGGAAAACTAAATTGGCTTTCTTTTCTTTTGGACATCCAAGTTACTTTTAATTCATCTTGCATCATCTCAATTTCAGCAGAACTTTCACTTGTCTCCCATTGCCAAATACAAGGATTGTTCTCATTTTTCTCAGCCCCTAAAGTCTTAAGCCATAATTCAAGCTCTCCTAAAGAATGCTGATTTAAAGCTGTGGCTGGAGAAGGCAATTGTGTCATTTTTATTTCTTTTTAAATTAAGAACAGGCAAGGGATACTCAATAACAAGCCAACTAGGAGTAACTTGCAATTCTCTACCTTCTAATAAAGCAAAGCCTATCCCTAAAAGTAGGCTAAGAAAGATAGCGATAAACAAAAGAAGTAAAGAAAATAACTCACCACCGGATAAAGGTCTTCTTGAATCAACAGAATAAACTGTCTTAGATGAAGATAAGCTGGTCTTGAAAGTATTTTTTTCTGAATGGAGAGTCTTTAAATTAATATTATTAATCTCCTTGTCATAAGCCTCTCTTAAAACAGGGTCTGACAAAAGTTCATATGCTTCATAAACTTTTTGAAACTTCTTAGCTGCCTCATCTACTGGAAGCGAGGTCGTGTCAGGGTGAAGATCCTTACTTAAGCGATGAAAGGCCTTACGTAAGCTTTTAGGATCAACAGACTGCAAGACACCAAGAATTTCGTAATAATTCCGATCAGAGCCCAACAGAAAAGTTCAGATAACATATTTAGGTTAAAAACTCATACACAAAATTGCATTATTTTTGATGCCAAAGGAAAAAATCCTCCAAACAAATCAACTACTCATTTCAAAAGCGCTCAATTGGACGCCATCAATAAACCAGATTGAGAAGTTTACAAAGCTACAATTGTTGTTAAGAGACTGGAACCGGAAAACAAATCTTACTCGACTTACAGAAGGAAATGACTTTTGGATCGGACAAGTAATTGATAGTCTTTGGCCATTAAAAAAAGAGCTTCAAAACTCGCAAACATCTTGCAAAATTATTGATGTTGGATCTGGCTGTGGCTTACCAGGATTAGCTATTGCCATAGCACTTCCCAATTCATCTTTAACACTAGTAGATTCAATCAACCGCAAAACAATTGCTATAAAAAAAATTGCAGAAGGACTTGGCCTTACCTCAAGAGTAAATGTAATAAATAAAAGGATAGAACTTTTGGGTCAAGATTCTTCATACCGCAATTCATTTGATCTCTCACTAGCAAGGGCAGTGGCCACTTCGGAAATAGTGGCTGAGTACCTTATCCCATTTTTAAATAATATTGGCGAAGCCCTTATTTATAAAGGTAAGTGGACATTTGATGAACAACGCAAACTCAAAAAAGCATTAATACTCTTAAAAGGTGAAATCAATCAAATACAACGCTTTGATCTTCCAGAAAACAAAGGAACAAGACATATCATTAGAGTCAAATGCTTAGAAAAATGTCCTGAACAATATCCTCGAGGAATTGGCATTCCGAACAAAAGACCTTTAGGTACTTAAACACTTGATAATCTTTGAACAGCATCACCTTTTAAACGTTCTCTAGTTTTACGCAAGATCATAGGTATTTGATCCACCCAAGGACTCTTAGCAAGGACCTTCTTGATTTCTTCTTCAGTTACTTCATTATCTAAACTATCCGCATTACATCCTGGGAACCAATGACCAGCGCCACCTAGTAATCGATAACGTGCCTTCGCAAATTCTTCCATATCCCAAGATTCCATAAGGTTATATAGCCAAAGCAAAACAGGAATATTCATCTTCCCTGGAGTATCCTCCCATTTAGGCAATCCTTCTTTCCATGTATTAAGCCAGTCATGACCAAGTGAATCGCACGAAGCATCTAGCAAGCATTGTTCAATATTTGGTAAAAAATCATTTACCTGATTCAATAATGTTAAAGCTTCCATATGAAGCATGAAATCTTGAACAGTAGATGCACCAACGCTAATAGTATGAATTCTCTTATCAGCTAAGCAAAAGAGATCGTTAAAAATTATTGGATGCAAAGGAGAACATAGACTCCTGAGTTTTGCAGATGGTGAATGTAGATGACCTCCTTTATCAGTAGGACTAATAATAAATACTCCTAAATCAAATTTAGCCGCTGCCTCTAATGCAGGCTCATTATCTTGAAAAATAAAATACCAATGAAGATTAACGTAGTCGAATTCTCCTGTCTCTATAGCACTCACAATCAACTCTGTAGGGGCATGAGTAGAAAATCCAACATGACCAATAAGACCTTGATCCTGCCAACGACGTATTACATCTAAACAACCACCTGAGCGAATTGTTTGATCAAGGTGCTCTGAGAGATTAATTCCATGAATTGACAACAAGTCAATTTTTTGACACTTCAATCTGCAAAAACTAATTTCGAGTTCTTTCTCAAATTCAATAGTATTTTCTCTAGGTGGAATTTTTGTTTGAAGAATTCTTTTATCGTCATGAATTTTTTGCAACGCACAGCCTAGTTGAAGTTCAGAACTTCCATAGTGTCTTGCAGTTTCTATATGGTGCAAGCCATTTTCTGCCGCAAACAGAAGAATCTCTTCAAGGTTCAACTGATTCGATTTTAAAATTTCCTTAGCATTAATATCAGTCCAACTCTGTTGAAAACGCATGCCTCCTAATGATAAAACAGGCATATTCAATTCACTTCTTCCAAAACGTCTACAAGGTATTGATCTATAAGGCATTTTGAATTTCTAAGTTTTCTGATCAGGCTTGATTCTTCGTGAAATTTTAGGAAGCATGCCCAAAGGATAGACGCCTTGCTCTTCGAGCTGTATTCGCAACTTATCTAAGTCTTCAAAGTTAACCCAGTGAATACAATTAACAGGGCAAGTATCAATTGCTTCTTGTATGATTTCTGTAGTGTCACCATCCTGACGGAAAGCCCTGGCTCTTCCCATATCTGGCTCCATTGAGAAAGTATTACTAGCAACTGAATTGCAATATGTACATCCTATACAGGTTGATTCATCAACCCATACGGCTCTTTCACGCAACTTACCCCCTAAAATTGGTTCACGACCATTAGGGCCTACTTCATCAAACGACTTAGCTTGAAAAGCTGCCGATGGATTATTAGACAATTTATAAGCTCAGGGATCCCAACGAGTTACAACTAATTCAATTGATCCATCTATATGATTCTTTTTTTCAGCGATCTCAAAGCCTTCCTCTTTAGTTGATGAAAGAACTGTATTAAGAGCATATTGTTGAGTTAATTTGGCCAAAAAACGATCTACTGGGATATTTTGTTTCCACAAATCCAAATCAGTTACCAATTCATAAGACTGTGAATTTTCATTCCATTTAAAACCAATATCTCCTCCATCAGGCATCTCTACAGAAACTTCTGCAGCAACTGTCTGCCCTCTATATCCTCTTACTAGTTGTTCTCCCTGTTGTGGAATAAACCCTAAATTATGTAGAGCCTGAACTAAGGGTTCTTTCTTGCGTAATTTGGTTTTGACTGTACTAAAATGTGACATCAGATAATCTCTGCGGGTTGTGTCTGAGATTGAGTTTTCTCTTGAAGATAAGCCTCTGGTTTCAGCTCCTTCTGCTGAACAACTCCCAAAGCAGCCTCAAGCTTTTCAGTGAGCTGATTGCAGGAATCACCAGTCATTCCTTCAACAGATTCTTCAACTACACCATCTTGACGAATCCGAAATCGCATAATGCGTTGAGGCATTCATCCAAGTTAGAAGGTACTAAATGTTATATAAAATGCGCCAAACTAGTGAACTCATTTGTTACATCTAAACATTAATTTTTACTCTTCAAGTCAAGAAACCCTGATCTACAAGGCTTTTAAGGCGATCTTGCACCGAAGGATTATCAATTTGCTCTAATGAAATCTTGCACTCATATCGCACAGAAGGTTCTAAATCATTCAATAAAATCGAGATAAAAAGATCAACTAATTCATTTTTTAGCTCTTCTGAGAGGAAATCATAGAGTCTTCCCAAAGCCCAGATGCAATTACTCCTAACAATTGGTTCTTGGTCAATTTGCAAACTCAGAAGCAATTCAGGGGCTATAACATTTGCATCTGCAGATGCATTTGAACCAACTTCAGCTAACGAGCTAGCAGCCCACAAACGAACAGCTGCAACATCATTTCTTAAAGCTTTGACAAGTGGTCCCATAACTGGTGCATTCGAATAGTTACCTAGACTCCAAGCTGCTGCTTTCCTTACATAAGCATTTCCATCAGTTTGCAATAACTCAAGAAGAATCTTTACAGCACTGGGGGAAGGATTTCTACCCAATGCATAAACTGCACTCATTCTTTCTACTGGGCAAGGTTCTGAAAGCAAAGGTATAAGCAAAGGGAGGGCCCTGGGATCTCTATGCTCACAAAAAACTCTTAGCCCTTGTAAACGTTCTTCATGACCTTGCTGTAACCACTTCAACCCCATCTCACATTCAGTAGCAACTCTTACTCGATCTGAATCCAAAGTATCTAAATCAATCTCATCCAATGGGTCTCCCTCTACCTCAGCTGCTAATTCTTCAGCAAGGACATCAGGATCAATAGCCAAATCATATTGGCCATCCTCATAAAACTTTGAATTCTCTTCTTGCATGCTCAGATATTAAATCCAAAAATTAAGTATTACGACATTGGAGCAGGAGCATTCATATCTCCTGGCAACCAAATTCGAGCACTAACTGCCAAAAAAGCTAGCCCAAATAGGGCAACTATAATTATTGGCAAAACTGTTGAACGTAAGAAGCTCAAGGTAATAAAACATTTTTCACCATTCTGCTCTAAAAAAACAGAAATAGAAAATTCAATGCAAGAAAAAAGTTTTGTGCAAAAGATTTCTATTCATAGCAAAAAAGCAAAAAACACAAATGATCAAAGCTAACCAGGCGCCCATTTCTTGATGTAACAAAAATGCCCCTGTTAAAAAAATGCCACTAAATAGCAATCCTGAACTAAGAACAAACCTAAGGATCAACTCTTGCATAGAATTAACAGGCTTAACCTCAAGTCGCTTTCTAAAAGAACGCCATCCTGGACCTGGAGGTTGAACTAAATGCACAAACTTATCTAAGACTTCATTAGATTCTGGTTTGGTCGCAAACATAGAGATCAACCAAACAACAGAAGTAAAAGCAGTGGTAACCATTAATCTTGTACCGTAATCATCAATACGAAAAATCGGAACAACAGACGTCATCAAACCAACGAAGAACCCACAAATCATTGCAGATAATTCTGCAACTGCATTAATTCGCCACCAAAACCATCTCAAAACAAGCACAACACCAGGGCCACTCCCTATAGCTATAACAAGGCGGAAAATTGTTCCAATACTGTCACTAATTAATGCTGTAAATACTCCAAAGACCAAAAGCAAACCACTTGTCAACTGACCAATTAGTAATAATTCCCTCTGATTAGCATTAGGTTTAATAAACCTCTTATATAAATCATGAGTAAGGTAACTAGCTCCCCAATTAATTGAAGTGCTTACAGTGCTCATAAAAGCAGCTACAAGTGAAACAACTACTAAACCTAAAACTATTGGCGGTAAATATCTAACTGCAAGCATTGGGTAACTTAACTCCCAATCTTGTTGATTGGGAAGAAGAACTAAACCAGCCAGGCCAACAACAATCCACAACCAACTTCTTAATAAATAGTTAATAACAAGAAAAACCCAGCCTGCTAATTGAGCTTGGTTTTCATCTTTAGTTGCCAATAATCTCTGCACAAACTCACCCCCTCCATCACTACGACGAAAGCTCCACCATTGAAGGGAAAGAAAAGCAATAAATGTAGGAATGCTAACCCCTGCTTCACCAATCCATTGAAATCCATCTTTAGTCTTTTCCCATGGAAAAATTGACAATAATTCTGGTCTACCTAAAGCTCTTAATTCAGAAAGTAGATTCGTCATGCCACCAGACGCATGAACAGCCGCGATAGCCACGGCAAAAGCACCAAGTAAAGCTAGTACCAATTGGAATAAATCATTCATAACCACTGCCCATAAACCACCCACAACTGTGTAAGCAAGCATCAAAGCAGCAACAATAGTCAATAACAACAAAGTGTCACTAATGCCACCAAATAAAATATGACCATCGACTATTTGAAGTGCTTCAGCAACCTTTCGCATTGCCAAGAAAGCATAACCAATACCTATACAATTAATTGGAACAGCTAACAAAAAAGCCTTAACAGCTCGAAGCCAGGCAGCTGGTGCTCCTCCATAACGTAACTCTGTCAGTGCTGCATCTGTTATCACTCCACTCCGTCTCCATAAAGGTGCGAAAATAACAGCAAGGGCTACATGTGCAAACCCAAAACTCCACCACTCCCAATTACCAGCAAGACCTCGCGTGCCAACCACACCCGCAACATAAAGCGGAGTATCAATAGAAAATGTTGTCGCAGCCATAGATGCACCTGCAATCCAGCCTGTCAATCGTCTACCTGCAACAAAATAATCAATTTCAGTACTATTTCTCTTACTAAAAATTATTCCCATTAACACAGTCACCACTAAATAAATAGCCAAAATCAACCAATCAATAAATGTCATAAAGCACTTAAGCCCTGAAAATAATAATGACTCTAGTTAAACGCCTTTATGGAAAGATGCATATTGACGTCTTAATTGACCGCAAGCTGCATTTTGGTCAAGGCCTCTACTTGCTCTGAGGCTAACCGCTAAACCTTGTCGTTCTAAGACTGACATAAATTGCTTAATTCTAAAAGTTGATGGTCTTTTAAAAGCTTCTTCTGCTATGGGGTTATATGCAATCAAATTAACATGACTCTGAAAACCACTTAAAAGATCAGCTAATTCTTCTGCATGCTCCATCTGATCATTTAAATCACCTAAAAGAATATATTCAAAACTCACTCGTCGACCAGTAACATCAAGATAATGTCTACAATCTTCTATCAAAGTCTTCAAAGGGTATGCTTTTGCAGAAGGAATTATAGATTCACGTAATCCTTGGTTTGGAGCATGAAGACTTAACGCTAAAGTAAATTGAACCTTACCAAGTCGTTCCCGTGCTAATTCAGCTAATTGAGGTAATGTATTTAAGATACCAACTGTGCTGAGAGTAATTCGGCGTTGACCTATTTCTAAATCTTTGTTCATACAATAAATAGAATCTAAAACTGCCTCAATATTTAATAATGGCTCTCCCATTCCCATAAACACTATATTCGAAGGACGTCTATTCAATACCTCTCTAAGACTAAGAATTTGATCAATTATTTCATTGACTTCCAAAGAGCGTTGAAAGCCACTTTTCCCGGTTGCACAAAATCTACATTGCATTGGACAACCTATTTGACTTGAAATACACACAGTTAGACGATCGCGTGTTGGAATTCCAACAGCCTCAATGATTTCATTATCAACTGTTTCAAGCAATAATTTAAGTGTGCCGTCATTCGACAAGTAACGACTAGCCTCTCGTAGCCGTCCAGCAAAAAAGCCCTCCTGAATCAATTGATAACGCCAAGCCTTTGGCAACACAGTAATCTGGTCTAAAGACTTGACACCTTTTTTATATAACCATTCATGTATCTGCCTACCCCTAAAAGCATCTTGGCCATTGCATTTCGCGAAGTCTTCAAGTTGATGAATATTTAAACCCAGCAAATAAGGTTTATTACCTTTTCTTGATGACAGAATCACCTCACTAAGACACCGTGGCCGAGTTTTATTTCCAATAAAACTAATGCAATAAAACCAATCATAGCCCAACGACCATTTATTCTTTCAGTATGAGAATGAAATCCATAACGAGGAAGAATTCTTTTTGGAATAATCTTGGGTTCTAGCATTGACAAAAATCTCTAAGTAAATGGTTAAGTGAAAGAAAGAAAACGTTAGAGAGTGAGCTATTCATCAGAGAGCAGTCCCTCCTCTTGCAAACCTTCTAAAGCAGCAGGGTCAGGCATTTGATCATCTTGGAACTGATCATCTCCACTCGGACGTACAAATGCTGCAAAGTTACTTGTCGTGGGATCGATACCATGACGATTTCTTGTGGCTTCCAAATCTTCATCACTAGGGTCATCTAAAACAGAAGCCAGGTTTGGCGATGGAGCAGGAATAGATGTAGGCATCTCAACTGTATAGTCAGGACGAAGATTTTGCATTCTTCTATAGCCAGCAGGATCTTCTGCCAAGATATCTGGGTGAGGGCCAGCTTCTGCCCTCAGTTCCTCTACAAAGCCACTAAAACCTGTGCCAGCAGGAATCAACCGACCAATAATTACATTTTCTTTAAGACCTCTCAACCAATCAGATTTACCTTCTATTGCTGCCTCAGTTAACACTCTTGTAGTCTCTTGGAATGAAGCTGCTGAGATAAAGCTATCAGTATTCAATGAAGCTTTAGTTATTCCCAACAACACTGGTGTGAATTCAGCAGGAGCACCTCCGGTGACCGAAATAGCTTGATTAGTATCTTCAACCTGTCGAATTTCAATAAGCTCGCCAGGAAGAAGAGTAGTATCACCAGCATCTTCAATGCGGACTTTGCTAGTCATTTGGCGAACTATGACTTCAATGTGCTTATCATCAATTGAGACACCCTGAGACTTGTAAACATTCTGAACCTCATTCACTAATGAGTGCTGCAGTTTGCCTATAGATTCTCTTGCTGCATCCATTAAAGGTTTTTTATCCCGGAGATCTCCAAAGAAACAATCAAGTAATTCATGAGGGTTAATAGGTCCATCAGTTAGCATTTCTCCGGCATTAACTTCCTGTGAATTACTTACCATCACATTTCGACCAAGAAGAATAGGATATTCAGATATTTGGTCGTCGCCTTCAATTACTGTAACGACCACAGACTCATCATCTTCTTGCTTGATTTCTACGACTCCAGATTTTTTACATAAGATTGCCGAATCACGAGGTCTACGTGCTTCCAATAACTCCTCAATCCTAGGCAATCCTTGTACAATATCACCTGTTTTTTGCCTTTCGAAAACCAATAGTGCCAGACCATCCCCACGTTGAACTAAGTCACCATCTTTTACATGCAGCACTGAATCTGGTGAAACCATATAAGGTCTTCCTAAACGAATAGTCAGATTATTACCATCAATTGATTCCACTTCTCCACAGCAATCAGTTATCTCATCTTTGGCAAGCAAATCTCCATCAACAACTCGTTGACCTATCTTAAGTAATGGGGTTGTTTTAAGCGTTTTAGTAATAGTATCTTCTTTCCTTTCTACAATTAATCGACGTATTGGCTCATCATCTGCCTCTTCAGGCAGTTGGACTACTCCATTTTCCTTGCAAAGGATCTGGGTAGTTGCTATTACATCCCCTGCCTTAACAACTTGAGCATTGGATATCTGGAGTTCTGTATGAGTTGAACCATGACTGGAGTCTGAGATTGTATCTCGTCTAACCAAAATACTTTCCAAAATAACTAAGCGCAATCTGTCAATTTCTGTTGATTTCGCTCCCTTCTCTACTTCAACATCAACAGTCATTTGTGGAGTTGTTCCATATGTCTCAAGAAGAAGTTGGGTTTTTAATAATTCAACGCCTTCAACTGACTTCACTAATTCTCCATCCTTGAAAGCAAGTCTCTGTGTTGCTTTAATCCCCAACGATGGTCCTTTCTCTTGATTAACATGAGAAAGCTCAGGCAATTGAGCTTGGTCTGGAATTGTATATTCTTCTACCGGTCTAAGCAGGAGTCCTTTACCTTCACGGGTTTCAACAGTCTGAACAAAAACCATTGAATCACTCTTAAGTCCTTTAGCAATAGTCTCTCCAGGGTTAACCATTTGTCCTTCATCTTCAAACCGTTCTAAAGCCTTTGTATCATTACAAAGATGAAACTCGCCACTACGAACAATAATTTCTCTTAGGATGTCATTTTTCTGAGTTACCGTAACAATACCTGCCGTTTGACTAAAAATATCTTTGACGACTTCAGTACCTGCTTCTATCCACTGACGATCTTTGATCATCAATAAAGTTATATCTTTATTGATTTCATGAGTCTCCTGAGGAACCCACAGTAATGTTCCACCATTACTAACTTCAAAGCCATTCTTTGCAGACCTTGCTTTTTTAATTAACAGCCCGGGAGCATATTTAACCAAACCGCCTGTCTTGGTCCTAAATCTATCGTCAGCTAATTCTGCTATCACTTCACCATTACCTATTTTACTGCCAGGAATAGTATTCAATCGATATTTAGTTCCATCTTTAGCTTCTAAGTCCCATATTTCACCAGAGTGAGTGGTCTCCTCTAATAAACCAAAATCCTTCAAAGTCATCGATGTAGTAACTATCTGAACTTCTCTGGAATCTCCTATGGAATCTCTAAGACGAACTTCTCCTCCAAACTCACTGGCCTGACTCGCTTCAGCAAGCACTTCGCCTTCTTTCACTTTTGCATTTCTCTTAACAACTGGCTGGGCATTTGGGGGAAGATTATAAACATCTCCTGCCAATACCCAAAGCCGTCCAAGTCTTTGTGCCTTAAGAGTTATGTTGCCTTGCCTATCCGTAACTTCCCTTGGCTGAATTACAGATTCATAACGAACTTGACCGGCTAAATCACATATCACATCTTTTGTCGCTTTCTCAACACTCTTTTTAACTGCACCAGCGGCTATTTGCGCAACGACTACGTCTGTTGCAATTTCCTGCTTATCATCTACAAAAAGCAAAGAACCACTTGAAATTTCTATCCTTTGTGGTTTACCACTACCTGATGATTTGATATTCAGAATAAAATCAACTTCAGCTTGCTTTGCCTCAACCCCATGTGGAGTGCGATAACCACGCACTCTTGCATTTGAGCCAAATTCAACTTGCCCAGAATGAGTAGAGCGAACCACACCTGTTTCAGCAGTAGAAACACCACCTGTATGAAAGGTTCTCATCGTTAATTGTGTTCCTGGCTCACCAATTGACTGTGCAGCAATAATGCCTACTGCCTCACCTAAATCAACTAAATAATTATGAGCAAGAGCCCAGCCATAACATTTACGACAAACCGATCGATTCGCCTCACAAGTTAAAGGAGAGCGAACTCTTACTCCTTTGATATTTGCTTTTTCTATCTTCTTAGATAACTCTGGGTCAATAGCTACATTCTTCTTCGCAATTACCTGATCATCTTCACCTTTTATTTCATCAGCTGTAAGTCTCCCTACTAGCCTATTCCCATACCCTCCATCTTCTGCCTTAACTAAAATCGAACGAGCCGTTCCACAATCCTCTTCTCTAACAATCACATCTTGGGCAACATCAACCAAACGTCTAGTCAAATAACCAGAGTCAGCAGTTCTTAATGCAGTATCAACAAGCCCTTTACGAGCTCCATATGATGATATGACATACTCAGTGACTGTAAGTCCTTCTCTAAAATTAGTACGAATAGGCAAGTCAATAATTTCACCTTGTGGATTAGCCATCAACCCTCTCATGCCTACTAACTGGCGTACCTGAGACATATTTCCCCTAGCTCCAGAATTAGCCATCATCCAAACAGAGTTAAGTGGATCATTCTCATTGAAATTCTTTTTAACTGCATCTACTAATCTTTCATTTGTTTCTGTCCATGTATCAATTACTTTTGTGTGTCGCTCAACCTCTGTAATTTCTCCTAGTCGATAACACTCCTCAGTAGCAGTAATCTGCTGCTCAGCTTCTCCCAATAAATCTTGTTTAGCTTGTGGAACTTTCAAATCATCAACAGATATTGAAACAGCTGCTTGGGTTGCATATTTAAACCCTAAATCTTTCAAATTATCTGCCATCGCAGCCGTAACCGCAGTTCCATGATTCTTATATGCCCAAGCAACTAATTGCTTTAAGACCTTTTTATCAACTACACGATTCCTAAAAGAAGGTGGTGTTTTAGACAGAACCGGGATATCATTTTTAACTTTGGATTTTTTTGATCCTCTTGCCTTTCTAGTTTTACCTGTTGATTTGCGAGGTTTTGATGAAGAAGGAGTCATTGTTAATAGAGATGTTGTTTTGAGTTAAAGGAAAAGGGTTTGATAGAAATTAAGCTGAAGCCACAGCATCAATAATCGTGTAATTCATTACAACTCTTCCGACAGTGGTCAAAATAAAGCGACTGATTAATCCTCCTTCTTCATCCAAGCGATCTCTTCTAAACGCCCATTGCTCTATTCTTGTTCCATCTTCAAGAGTTTTTTGATTAATAGGAGTAAGTTCTTCCTCTTCATCTTCAACTTCTCCATTAAATCTCACCCAAACCCAATCATGAAGAGTAATTCTTTTGTCTTCAAAGGCATTTATCACATCTTCAAGAGAAGCAAAAGTCTTTGATTGATTCCCAAAATCAGGTTTATTAGCTTCAGGTTGAATAGCAGTTAAATAATAAGAGCCCAAAACCATATCTTGTGATGGAGTCACAATAGGTTCTCCTGTTGCAGGAGAAAGAATGTTATTGCTGGCAAGCATTAACATTCTTGCCTCAGTCTGAGATTCTATTGCCAAAGGAACATGAACAGCCATTTGATCACCATCAAAATCCGCATTAAATGCAGGGCAAACTAAAGGATGTAACTGTATTGCCCTTCCATCAACTAACTTTGGTTCAAAAGCTTGTATGCCAAGTCTATGCAAAGTAGGTGCTCTATTTAAAAGGATTGGATGTCCATCTATGACTTCTTGCAAAACTTGCATAACTTCATCATCAGCTCTTTGAATTAATTTTTTTGCCGCCTTAATGTTATTAACTATATTTTGTCGAATTAATCTATGTATTACGAAAGGTTGAAAAAGTTCTATTGCCATTTCTTTAGGCAACCCACATTGATGCATTTTTAATTTTGGTCCAACTACAATTACTGATCTTCCAGAATAATCAACCCTCTTGCCTAAAAGGTTTTGCCTAAATCTACCTTGTTTGCCCTCAATAATATCGCTCAGTGATTTTAATGCTCGATTATTTGCACCTACAACAGTTCTGCCTCTTCTACCATTATCAACCAAAGCATCTACTGCTTCTTGAAGCATTCTTTTTTCATTCCTAACAATAATTTCAGGAGCTAAAATCTCTTGCAGTCTTGCCAAACGATTATTTCTATTAATAACCCTTCTATATAAATCATTTAGATCAGAAGTCGCAAACCTTCCTCCATCTAATTGAACCATTGGCCTCAAGTCTGGCGGAATAACAGGTATTGCATCTAAAACCATCCACTCAGGTCGAGCACTCGTAGCAATAAAATTATCAATAACACGAAGTCTTTTAATTAATTTAGCTCTTTTTTGCCCCTTACTTCCTACAATTTCTTCTCTAAGTGAATCAGCAATTTCATTCAAATCAAGATCTTCTAATAACTGTTTTAATGCCTCAGCTCCTATACCTACAATAGGCTCATTTTCGATTGTAGAATCCTCTGCATAAATCTCATCTTCAACTTCTAACCATTCATCCTCAGTTAATAACTGCTTATACTTAAGATCCTTATGATCTCCCTGATCTAGAACTACATAGCAATTAAAATAAACTATTTGCTCAACATCTCTAAGTGGCATATCGAGCAAAATAGCTACATAGCTAGGGATACCTTTTAAATACCAAACATGTGAAACAGGTGCAGCTAATTTTATAAAACCCATTCGATGTCTTCTTACTCTACTTTCAGTTACTTCAACTCCACATCTTTCACAAACTATTCCTCTATGTCTTACTCGTTTATATTTTCCACAATGACATTCCCAATCTTTTGATGGACCAAAAATCTTTTCACAGAAAAGACCGTCCATTTCTGGCTTCAAAGTTCTATAGTTAATAGTCTCAGGCTTAGTTACTTCCCCAACTACTTGGCCATTTGGAAGGGTTCTTTGACCCCAAGACATTACTCTTTCTGGAGATGCCAACGTAATCTTGACATAATCAAAATGATTTTCGGTTCTTAAATTGCTATTAGTCATGAGAGTCAAAGAGAGAATGGATCAAGTAAAAAGTTCAAATCTAAATTTGTTAATCCTCTTGATAATCTGAACCTAATGATTCATAAGTAGGTCGGCTTGGGGTACTTCGTCGTGGATTTACATCCTGCATCAAATCAACTTCTTTACCTTCGTCTGTATATACACCTATATCCAAACCTAAGGATTGCAATTCGCGCATCAATACTTTGAAAGATTCCGGTGTGCCTGGCCTAGGAATTGGTTTGCCTTTAACAATTGCATTAAGAGCTTCATTCCTTCCCTGCATATCATCAGATTTCACGGTTAACAATTCTTGCAAAGTATATGCAGCTCCATATGCTTCTAACGCCCAAACTTCCATTTCACCTAATCGCTGGCCACCTTGTTGAGCCTTTCCTCCTAAAGGCTGTTGAGTTACTAAAGAATAAGGGCCAGTAGATCGAGCATGGATTTTGTCATCAACAAGATGAACAAGCTTCAGAAAATGCGAATACCCAACAGCTACTGGATGATCAAATGGTTCGCCTGTTCTACCATCCCTTAGGAGTAATTTTCCTGGGTCATTTTCATTGTAAACCCACTCTTTTCCTGGCTTACTAGCTGCTTCTTTTAAGTAAACCTGAACAGTCTCATGAGACTTTTCAGCTCCATACATTTCATCAAAAGGAACAACTTTAACCCTACAGCCTAGATTTGCTGCTGCCCAACCCATTAAGAGCTCAAAAACCTGTCCTACATTCATCCTGCTGGGAACTCCTAACGGATTAAGTACAATGTCCACTGGTGTTCCATCTGGCAAATAAGGCATATCTTCTCTAGGCAAAATTCTACTGATTATTCCTTTGTTTCCATGGCGACCAGCCATTTTGTCTCCGACCTGGATTTTTCGACGTTGAGCAACATACACTCGCACGACCATGTTTGCACCAGGAGGCAATTCGTCTCCTTGTTCTCTTGTATAGATCCTGACATCAACAACACGACCTCTCTCTGTACTTGGGACCCTTAGTGAATTATCTCTTACATCTCTTGCTTTCTCGCCAAAAATAGCCCTTAATAACTTTTCTTCCGGAGGCTGATCAGATTCCCCTTTAGGAGTGACTTTACCTACAAGAATATCTCCACTCTCAACAAAAGCACCTATACGAATGATTCCCATTTCATCAAGATTCCCTAAACTATCTTCGGAAATATTTGGTATCTCTCGCGTAATTTCTTCTGGTCCTAATTTTGTTTGACGAGCCTCAATCTCATATTTTTCAATATGCACTGATGTATATAAATCATCCTTTACTAATCTTTCACTGACTAAAATTGCGTCTTCATAGTTGTAGCCTTCCCAAGGCATATAAGCAATTAAAACATTTTGACCTAATGCAATTTCACCGCCTTCGCAAGCAGATCCATCAGCTAAAACTTGACCAATAATTACTTTGTCTCCATTAAAAACAATTGGTCTTTGATTTAAGCAAGTGTCTTGATTAGATCGTTGGTATTTTTGAAGTTCATGTACATGTTCATTCCCCTCTTCATCAGTCACAATAATTGTATTTGCATCTACATAAGTAACTGTCCCATTGACTTGAGAGATAGGAACCATACCTGAATCACGCGCAACTTGTGTTTCTAGCCCTGTTCCAACTAATGGGCGTTCTGGCCTCAAAAGAGGGACTGCCTGACGTTGCATATTTGAACCCATCAAAGCTCTATTAGCATCATCATGTTCAACAAAAGGTATCAAAGAAGTCGCAACTGAAATAACTTGAACAGGAGATAATTGCACATAATCAACTTGCTGCGGAGGGACCTTTTCAAAATCTTGTCTATATCTGACTGGGATTAAATCAGCAATAATCATCCCATTTTGATCCGTTGCCACATCCCCTGGAGCAACTCTGCACTCATCTTCCAAATCAGCAGATAAATAGAGTGGATCTTCTTCTTTAAGAACTTTTCCTCCTTCTACTTTCCAAAAAGGAGTCTCAATAAATCCATATTCATTTACTCTTGCATGTGTAGCTAGTGAATTAATTAATCCTGCATTAGGGCCTTCAGGAGTTTCTATTGGACATAATCTCCCATAATGTGAAGGATGAATGTCTCTAACAGCAAATCCCGCTCTTTCTCTTGTTAATCCGCCAGGGCCTAAAGCAGATATTCGCCTTTTATGCGTTAGCTCAGCCAATGGATTGGTTTGATCCATAAACTGACTTAATTGACTAGATCCAAAAAACTCCTTAATCGCAGCAACCAAAGGCTTTGGATTAACTAATTGGGCAGGTGTTAATGAATCAGTTTCTCCAACTGTCATTCTTTCTTTAATTATTCTCTCTAAACGATTCAATCCAACACGAACTTGGTTTTGCAACAATTCACCAACTGATCTAACTCGTCGATTACCTAAATGATCAATATCATCTAACGTTGCTCCTCCAACATCTAATTCAAGATTAATTAGATAATCTATTGAAGAAAGAACGTCTTCATGAGTTAATGTTCTAACAGAGTTAGGTATTGTTAATCGAAGTTTTTTGTTGATTTTATATCTACCCACTCTACCTAAATCGTATCTTTTAGGATCAAAAAATCTGCTCTGCAAAAGTTGTTGACCTCCACTAACAGAAGGTGGCTCGCCAGGTCTTAACTTCTTATATAATTCTAAGAGTGCTTGGTCTTCTGAACTAATGCCATCTTCATCGGCAGCTTCAATAGATTTTCTATAATACTCTGGATGCCTTAATTTATCTATCACGTCATTATCTGATAAGCCCATTGCTCTCATTAGAACATGAGCATTAATCTTTCTAGTTTTATCAACTCTTACATGCAATAAATCATTCTTATCAGTTTCAAATTTTAACCATGCACCACGATTAGGAATAACACTTGCATTGTATGTCCTCCGGCCATTTTTATCTTGTTCATCTTTAAAATAAACCCCTGGACTTCTTACTATCTGATTAACAATTACCCTTTCAGCACCATTGATAATAAATGTACCTCTTTCAGTCATCAAAGGTAGCTCACCAATGAAGACTTCTTGTTCTTTTATTTCTCCAGTTTCCTTATTAATTAGCCTACATGTCACATACATCTGGGAAGCAAAGGTTGCATCTCTCCTCTTGGCTTCTTCTACGTCATGTCTAGGCCTCTTAAGCCTATATTGATCTCCGATAAAATGAAGTTCTAATTTTCCTGTGTAGTCAGTAATAGGAGAAAAGTTTTCAAGTTCCTCTATTAATCCCTTTTCCAGAAACCACTTGAAACTTGAGCGCTGTACCTCAACTAAATCTGGGAGATGCGTAGCGGTTTTCGCAACCTGTATCGCGCTTCTACTCATTCTAAAACCTGTGGTTGGAAATGATTAAAGTTGAACTTGAACGGCTTACCTAATGAAGATTCTGAGAATATGAACCTAAAACGTAACCAGACCCTTAAATGAATTTTCAAGGGATCAAGTATGAACGAGAGGAGACTCTCTATGGCCAAGGTCAGCAAAAATCTCGAAAGGAGCTTAATCCTCTTATCAGAGCATTAGACAAACCAAACAAAGTCCAGGACAATTCTAAATTCTACACCGCTACGAATATTTTATCCAGCAAAAGTCTGGATTAGATCAAATTAAATAATCGCATAGCATTTTCTGTTGAATGACGCGCAACAGACTCATATGTTTCACCTCTAATTTCTGCAACCTTTTCTGCGACTTCTTTGACATAGGAAGGCTCATTGCGCTTGCCTCTCCAAGGAACCGGTGCCAAGAAAGGGCAGTCTGTTTCTATTAAAAAACGATCATATGGAACTTCTCTGACACATGAACACGTTTCTTCAGCTTTAGGGAAAGTAACTATTCCACTAAAACTGATATAAAAACCAAGGGCTAAAAACTTTTTCATTTCATTGAGATTTCCTCCCCAACAATGCATCACGCCGTTAGGGCATTGACCAAGCCCTTTTAATTTAGTTAGCAAATCAATCATCTCTTTCGCAGCATCTCTGCAATGAATAATGACTGGGAGGTTAAGTTCGCAAGCCAATTCTAATTGAGGTTCAAGGATCGATAATTGTTCCGATAAATTTGAATCTCTAAAAAGGTCCAAACCTAATTCACCTATAGCAACAACTCTTTGATCACTTTTAGCAGAAAGTCTAAGTAATTGAAGAGTATCTTCATCCCAATGCTTTGTGTCCAAAGGATGCACTCCGACTGAATATCTCAATTCAGGGAATTTATCAGCCAAAGCCCTAATCGCTGCTATCTCCGAAGGCTCGACACATGCGTGAATAAGACGCGTTATACCAACATCTCTCCAGCGACTAGCAACATCTTCCAGATCTTTTTCAAAATTTCTAAACACCAGGTGGCAATGACTATCAACAAGAGAAGGATCTTTCATTCCCCTGAAAAATAAAAAATATTCTATATACTTTTGAGAAACAAAGTAGTTGGAAATATCAATCTAGAAACCTTGTTATTAATTGATTGTGGGTTCCAATGTCTTTTTCAAAGCTTTACTGAGTCTTGATTTTTGATTAGAACCTGTATTTTTATGCAAAACCCCACGCTTAACAGCTTTATCAATTTTGCTAAAAGCTGCATTCATAGTTGACTGAAGACTTGTTTTAGTCTCTTCCCCAGGTTTCTCTGAATAAGACTGAATTTCAGTAAAACAACGTTTAATCAAGGTTCTCATTGCAGATTTATATGATCTGTTGTGCAGGCGGTTACGCTCGGCAATCTGAATACGCTTTTTAGCAGAATTAATATTGGCCACTGAGGTTCAAAAAATTAAATGAATTAGATACATAGGATACCGTAGCAAACTAACTAAAAAAAATTATCCCAATAGAAGACATTTATATAGATAAACGACTAATTTGGTTAAGTGTCCACATTGGAGCAATTGTCTGAAACTAACGAAATTCTCAAATGTATAAGAAATTCCCAAGAAGCAATTGCTGAATTGGACAAAATTTCGAATAGAACCAATGAAGAAGGTCAACAACAAGCTGTAACCTCAGTGCAAGAGATCCTCAGGCAAGTAAAGCAAAAAGGGGATAATGCACTCATTGAATACACAAAACAGTTCGATGGCTATAACCCAAATCCCTTTACAATTTCTTCGGATACAATTTCACAGGCGTGGGAAACAACACCTAATTCCTTAAAAAATGCTCTCAGGTCTGCTAAAAAGCGAATTCAAGCATTCCATGAACATCAAATACCTAAAAACATTCTAATCAAGGGCCCGCAAGGAGAAACTCTGGGTAGAAAATGGAATGCTGTAGAAAAAGCTGGAATTTATATCCCAGGAGGCAAAGCGTCATATCCAAGCACAGTTTTAATGAATGCCATTCCTGCTTTAGTGGCAGGCGTAAAAGAAATAATTATGTTTACTCCTGCAGCCATTGATGGTGAAATTAACCAAACTGTTCTAGCTGCAGCATCTTTAGTTGGAATTAAAAAAGTGTTTCGAATAGGCGGGGCTCAAGCAATAGCTGCCATGGCTTATGGGACCCAATCTGTGCCTAAGGTTAATGTCATTACTGGACCTGGTAATTTATACGTCACCTTGGCTAAACAATATGTATTTGGACAAGTAGGTATTGATTCTCTTGCAGGGCCTAGTGAAATAATAATTATTGCCGATAATACTGCAAATATTAAATATTTAGCTGCCGATTTACTTGCTCAAGCAGAACATGATCCATTGGCATCTGCAATTCTTTTAACAACCAATTCAACAATAAAAGATGACCTCACTAATGAAATAAAGTTACAGCTTCAAAAGCATCCTAGATCAGAAATTTGTCTGAAATCACTTAAAAACTGGGGGTTATTGGTTATCTGTAAATCTCTAGAAGATTGTGTCAAATTAAGCAATCACTTTGCTCCTGAACACCTTGAATTATTAACTGATAAACCTCATGAATTATTAAACAAAATTACCAACGCCGGAGCTATTTTTATTGGGCCTTGGAGCCCTGAAGCTGTAGGCGATTATTTAGCTGGGCCTAATCACACTTTACCTACTTGTGGAAATGCAAAATTTAGTGGAGCCTTAAGCGTGGAAACATTTATGAAAAACTCATCAATTATTGAGTTTAATGAAAATGCCTTTAATACAAATAAGCAATCAATTATTGATCTTGCTAATAGTGAAGGACTGTTTAGCCATGGGAAATCTATAGAAATAAGAAAATCTATTTCTTATTAAGACGATTTACATTTACTAAGCCATCATTAATTTCACCAACTAAAACCTCATCAGTTAGATCTACAAATAACCCATTCTCTAAAACTCCAGGAATATTATTAATACGAGTCTCAAGTTTTTTAGGTTCTAATATTCCCTGTTTAAAAGTTACATCTAAAACCATATTTCCTTGATCGGTAATTACAGGTCCAGCCTTTTCCTTTGCCATTCTTAACTCTGAGGATCCACCAAGTTGATTTAATTCTCTACAAACAAGTTGCCAGGCATTAGGCAGAACTTCCACTGGGAGTTTAAAACCTATATTTAACCTCTCAACAATCTTAGTAGAATCAACAACGACAACAAACTTACTAGCGAGTGTTGCTACTAATTTTTCTTGAACATGGCATGCACCTCCTCCTTTAATAAGATGAAAGCTAGGGTCAACTTCATCAGCCCCGTCAATAGCCAAGTCAATCTTAGAAACTGAAGATAAAGATTTCAAAGGAATTCCTAACTGTGCAGCAAGCACCTCTCCTTGAAAAGAAGTAGTAACTCCAATAATTTCTTTAAGCTCACCTTTTGAAAGTTTGTCGCCTAAAGCTTGAATCATCAAGGCTGCAGTGGAACCTGATCCAAGCCCAAGAATCATTCCATCTTCAATTAAATCAACAGCAGCGTTAGCAACTGCTTGCTTCATTTGGGTTTGTAAATTCGACATCGTAAAACTTCCTTTGGGCGACAGTAGCAAAATTTCTAACCAATTCCTGGCAAAGCTTCTGGCTTTATAGAAACTTTTATTTCACTGTCATTTCGCAAAACCTTCAAATACAAAGGTTTGCCAATCTCAGATTCTTCAACTTGTTGAAGCAAAGTCTCAGGATCAATGATGTCTTTCTCTGCTGCACCAATAATCAAATCTCCTCTCCTTAAACCAGCAGCATCTGCAGGACTATCACTTAATACTGATTGAACAAGCGCACCTGGTCGTTCAGGTAAATGAACTAAAGAATTAGGATCTTCGTTATGTTCTTTAGCCATTTTTTCTGTAAGTCGAACCAATTGAACACCTAAATACGGGTGCAGGACTTCTCCATCCTTTAATAATTGATCAGCAATATTTTTAGCCAGGTTAATTGGTATTGCAAAGCCAAGGCCTGCTCCTGGCCCAGATCGAACCAATGTATTAATGCCTATAACTTCTCCAGAAGCATTAATCAAAGGTCCTCCTGAATTACCAGGGTTGATAGCTGCATCTGTCTGGATTAAATCTAGTCGTTTATCCGAAAAACCAAGACTATTTATATCTCTATGCAAACTACTAACAATACCTAGCGTAACTGTACTTTCCAACCCATAAGGACTACCTAATGCAATGGCCCAATCTCCTACCTCAAGAGACTCAGAATCTCCAAGAGGAGCAGACTTGAATTCTTGATGATTATCTAACTTAACCAAAGCCAAATCTGTTATTGAATCACTGCCTAGTATTTGCCCATCAAGTTGCTTTCCATCCGAAAGAGTCACAATAACTTGGTCAACCTTTTCTACTACATGCGCATTAGTCAATATCAAACCATTTTTATCAATTAATATGCCTGACCCTTGTCCTCGTTCCTTTTCAGGGAAAAGATTTTGCTCGCCAAGTAATTCCTTTAAAAGTGGGTCTATCAAGGAAGGATCAAAAGGCTCTCGTTCAATAATTCTCTCCGTATCAATACGTACTACAGCTGGAGAAATTTCGCGAACAGCATTTGCTACAAAGCTATGTGTTTCTTCACCAATGAATGACTCCCCATAAACTGGATTCGTACAAAATAAACTGATTAAACAAATTAATGAACAGAAGAATCTAAAAAATCTCATAAAACAAATGCTTTTTATATTTGGAAAAACTTTTTTGAAAACTTAATTATTAGTCTCAGAATAAATCAAATTAAACTCATCGGGCAAAGATAATAGAAAAATAAAGTTAATCAAGTAGAATTATCTCAGCCTGATGGTTACCTCCGAATTCGGAGGCAGCTTAAATCTGAGACTGTCGGGCTTCAAGTCCGAACAAAACAGTTTCTTGTCTAATCAAATTATCACTGATTTAGAACACCTTGCATCCCAAACGGCTGCGGAGAAGGGATTAGAAGTTGTTGGTTTTGCACTGCATGCCCATACAAAACCCATGACTGTTCAAGTGCAAATCCGTCAAAACGATGGAAATGATGTTTCTTTAGATGATTGTGCTCTTTTCAGCACACCAATGAATGAAGCAATTGAACTATCTAAACTTCTCAAAGCTCCATATACTCTTGAAATTAGCAGCCCTGGCTTAAGTGATGTTCTACAAACAGATAGAGAATTTACCAGCTTCAAAGGGTTCCCAATTGAAGTAGTCTTTAAAGATAAACAAAACTCCCAATTAATTAAACTTGGATTGCTTCATGAAAGATCACATGATTATTTACTAATTAATACGAAAGGCAAGATGAGCAAAATCCCCAGAAAGGACATCATAACCGTTCGTCTTACAAGTCCTACAGGTTAAGTCCCATAAAAGGCTTCCCCTCACACCCACCAAAAATCACTTCAATTTCCCATCATAGATGGCATTAGTTCTTCTCCCTGGACTCAATAACCTGATCGAAGACATCAGCGAGGAAAAAAAACTCCCCGCTCAAGTCGTTGAGACAGCTCTCCGTGATGCCTTGCTGAAAGGTTATGAAAGGTATCGACGCACCCTTTACTTAGGCATTAATGAAAATCCATTTGAAGAGGAATATTTCAGCAATTTCGATGTTGGATTAGATCTAGAAGAAGAAGGTTATCGAGTGTTAGCAAGCAAAATCATTGTTGAAGAAGTTGAAAGTGAAGACCATCAAATATCTTTAGCAGAAGTCATGCAAGTTGCCGAAGATGCACAAATAGGCGACACAGTAGTCCTTGATGTTACTCCCGAAAAAGAAGAATTTGGGAGGATGGCAGCATCAACCACAAAGCAAGTTTTAGCTCAAAAACTTCGTGATCAGCAAAGAATCATGATCCAAGAAGAATTTGCTGATCTTGAAGACCCTGTATTAACGGCAAGAGTAATTAGATTCGAGAGACAATCAGTCATTATGGCGGTAAGCTCAGGTTTAGGAAGACCAGAAGTAGAAGCTGAACTGCCTAGAAAAGATCAACTCCCAAATGATAATTACAGAGCAAATGCAACTTTTAAAGTATTCCTCAAAGAAGTTAGCGAAGTGCCCAGAAGAGGTCCTCAGCTTTTTGTTAGTAGAGCGAATGCTGGATTAGTTGTGTATTTGTTTGAGAATGAAGTACCAGAGATTCAAGAGGGTTCTGTCCGAATAGTTGCTGTTGCTCGCGAAGCTAATCCACCTACCAGATCTGTAGGTCCAAGAACCAAAGTTGCTGTAGACAGCATTGAAAGAGAAGTAGATCCTGTGGGAGCGTGCATTGGCGCGAGAGGAGCAAGAATTCAACAAGTTGTTAATGAACTAAGAGGAGAAAAGATAGATGTGATCCATTGGTCTGCTGATCCTATTCAATACATTTCAAATTCCTTAAGCCCAGCAAGAGTTGAGGTTGTTAGATTAGTTGATCCAGAAGGGCAACATGCACATGTTCTTGTTCCTCCTGACCAACTCAGTTTAGCAATTGGACGTGAAGGTCAAAATGTTCGATTGGCTGCCAGATTAACTGGATGGAAAATAGACATTAAGAATTCACAAGAATATGATCAAGCTGCAGAAGATTCTGTTGTCGCAGAATTAATTTCGCAACGCGAAGAAGAAGAATCCCTACAACAACAAGCAGAAGAACGTCTAGCGGTTGAACAAGCTGCCAGAGCAGAAGAAGACGCGCGTTTAAGAGAGCTATACCCTCTTCCTGAAGATAATGAAGAATCTGACCAAGAAAGCATAGAAGAAATTACAAATGAAGCTATTTCAAATAATATTGATGGCGTAGAAACAAATGAAAACACTAATTTAGAAGAACAAACTATTGCTAAAGAGGAAAGAGCCCGGTGAACCAGCGAACCGTCCTGCGTCGTTGCGTCGCTTGCAGAAAGCTAATTGATCGAAAAAAGCTTTTTAAAGTGACTAGAGACTATCAGGATGGAGTAGTCCTTGATCAAGGAATGGGTCGTTCTGCTTATCTATGTCCTAATGAGGTCTGCCTAGAAGAAGCTTGGCGTCGCAAGCGCCTACAAAAAGCTTTGAGATGTCACGTGGAATTAAATATTATAGAGGTTCTGAGAAATAGATTAAATCACTGCCATTATTAAAGTTCTGAGGCAATATAAAGCAACAGCCTCAACTGTCCAACAAACTTTAAATCACAAAGTGCCAGTAATCACTGGAGAAATCAATTAATGACCAGCAGCGGCAAAATCAGAATCTATGAACTTTCCAAGGACCTCAACCTGGAAAACAAAGACGTGCTTAATGCCGCCAAAAAGCTTGCTATCAATGTCAAAAGCCATAGCAGCTCTATTAGTGATATAGAAGCAAAGAAAATTCGAGAGCTATTAACGAACAACAAAGAGCAAAAAATATCCAAACCTGCGGGAAAACAAATAATTTCCCTTCAAAAAGCAACATCAGATCAACCCGAACAACAATCAAAGAATCAGCAGAACCATCATTCTATTGACTCTATTAAAACAACCTCTACTACTAATCCAGGTATCTCTAATGAACCAACTAAGCCCAAAAATCAATCATCGAAGACACTAAACAAACCTATCAAGACTCCGAAACCCCCAATAACCAATCATTTAACTGAAGCCAAAAAGCCAATTAGACCTCAAAAAAATGACCTGAGTAAAATCAATACCAAAAAGCCTGAAATCAAATCTCTTAAGAAAACCAATACTGAACAAGCTAGCGCTACTAGCAAAGCTCATAAATTAGAAAAACCAAATTCTCATCAACCACCAAAAACACCTAATCCTCCCTTAGCAAATAAACCACCATTACCTGCCAGCAAACCCAAACAACCTCAACGTCATATAAGTCCACCGCCCACTAGACCTCAACCACCTAAAGACACACAGAAAAAAGTTAAAGCAGATAGACCGCAGTTTATTAATACAAACAAGGGGCAAAGGCCCGGCCAACAAAATACAAGAAGTAATCAAAATCCCAATCGTCAGCCATATCCAAATAAACCAGGCAAGCCCCCATTGAGAGGAAACCCTGTAGAATTAGTTGGTGCTCCAATAAGACGTAATAAACCAAGTCCTAATAAAAATAGAGAGGATGGATCTCGTTCAGGTGGACCTAATAATCGTTTAGGGAACAGACCTCAATCAGGAAGGCCTCCTCGAGACAATAAAGGCAACTTCCGACAAAGGCCAGGAATGCCATCAGGGATGAGAAAACCAGTTGCACCTGGAGAATTAATGCAACTCCAAAAGCCTACTGGTTCTCCTGGCAATCCTCCTCCTAGAAGACCTGGTGGGGCAAGACCTCCTCAAAGGCGCCCAGAAGATAGTGCTAATAGAAATAATAAAGAGAAATCTACAGCAACAAAACCTCCTGTAAATAGACCTAACCCTGCAAACGCCCCTAAAAAACCATCTCATAGACCAGGGGGTGCAGCAAGAAAAAAATCAGATTGGGATGATGCAGCAAAACTTGAAGCTCTGCGGAATAAGACTCCACAAAAGCAAAGGCAAAAAGTTCATATTATTGGAGAAAACGATGATTCTTTAACCGCACAAACTAGTGGATTTGCCTCTGAGAAAGATGCTGTTATTCTTTCTGCGAGTTTAGCCAGACCCTCTAAACCAAAGAGCGATCAAAAAAAATCTGCAAAGCCAACATCCTCAGGCAATCGTAAACGCAAAAAAGAATCCACTAGACAAAGACAACGTAGAAGAGCAATGGAATTACGCGCAGCTCGAGAGGCAAAACAAATCAGACCAGAAATGATTGTCGTTCCTGAAGATAATCTAAGTGTTCAAGAGCTGGCTGACAAACTTAGTGTAGAAAGCTCCGAAATCATTAAATCCCTCTTCTTTAAAGGCATAACTGCAACAGTCACTGAATCCTTAGATCTTGCAACTATAGAAACTGTCGCTGAAGAATTTGGTGTACCAGTTCTTCAAGATGATATTGAAGAAGCAGCTAAAAAAACTGTTGAAATGATTGAAGAAACAGATATTGAGCATTTAATTAGACGTCCTCCTGTTGTGACAGTAATGGGTCATGTCGATCATGGAAAAACAAGTCTTCTAGATGCAATTAGAAAAGCTCGTGTTGCAGCTGGGGAAGCCGGCGGCATTACCCAACATATTGGCGCCTATCAAATTGAAGTTGAACACGATAAGCAACATAGAAAATTGACTTTCTTAGATACTCCTGGACATGAAGCCTTTACTGCAATGCGTGCAAGAGGAACTAAAGTTACTGACGTAGCAGTTCTTGTTGTAGCAGCTGATGACGGAGTTAGGCCACAAACACTTGAAGCAATTAGCCATGCTCGTGCAGCACAAGTCCCTATAGTAGTAGCCATAAACAAAATTGATAAAGAAGGTTCATCGCCAGATCGAGTTAAACAAGAATTATCAGAGCAAGAGTTAGTAGCAGAAGAGTGGGGCGGTGATGTTGTAATGGTTCCTGTAAGCGCAATTAAAGGGGAGAATATTGACAAGCTATTAGAGATGATATTACTTGTCACTGAAGTCGAGGACTTACAAGCCAATCCAAATCGACTAGCCAAGGGAACAGTCATAGAAGCTCATTTAGATAAAGCCAAAGGCCCTGTAGCGACATTACTTATTCAAAATGGAACCCTTCAGTCTGGAGATGTTATTGCAGCTGGACAAGTACTTGGGAAGGTCCGAGCAATGGTTGATGAAAATGGAATACGCTTAAAAGAAGCTGGGCCTTCTTGCCCTGTAGAAGCTCTTGGATTTAATGAAGTTCCCACAGCAGGAGACGAATTTGAAGTTTATGAAGACGAAAAATCTGCAAGAAATATTGTTGGAGACAGGGCATCTGATGCAAGGGCAACACGTCTTGCGCAGCAAATGGCTACTAGGAGAGTTTCCCTTGCTTCAATGTCAGGGCAAGCAAATGAAGGTTCTTTAAAAGAACTAAATATTATTTTGAAGGCTGACGTTCAAGGAAGCATAGAAGCAATTTTAGGCTCTCTGGAACAACTACCAAAAGATGAAGTTCAAGTCAGAGTTTTACTTTCTGCTCCAGGAGAAGTGACTGAAACTGACGTCGATCTTGCAGCCGCTTCTGGAGCAGTCATAGTTGGCTTCAATACCTCTATGGCATCAGGGGCGAAGCGTGCAGCTGATGCAAATGATGTAGACGTAAGGGAGTACGAAGTAATCTATAAGCTTTTAGAAGATATTCAGATGGCTATGGAAGGCCTGTTAGAACCAGATATGGTTGAAGAAAGCCTAGGGCAAGCAGAAGTTAGAGCTATCTTCACCATTGGCAGGAGTGCAGTTGCAGGTTGCTATATCACTAATGGTAAATTGCAGCGTAACTGCAAAGTACGAGTAAATCGTGGTGACCAAATTGTATTCGAAGGTGATCTAGACTCTCTTCGTCGAAATAAAGATGATACCAAAGAAGTGGCTAGTGGTTTTGAATGTGGCATTGGTTGCGATAGATTCGCGAATTGGAAAGAGGGAGACATTATAAATGGCTACAAAATGGTGACCAAACGTAGAAAGCTTAATGCCTAGAACTGCTATATAATTTGTCTACATCAAGAGAGCCTATATTATGGATTCAACTACTAGCTATCGGCACAATACCTTTAGAGGCCTTACTCCTAAAGATAATTCTCGCAGGCGCTCCACTAGGGGCCTTGGTTTTACTTCAGAGAATAATTATTGCATTTGTAGCAATAGCTAGTCCAACAATCGTACTTTGCAAAAGGCCTGCAGATTGGGGGTCTCTTCTTTTTTGCAAGCTACCTCTAAAATCAAGATCGGTCATCCAGCATCAGATAAGTAGTCTTCAATCACATCCCTTTCCTAGCGCAATCTTTGGCATAGGTGGAATATTAGGGATTTGGGGATTCTGGTCAATCGATGAATCATCAGTACTTTTATATGGAATCTCCCCATTTCAAAATTTGCCTAGATTCCTAACCCTGTTATTTTCAATTCCAATTCTTTTATTAATCATTTGGCAATGGAACCAATTATGCCAAAGCTTATGGCTCATAACTAGGTCAGAGGAAAGGTTGCAAAAATGTAAATTTATGGAAAACAAAGATATTTTAAAAAATCGATTTTCTATTGGTTTTAATACATCTTGCCTCACAAGGCTAAAACTAAATGAATCAATCTCTTCTTCTACGATCAAAAAAAGTTAATCCCCCAAAAAGCAATAATGCAGTCAGTTGAATGCCGACATCACTCCATAGAACCACCTCTCCTGATAAGGCTCTCGTGGCCATAATTAAAAAGCCAAGTGTTGCAGAACCAAATAAAACAATCCAAAGGAGCCTGCGTACCCCAAAGAAGGGGTTTCTAGATTCATTTAAAAGTTTTTTACGAAGTTGTGGGTCTAAAGTCAAAATAAGTACAAGGCTAGAAGTTCTACTAAAAAGAATAAATTGGCATGTACAGTTTCCTCATCTGCCGGTGTAGCTCAGGGGTAGAGCAACTGATTCGTAACCAGTAGGTCGATGGTTCAATTCCATTCACCGGCACTTATAAAATATTAATCAAATACTGCCTTATTTATTGAGTCATCTTGTGATTATGAAAGACAAGTAAAATGGCTATGAACACACTCAATCAATTAATGCCGATCAAAGCATCCACGTCAGGTATTAAGAGTGAGAGAGTCTTACTGATTAGACTGCCTTGTAATCCAATATTTCCTATAGGACCAATTTATTTAGCTGATCACCTGCATAAATGTTTCCCAGAATTATCTCAACAAATCATAGATCTTGCAGCCTTACCTTTAATTGATGTTGAAAGTGTATTAATTGCAAAGATTAAGGAGTTTCGTCCTTCTTTCTTAGTTTTTTCATGGAGAGATATTCAAATATATGCTCCTGTAGATGGGAGAGGTGGAAATCCTCTGCAATATTCTTTTGAGGCTTTTTATGCTAAAAACCCTTTCAAAAAAGTTAGAGGGGCCTTGGGTGGGCTTCGTTTAATGAAAAGCCATTATGGAGAGCTATGGAGAAATCAAAATTTAATCAAAAAAGGTTTGTTCCATGCCAAAAAATATAGAAAGAATGCTAGAGCAATAATAGGTGGAGGAGCGGTAAGCGTTTTTTACGAACAACTCGGGAAAATGCTACCAAAAGGGACCATTATTTCTATAGGTGAAGGTGAGCCTTTATTAGAAAAAATACTCCTAGGGAAAGAAATTACTTCTGAAAGGTGTTTTATTGTAGGTGAAAGTCCAAGGTCAGGTCTAATACATGAACAACCAGCTAGTGCGCCAAAAACAGCTTGCAATTATTCATATATATCATCTATTTGGTCACAATTTAATTGGTATTTAGAAGGAGGTGATTTTTATATTGGTGTTCAAACCAAAAGAGGGTGTCCACATAATTGCTGTTATTGCGTTTATACGGTTGTTGAGGGGAAACAAGTTCGAGTTAATCCAGTGGAAGAAGTTATTAATGAGATGAAACAACTTTATAATCTAGGAGTAAGAAATTTCTGGTTTACTGATGCTCAGTTTATTCCTGCAAAACGTTATATCAATGATGCCAAGGAACTATTAAAAGCCATTGAAAAAGAGAATCTTAAGGATATCAAGTGGGCAGCATATATTAGAGCAGACAATCTGGATGATGAATTAGCTAAGTTAATGGTTAACACAGGTATGAGTTACTTTGAAATTGGAATAACTTCTGGGTCTCAAGAATTAGTAAGAAAAATGAGGATGGGATATAACTTAAGAACTGTTCTCGATAATTGTTCTTTACTTGCAGACGCAGGTTTTAAAGATCATGTTTCAGTAAATTATTCATTCAATGTAATTGATGAAAGGCCAGAAACCATTAGGCAAACTATTGCATACCATAGGGAACTTGAAAAAATTTTTGGTGTAGACAAAGTTGAACCTGCGATATTTTTTATTGGCCTACAACCTCATACTCATTTAGAACAATATGGATTTGATCAAGGTATTTTGTCGCCTGGCTATAACCCCATGAGCATGATGCCTTGGACAGCAAGAAAACTACTATGGAATCCTGAACCGATGGGTAAAGAATTTGGAAGAATATGTTTAGAAGCTTTTGATGAGTCTCCAGACAACTTTGGAAGGACAGTAATGAAATTATTAGAAAGAGATTATGGAGTAGCACCCTTGGAAGAAGCGTTACGGTCACCATTAGAAGGCAAAGCAGCTATGGCAAAAGCATTTCGATGAACCCAAATTATTAATAAAAGAACAAAAATAGCCAATATTCCGCCAATAGGATTAGGTGTTGGTTGCCCTGGGCCTGTAATCCAAAAAGGTGCATTTGAAGAAATCTTGATTAAATCAGTTTG
>QCFU01000004.1 GCA_003278305.1 Prochlorococcus sp. AG-363-M21
AACTGGTGTACCAAACAAATTACAATTTGTACAGGCATTTCCATTCCCACTACCAAAAGCAATGTTTCCTATTAAGTCATCATCTTGAATTCTGCTATATCCACCTGATGATCTACTAAGATATTGAGTCTTTGAATAATCCTTAGTTAAATCAGCTGATATACCAACCTCTGCTGCTCTTCTATTTTTGTCAGTACAGATTATTATTCCTCTTACTTTTCTATACTTCCACCCTGCATTTTTATCACAATGCATCTCATCAATTGGTTCATGTCTGATATTGTCTGAAATAATATTGTTTTCAATTTTAGTTGGTATATAGTAACCTTTCTCATTTAAAGCAGGCCCTCTTCTCATCAACTGATAATAAGAACCATGTTTGCCAGATTTTTTAGAATCTTTTCTAAGAGTATATACAATGGGACAATCTATTGATTTCCATATCTTCGATTTATTTGTCATACTCGAACTACTATAAGCTGATAAATCTATTGCTTGATCTGGTAATTTTACGCCTATAACAAAATCTTCTCCGGAAGTGAGTTGAGGACAATTAGCTGGAATCTGGCTTTTATCATCTAATACTCTTTTGCTACTATTAATTTCATCAATAACAAAGTCCAATGCATTATCAACTTTGGCACTAAGTTTTAAATATGATTCATCTGATTTGTTTGCTTCGATAGTAGTTCTTACAAGACTATAACCTGCTATTAATACTGCAGTTGAAATTAGACTTGATACTAATAGCTCTGATATTGTAAAGGCTTTGTTCCGCCTAAATTTATAAAAGCTTTTGCTTGAAGAAAAAAAGCGTGAAAGTTTCTGATGTTTAATTTGCATTTTCTATTGACTGTTAGGTGAACACCATCCGTGAGCCTCACTATTTAAGTATATACTTGTCCAGTGAAATTTTTCAGTGCCTTTATTTACACTGTAAACAATCTCGGCGACACTATTGTCAATATAGGAGCTTGTACCAATATTAAAAGGTCTTTTTGAGGAAACATTTCTTGTAATACTTATAGGCTTCCCTTGAAAAATCCTATTCCTTATTTGACCAGATTGTGTTTTCGAATCAGCTCCAGGAGTCCATGTTTTATTGTTCCAGCTAGGGAGTCTAACAAATGTTCTTAGAATATCTTCACAGTAATAATTAGGATTAGATTTTGTTCCAGTAAGATAAAAAGCTGTTGATTGATTTTGCGGGCTATGGTAATGTTCATTCCATAGTTCTATTTTTAGTCTCTCAATATCTCTTCTTATTTCATCACTAATAGCTCTAGTCAAATTAGCATTATATAAAGTAGATTGTCTCATCGAGACCAAGCTAAGTGAAAATGTTATTAATATTGTTAATAGTAAAATGCTTAAAATTGCTTCAATTAATCCAAACCCACTTACATTTGTAATTCTATTTCTAATAGAATAATTTAATTTAGAATATAGATTCATTTGTAGAAATCTCTAAGTGTATCCCAAACCTTCACAGACTTGCCTCTGTAATAAGGAACTCCATAATAGTAAGTATTATTAAATCTGGTTGCAAGTTCTTTGCTGAAATTTTCATCAAAATCCCAGTTTATTGCCCATTTCCCTGCTTTATCTAAGCAAATATTTTTCATCCAAATAGCTCCTTTAAAGTATTTTTCTTTAGGTAACTTTGACTTTTGCTCCAGTTGAATCCCGTAATAATCTATCCATAATTTACCTTTAGAATCTCTTTTAAAAGGGGTATTATCTAAACTAATCAATGCTTTTCTGCCACCAATATCTTTATCAGAAATCCTTGCCTCGTTACCATTTATTGTAAGTCCTCTAAGGCTATATAAATTTGTTCTAGAGTCCCAAACCAAAGCCATATCCAACATACTATTAATACCTGGTTGAGATGAGTTTGACCTACTACCAATGGCTATTAAATATAAGTTTCTCATATATGGATCCCATACTGTATTGACAGTACTTTCAAAAGGTATAAGTTTCCCATTTGGACTTCTGATTAGTTTGGGGGCTCTTGAATTCATAGATTTATTTTCTGGATCATCTAAATACCCATAAACCCCTCTAAACGATATCAATAACTTAGAACCAGATTTTGGGTTCTGGTAATAATTAGTGTTTGGGATAGATGTGGTAAATGTTGTATCTGGAGCATAAACAAAACCACTAAATTTCTCTTTAGATGAATAACCTGTATGACTGATAAGCATTGTGTTATAAGGTACGTTTTGGTTATTTATTAATGACACGCCTCCATTTGAAGAACAT
The DNA here is from genome assembly GCA_003278305.1 of Prochlorococcus sp. AG-363-M21. Classification (GTDB taxonomy): domain Bacteria; phylum Cyanobacteriota; class Cyanobacteriia; order PCC-6307; family Cyanobiaceae; genus AG-363-N16. The sequence continues at coordinate 2,272 of QCFU01000004.1, forward strand.
TGAAGTTCTTGTTTGCCATTAGCATTAGCGATAGCTGGTAATACATTTTTACCTGGCTGCTCAAACAATATAGTTAAATTTTGGGGTTTACCAGAACCACAATTATTATTTCTGGAACTATCTCTATGACAGATTTTACCTCCATTACTAACGTCTATTGATCCTCTTACGACTAAGGTCACTTTAGAATTATCTGAAGTAACAATTCCCATAAAGGCATCTTTCCCTTTAACAATAATATCGTCAACAGTGGCAGTCCTATCTGTATTTTTGTAATTGTCCCATCCAGTTGTTTCTAAGAAACGACAATTAGTCCAACTTTGATTGGATGAATTTTGCGTACAGACTACAGGGCCCAGACTCCAGGGTGCTACCGCTCCTGCAGGCTTTTGTTGAGATATCTTGGGTCTAGAGGGTAATTTAAGTGGTTGAACCCATAAGCCTCCATAACCTCTTTTGTTATCTGGTAAACCAGATGTATTGGTTATTCCAGCTTTAGTTTTAATTCTTGAGCATTCACTCATTGAATAAAGATTTTTTCGCCATATTATTGATCCCGTTGGTTGTTTAGATGAATTCGAGCCTCCAGTAGTAATTAAATTGCCAAGATATAAAGAATTAATATCTCTTTGGTTGCCACCTGCACTTAGGAATCCAAAAGCCGAAGGAGGAACTGTTTTAACAACTTGAATATTTGCTCTTAATTTATTTGATGCATTTTTTTGTGTCGAATTAGTTAGAGATTTAGTAAACCCTTCTACAAGAAATGAACTTTCTCCTCCATCTTCAGTTCCAACAAAATCAGTTGAAACTAGAGAAAAACTCTGTGCATAATCTTTTTTTCCAAAAGAGCCTGTTCCAGTACTTATTGATTTTTCTTGATTCAATAAAGTCCTTATTGAATTTCTATGTCCAGACCAATTAATAGGTGTGGTTGGATATTTCCCTAAATAGGAACATACTGGAGCAACTTGTCTGCCTGCACATTGAGGATAATTGATTCCGTCACACCAAGTGTTTCCATTATCCGTCCAGAATAATTTAGATAAATCAGGGAAATCACCTTGTACTAATTGGCCAGGCCATAAAAGAGCTAAATTACTAGCATTAAATGATGGACATTCTTTTGTTGGAGTATTAGAAGAACAAGTTTTTGCTAACCAATAATAATAATAAGCCCCTCCTTTACTATTATTAAATAATGCTCTAAGTAATGTTATACCAGAATCAGTTGCATTTTTAGCATGCATTTCAAGTAGGTTAAGCCTTGTAGTAGATAGACGATTTATAGATGCTGCTATAAGTCCAGTTAAAGCAATGGCAATCCCTATAGATAAAATAAGTATTTGAGTTAAAGCAAAACCTTCTTCGTCTTTGTTCCTTAGTGTTGTATAAAACTTAAACTGTATAAAGAATAAATTTATATTGAATTTATTCATTTCATATTAATATTAATAGTAATAAAAATACATTGAGTATTGTTATTATCTACAATTTATATTCCTAACATATCTCGTTCCTTTTTCATTCCCTGAATTTTCTTTTAATTTTGTAGCACCTGAGAAAGAGTCGTAACATCCCACAACTCCTAAGCCAGATGTTGTATTTGTTGGGTAAGCAAGGAAATTAAGACGTGTACCTGCCAGCTGCATTCTGATTGTGAAGTGTCCACTTGGGGAATACCATTGGTTTCTATTGCTGTTTGACCAGTTCACTACAGAACTGTTATTAGATTTGCAAGTTGCAGGATTGTTCCATCTGCATCCAGTCACAGTTACAAATTGACCAATTTGGCTGGAATAGCGTGGTGTAGTGCTGTTTTCAGTGAAATATGCTTGAGCAGCTTTTAAATATGAGGCAATTAAAGAGGAAGCTTCCTTTTGCTTGGCCTTTTCAGAAGCATTTTGGAAGCTGGGTATTGCTATAGAAGACAAAATCCCAATGATCACAACTACGATAATGAGTTCAACAAGTGTAAATCCTTCCTGGGCCTCTTTCTTTCGAGAAGCTAAATAATTAATGACCGCTGCTTTTAATTGTGTTTTCATTAAACCTTTTCATTTGCTCACTATCTTATCAAATCAGTCAATAAATTTTGTCTAGACGTTATAGATTGTATAGGTTTGAACTTATAACCTTAAGAGTCTTGCCTTTAAAACCAAATTAAGTTAAATACTGATAGCTTGATTAATTAGAATCTTACTTATAATTCACTGTATACAAATATACATTCAAAATAATCGGCTAAATCAGAAAGGGCTTTAAATAAGATTTAAATTATCAAGTTAAGATGTAAGCGAGAAAGCTAAGACAAAGAGACAATGAAGTATGAAGCGAAGGACGCCTAAGTTTTTTCGTAGATTAATTTTATTTAACATTACAAAAAACACCTCTAAGAGAAGGATTCTTACTGCTCCCTACTCTGTTTTGATCATTTCTGTAGCTTGTCTGATAAGTTCCAGTTCTAATTATGCCTGATGGCGCTTCTATTAGAATACATTTTGGTTGTTGAAATGAGCCTGGATTATGAGAATGTCTACCACCTACCACAAGTACTATTGATGTTACTCCAGATGGTGAATTTGCTGGAAGAGAGATATGACCTTTAGGCGTAATAGTAAATTCATTACTCATTTCTTGGAAGACTGTATCACTTAATTTTGGCCTTTGAACGACAACATTTGACTGATTACTATTATCCATACCTTTACAATTAACATTTAATGAGTAATTGCCAAAGCTTGTAGAAATAAATGTAGGTTTAACAGTGCAAGTTCCATTCCATCTTCTTGCTTCTTTTCTGACAAGTTCGATATAACCAATTAACTCTCTTATGTAACTACTTTGCCTTTCTTTATATATCCAACCAAGAGATGATGGTACGGAAAGTGAAGCTAGTATACCAATTATTGTTATAACTATTACAAGCTCAAGTATTGTAAAACCAGCATTGGGATTGAAATCGTTTTTTCTTAAACTAAACATATTTAATTGCTATTATCAAAATTTAAGCAGACTACCATTAAAGCCATTAGGTATATCTTGTGTCTTTTTTCTGGGTCCTGAAGTTTGTTTTGATGATTCTATTTTAAATCTTTTCCATAGGGTGATTGCATCTTTACTCATAGTTCTTTCTTTAAAACCGTTTACACCAAAATAGCTTTTGATCTGACTGGTGAAACTTACACTGTCTTCCATAAAACTATGATGCCCATAAAAGCTTTCATAAAATTTGTCAGAAAGCTTTTCAGATTCTTTGCAGCCTTCTATTGAATTTATGGAACAATAAGTTTCAGAGGCATCTGAAGGTAAGAATAATATAATTGGACCTAGATTAAATAAAAATAGAAAGGACAGAATCGTTCTAAATTTAATATTCATTAACCCAATTAGAGCACTTGCCACCTAACTATACTCAATTTTAGCTTAATTAGCTATATACATTCACTATAAATTGACTTGACATGATTGGTTATTGATAATTAATTAAATACATAGCTTTAAAAAATCTAGCCCAAGCATCTTCTCCTAAAAGATAGACCAAGTAACTACCTACAGACAGATATGGCCCAAATGGGATCTTTTGCTTTCTTCTTATTACCCTTATTGCAATTAAAAATATACTTATAACCCCCCCGATGTAAATGGCTAATAATAAACCCAATAGCATCCCCTTTATGCCAAGCCAACTTCCTATAAAGAACAGATATTTACTATCACCAAAACCAAAAGCTTGTTTTTTTATTATCAAAGCAATTAAAAAGGTTGCTATTTCAAGCAAAATAAAGCCTAAGCAACCAGAGAAAGTAAAATAGCAAAGAGCTTTTAAAGCTGTTAATAGATTATAATCTGAAGCACTTATAGTATTATATGATAAACCTATAATTGATCCAAATAATATAATATTATTAGGTATTATCATTAGATCTAAATCTATAAGAGATGCTATAAAGCATATAGTTGAGAATATAGATATTCCTATTAATTTCGTAAAAGTTTCTTCTTTTGTATAAGATAATGCTTGGCAATTTAAGGCAAAAATTAGTCCAAGTGTTAATTCTACTAATGGATAGCTAAGGGGGATAGGCCAATTACAAAACCTGCATTTTCCATTTATTATTATCCAAGATAGAATCGGTATATTGTCATACCAATTAAGTGTTTTTTTACAGTTATTGCAATAACTTGAAGGTGTAATTAATGACTCTTTAGCAGGTAATCTGTATCGAACTACATTGGAAAAGCTTCCTATGCATATTCCTATCAATATATAGCTAATTTTAAATTCTAAATTCATTTATCTTCCTTTGTTAAGAATTTAATCTTTGTTTATTTGATTTAATTTGAATATTGTAGATCTTGGTAAATTTATTTACATAACTTGCTATAAATCTCAGAGACCCCATGTATCCACCTCCCTTTTTCACTAAAAGTCTTCCAGTCTTCTGATTTTATAGCTTCCTTTTGACTTAAGTAAGAGTCTTTTATACTGGTTATTAACTCTATGCAGTATTCACTCAAGAATTCATCTGCTTCTTGCTTGTTTCGAAGTTTTCCGTTTGCGCTTTCTGTTACAGAAAACAAAGCAATAAGTACAATCGCTAGGGTGACTTTTTTCATTTGTAAATTGTCTTTATTTAATTTATCATGATCTTTAGATTTAGACTTTAAATACGTTTACTTCTATTCTGTTTGGTGATTTAAATAATAATCTTTCTAAAGTGATAAATTAATTAAACATTAATCTGTCGAAAACATCAGAAATTCCATAACTTTCCTTTTGTTATTGGATTTGGTCCTTTGGGTTGACTTGTCTTTCTAAAAGTTTCATCACTCTTAAGAATAAGATATTTATTTTTGATTGTATGCCATAATTTGCTGATACATAAAACAGTTTCATGGCTAAGAGCGATCAATCACGTTTCCTTGGTGATTTGCCAATGCAAGGTGAGATTTCAGAAAAAGAGAAAATCCGTTATATCTCTCACTTAATGTTCTTTATAGGTTGTGCCCTCTTCTCATTTGGAATATGGGCTCTATCTGGATTCACCTCTTCCACTGGTGCTAGTGGTCCTTTCCCCTTTTAATAGCGATAGGTCAATAACAAAATAAAACCAACATGGTTGGTTTTATTTTGTTGCGTCTAGGTCTAGCTTTGAATCTCTGTCTTTTAGAAGCGTCTCGAACCATTTAGATGCAGTGGAACGTGATATAGATCTATTCTTCAACAGTTCCGATATAACTGAATATAGAGGCAAATCTTTGGCTTTAGAATTAAACCATTTTTCGAAATTCAGTATTTCATCAGAAGTTTGGCAGGCTCTTAACTGGTCAACAATTGCATCATGAGTAGAGATACTCATCTCTTCAATGCTTCTGTGAGCTGTAGTCATTCTGTATTTTTCTAGAGCACAGTGACCTCCTTATTAACACTTAGCTCTTATTTGGTAATCTGCCAAGGATTGTTTTTCTTTTAGATCAAATTCTTAGCAAAGCTTTTTATTCTCTAGTAGTAAATTACCCAATTTACTAAGTTCTCAGTTTGTTTTTCTGCAAAGAACAATTTTTAATTGGGTTTTGCAAGAGGAAGTAAGCATTTGTCTGAGTCGCATCCGGCTGGACCAGCTTCAGTTAATTCCCCAAGGTCATACTTGCTAAGAGCTTCAAAGAAATCCTTGCTTACTCTTCTCTTTAAAACATTGGCCTGCAAATCCTGATAAGTCTTTTCATTTATGGGTTCAAAAGGAAGTCTAGGGAAAGTAGCATTTGCATCAAATCTTGCTAGTAATGCAGCAGAAATATAGCCTTTATTTTGTTGGATTGCTTCATGAATAGCTTTAGATAAAGGACCTATTTCATTTTCACGAAACTCAATAGTTGCAGAAGTATTATGTTCAGTGTAATGAGTTTGAACTTGCATATAGAAATCAAATTGAGCTAGCGCTGAGAAATTATTTATTTCTATCTCGTCAGCTCCTGGAATGTTTGCCCAACTTACTTCAGTTGGTATTTCAACTAGCCATTCGGTGCACCTTGGATCAAAGGGATCATTAAGAAGACGGCCTTTGTCATCTTTGTCAGATTGAGATGGAACAATTGTGTATCCATAATCCATGCAAGCCATTGCTACTGGGTCACTTTTTCTAAAGGTAATTCTTCTAATAAATCTCTGTGCTTTTGGGGGGTGCCATCCTGGGGCGGCACCTGTTAATAGACTTTTAGTCCCAGCCGGTTGAACTGTTGTGCATCTGTTTGGACGTCTTAGACTATGTCTATCGCAATAATCCCAAACTGTTTTATTAACAGTGTCTTTCCAGGTCTGTAAATATTCTGCCTCCTGTTTTTTGAAACTTTTTCCTTCATCTGAATCTGGTCTTCCGGCTTCCCACCATTGAAGCCAAGGAGTACCAAAAGCATGAACAAAGAAATCAAATAAACCTGTAAAACTAACTCCAACAATTGGGTCTAATGAGCGACTTTTTCGGTATCTTTCAACCTCAAAACGATGATTGAGTAGGCATGCTACAGACAAGCCTGCTGCTCTGAAAGCATCAAATTGAGCTTGACTATCAGATGGGTTGATTTGATTTAAATGGACTTCAGCAAGATTACAATGAAAATCTGCTCCTAATATTTCACCACATGGGTTAAGACCATATCTACTTAGACGGTGGTTTAGCTCATATTCATCTATTGACTCATGATTACTTTTTAACCATCTTTCTGCTTCCTGACGACCTTCCTCACAATAAATTTGAATAAATTTCTCTTTGAGTTCTTTTGTTGAGAGAATGTCTGAATTTGAACGAGCTAAGGCTTCTGGTGCAAATTGAATAGCACCTTCTCCGGAATGAAATTGTTTTGTTACCGCTTCCGTTACTACACTTAGGCTAGGACGAGTGTGGTATACACGAGTATGATTTGCCATTCTGAGGGCATCTTTCTCAGGGTCTATGCACCAATTGCCTTCAGGATCTTGGTGCCATAAATTTTCTTTTGCTCCGGATGCTTCTATATCCTTTGAGCAAAATTGTCTCATTCCTGCACTCCTTCTTATATTGCCTGCAACTATGGTTACAGCTGCTTCGTCAATTAATAAACAGCATTCAATAGATGTAAGTTTTCTTCCTAAACTCTTCAAGAGTATTCTGGATATCCTTGGATATAAGTCTTTTAATTTTACTGGGTTAGCCATTCCGCCAAAGCCTTTTAGTGATTCACCTGCAGGCCTAATATCTCTTAGATCAATGTTTACGAGAATCTTATTGCTGTTGAAATTTTTATCACTACTTAACTCTAGTAGTAATTGATAACTATCTACCCAGCCACGTCTACTATCACCGACTTTTATAGTTACTTCGTTGTCGTTTATTTTGAAGGATGTTTTTTCTTGGCGTTCTTCTGGTTTTGTAATGCCAATCTCTGAGACAGAATTGATTTCTATTATATTTCTTATTTCAGGTAATTGATTTATTAAATGTGGCTCAATTATTGCTCCAGTCCCACAGCCCATCATTGCAAGATCCATCATTAGACCAAAGGCTTCCCAGTCAACAAGGTTTGTTGAAGTGCAATTGTAAGCACCCGAGAAATTCTTTTCTTTGTTAATCCATTCCGTCCCTCCTATCCATAACCATCTTCCTGAAGGTAGAGCTTTCTTCTCAGTTTGCATTCGAGCCATCAGCTCTATTTCTTCCTCATTAAGGCTCCCTAATGAATGAAGGCCTTGCAGGTTACGTGAGCTGACTTCAGACCAGCTCTCTCTGCCTGAAATTGTTTTGCGGCTGTAAGTTCTATAAAAGACAGGATTTGCAGCTGGGGCTGTCGTAGGAAAATCACAATTTTCAGTCCCGAGCTCTGATGAAGACATGCTGTCTATTTTATGATTGGATGTGATGGTCAAGATCTTTTTTTGGACTAGGTAAGAGCACACTAACGCCACAAATAGCGTCTGCAAGTTTTTTTAACACCATTTACAGTGTATTAATATGAGAATATAGATGGGTTCTTGGTTTGTTCGTGAAACGTGTTACAGAACCAGAGTTAATGTCAGAGCCTTCGCAAGTAAAGGCCTATGCCGAGGCTGATTTTTCTTATACGGAGCAACAAATAATTACAAAATTAGAGACTTTTTTAAATCAGAGCACCAAGAGTCTTGATCAAAACACTGTGATTATTGATCTTGGTTGTGGACCTGGAAACGTAACAGAAAGAATTGCGATGAGTTGGCCAACCGCCAAAATTTTTGGAATTGATGGTTCAAAAGAAATGATAAAAGTTGCACAAAGAAGAGCTTGCTTTCTCAAGGAGAAGTTTCGTATCAAGAATCTGGAGTATTTAGAATTAAATATTTCAAACTTATCAAAAGAATTTTTAAAAATTGCCGATTGTGCTGATGTGGTTGTTAGTAACAGTCTCTTACACCATATTCATAATCCAGAAGTCTTTTGGAATGCAGTCAAGAATATTTCATCTAGTGGGACTGTTCAATATCACAGGGATTTGCGGCGACCTCTTTCCTACGCGCAATTATTGAATATCCAGAAAAAATATCTTCCAGATGCACCTAGTGTTTTGAAAAATGATTATATCTGTTCTCTTCAGGCAGCTTTTTCAGTTAATGAAATAAAAGAACAGCTAGTAATATCTGGCCTTGATCAATTAAATGTATTTGAGGTAGAAGAACGTTATCTTGAAGTTGTTGGTATCCTCTAAAAGTTAAATTGTATAAGATGCTAATTAAGAATTTTTAATGAATGTTATTCCCTCCAACAATGATTCCTCAAAGGCTAATCAAATAGAAATATCTGAAGTAGAACTTTCTGCAGCAGTTGAGAGAAGAAGGAACTTTGCAATCATTTCACATCCAGATGCAGGGAAAACAACCTTAACGGAGAAACTTCTTTTATATGGAGGTGCTATTCAGCAAGCAGGTGCGGTTAAGGCTCGAGGAGAACAAAGAAAAGTTACTTCAGATTGGATGGAATTGGAGAAGCAAAGGGGTATTTCAATAACTTCTACTGTTCTGCAATTTGACTATAAAGAAACAACAATTAATTTGCTAGATACTCCTGGCCACCAGGACTTTTCTGAGGATACATATAGAACTCTTGCTGCTGCTGATAATGCTGTAATGCTAGAAGACGCGGCAAAAGGTCTTGAGCCACAAACTCGAAAACTATTTGAAGTTTGCAGACTTAGGGGAATTCCTATTTTTACTTTTATTAATAAGATGGATAGACCTGGACAAGAGCCTCTTTCCCTTTTAGATGAAATTGAATCAGAGTTGGGTCTATCAACTTGGGCTGTTAATTGGCCAATAGGTAGTGGAGATTTATTTCGCGGTTTGATTGATCGAAAGAGTAAAGAAATAGTTTTGTTTTCCCGAGCTGATCGTGGCAAACAGTCTATTGAGAGACGCCTAAGACTTCAGGATCCAGAGATAAAACAATTAGTAGAGGACGATCTACTTCAAAAAGCCTTGGAAGAACTTGAGTTGTTAGAAGAGGCAGGCTCTGAAATGGATTTGAAACTTATTCAATCAGGCGAGCTGACACCTGTGTTTTTTGGTTCAGCTATGACGAACTTTGGAGTAAAGCCTTTTCTGGATACTTTTTTGAGAATGGCTCAAGGACCTGTCGCTCGCAATAGTAGTAGTGGTTTAATTGATCCTTTGAGGAATTCATTTAGTGGCTTTGTATTTAAACTTCAGGCAAACATGGATCCTCGGCATCGGGACAGGGTGGCTTTTGTAAGAGTTTGCAGTGGCAGATTTAAAAAAGATATGACAGTGAAACATGCAAGAACAGGAAAAAATATCCGTTTATCTAGACCTCAAAAGATTTTTGCTCAAGATAGAGCAGTAGTAGAAGATGCATACCCAGGAGATGTTATTGGTTTAAATAATCCAGGGATGTTTTCAATAGGCGATACTTTATACACTGGCGATAGAGTTGAATATGAAGGTATTCCATGCTTTAGTCCCGAAATATTTAGCTGGTTACGTAATCCAAATCCGTCGGCTTTTAAAAACTTTAGAAAAGGAGTTAATGAATTGCGAGAGGAAGGTGCAGTGCAAATCCTTTATGATATTGATCAAGCGAAGAGAGATCCGATATTGGCAGCTGTTGGACAATTGCAATTAGATGTTGTTCAACATCGATTGGAGAATGAATATGGTGTAGAAACAAGATTAGAGCCTATGGGCTATCAGGTGGCTCGATGGGTCCCAGGTGGGTGGTCAATTATTGAAGATATTGGAAGAATCTTTAATTGCAAAACGGTTCGTGACTCTTGGGATAGACCCGTTTTGCTTTTCAAGAATGTTTGGAATTTGAATCAACTTAAAGAAGATCATCCAAGTCTTGAATTAAGTTCAGTGGCTCCAGTGGTTAGCGGCGTGGATCCAATTACACTTTGAAAACATAATAAGTTGATTTTTTTTTTCATTAATAAGATTCTTAGGAGTAGATTTAATTATTTGAGATTGTGGAAGGAAAAGACTCTGCTTCTAATAAAGCTTCTAACGATGCGTATCGAATACTAGGGATACAATCTGGAGCAAGTTTTGAGGAGATTCAGAAGGCTAGGGATGACAAGATTTTAGAGGTTGAGAATGATCCAATTCTAAAAGCAAAGGTTGAAGCTTCTTTTGATGCCTTGTTAATGGACAGCCTAAAGTTGAGGCAGCTTGGCCAAGTTAGCAATGATGCCGTTAAAGCTTCTAATAGAGAGAACTCAAAAAATGACTTAGGTAGTAGCAATCTCTTAACTCGAATAAAAAGTTTTAATTTCCAAGCTTCAACATCAGAAGAACGAGGACTCTTCCCAACACTCGCTATTCCACAGGGTGAAAAATTAATTATTAGGGTTGCTTTTGGTTTATTAGGCTTAGTACTTCTATTGATGCTCCCAGATGAAAGTACCCAACTAATACTTTCTCTATCAACAATTATTCTTTTTATTAGCTTTGCAAAAGGGGGGAGGGGAATCTTTAAGTCATTAGGATGGAGTGTTGTTTTTTTATCAATTGGTTTAATAGTAGGAGGAGTATTAGTTGCTGGTATACCTAAGATTTCTGATGAATTTCATATTTTCACACCAACTAAGATAGAAGGCATTGTCTCAATAATATTTCTTTGGATTGGATCATTCTTTTAGTAGTTAATTAAGGTTTTTAATTCTTCCTCTTCTACAAGGTATTTGCTTTTACAGAATTGGCAAATTAATTCAGCTTTTCTGTCTTCTGTAAGAATTTTCTTTAATTCATCATCACCAACTAACTTCAGAGCTGAGAGGCTTCTTTCTCTGGAGCATCTACATTGAAACTTGATTTTTTGGGTGGAATTGTGAGTATTAATAGGCTCAGGGTTTAAATCAGGGAACAATGATTGAAAAATCGACTGCAGATTATCTTTGCTTTCAAGAAGCTGATCACTGAAGCATTGGATGTTTTGACATGTGTCCTCTAAAAGTTTGATTGTTGACTTATCTTCCAACCCTTTAGGAAGGATTTGGGCTATTAATCCTCCTGCACAAAGCATCTCATCCTTTTGTATTGTCTCTCCAACAAATACTGCAGATTGAGTTTGCTCAGAGTGTAATAAATAAGATGCTATATCTTCTCCTATTCCACCACAGACAAGTTCAACAGTACTGTTAAAGGGTTCTCCTTTGCCTTCATCTCGAGTTACATGTAGATAACCAGTGCCAGTAGCCTTTGCTAAGTCAAAAGAATATTCGCCTAGTTGTGTTTTGACTAAATTTAATTCAAGTTCAGGGTTCCCTACATAGCCTCTAACAGTTCCATCCCTTCCTGCATCAACCATTAGGCCTTGTAATGGACCATCGGATTGTACTTTTAATGTGACTCTGCCATGATCCACTTTCATTGAACTTGCTAGTAACAATGCGCCACTCATTGCTCTACTTAGTATTACCGATGTTAAGTAGGAAAGATTATGGCGTCTTTGTGCTTCTTGTATGGTTTCAGTAACAGTAACAGCAACAAGTCTGACACCACCTTCTACTGCAGTGGCTCTAACTAATTGGTCTGACATGGGGGTTCTTTGGTTTTGTGCGGCTGAATTGTCTTTATAAGTCTCCCATTGTTTAGTTGATAGGATGATATTTTCGAATCCTGAAAGATCTGGGGCTCATGTGTTACTACAATTAGGATAATATTTGATGAGAGATCTTTTATCACTTTTATTATTTCACCTCTTACAGACCAATCTAACCCAGCCGTTGGTTCATCCAATAACAGGATACTAGGATTTCTAGTTAATTGAACTGCAATAGCCAATCTCCTCTGTTGCCCTCCACTTAAGTTCTCTGGGGGTGACTTAAGTATTAAACTTGATAAGCCTACTTTTGTGAGTGTTTCATCAATTTTGTCAGAAGCTAATCTGCGATGACCTAACCGTAGTTCTTCTAAAACTGTTAGACCTATAAAATGTCTTTCTGGGAATTGAAAAACCACTCCAGAAATTGAGCGCCTTTTGCGTTCACTAGCTATTTTCCCTTGGAAACGTATATACCCATGCTGAGGTTTTGATAAACCACTAATTATCTCAATTAAACTTGATTTTCCGCTTCCACTTGCCCCAGCTATGACTAGGGGAGTACCTTTATTTACACTTATATTAACATCTGTCAAAATTGGATTTAGTGCAGTAGCAGGATGATATTTAATTTTCTTAAGTTCTAACATGCCTCAAAGCCAAGCTAATTTGAGTAAGGGTTTGCGTAATTATTAATTTTGTTCTCTAAGAATAGTATCTTGGGTTTAGTTAAATCTTTTTAAAAGGTTGTAATGGTTATGAAGATTGGTTTTCGTGAAATAGATCCATTTAATTGTTGGATATGGATACGGTTCTCTGAAATACCTAGTGAAGGGGAGAAGAATTATATCGATGGTATTTTTGATAGTTGGTATGTAATAGGTAGATTGGGTGGATTTAATTCTGAAAATCTCCAAGCGCATGAAAACTCTTCTGATTTAAGTTGGATGTCATATGACACTAACGATTCAGAGTCCAGCTTGCCTGCTGTAATGCATAATTTAGGGCATATTGAATATCAGGGAGAATGGGCTCGATGTTGGGTTGACTTAGGAACATCTGATGCAATTGCAATTGATGTTTTAATTAACACTTTTAATCAGATTAATGGAGAAGTGGTTCAGATTGATGAATTGTTGATCGGAGGAATTAATGACGACTGGCCAGTAGAGGTTCATCCAGATTCTATCTTTAAACCTTAAAAATAAATATGGTGAGAGAGTTACGAAGGCTCCTGATTGATCAAGAGCGTATTTTAAGTAAAGCAGATAACTCTTTTATAAAACTTTCTAATGACGAAGTACATTATTTGAAAAATGTCTTGAGGTTAGGAACAGGAGATTTGTTTTTAATTACAGATGGATTAGGGAATCTATGGCAAGCCACTTTTGATACGAAAAATACTGTTTTGCTTGAATCTTCCTTTGAAAAACCTTATAAAACATCAGATCGCCTAAAACCTCTGATTGGTTTGGCAGTTGCTGTTCCTAAAAGAGGGATGAAAGAAATATTGAGAATGAGTTGCGAAATAGGTGTTGATATAATTCAACCTTTAATTTCTGATAGAAGTATTAAACAACCAGTTAAGAAAAATCATTTTCATAGATGGAATTATATTTTGAATGAAGCCACAGAACAGTCTGAACGGTTATGGAGACCAGATTTAAAAGAGCTTATGTCCTTTCATGATTGGGTACAACGACCACATTCCAACAGATTATCATCAATAGCGTCAACAAGAGATAGTTGTTCTAATGAATTTGAAATTTGGTTGAAAAATATATCTAAACAGTTTGATGAAATTTGGGTTGTTATTGGTCCAGAGGGTGGCTGGTCAAATCAAGAATTAACTTTTGCTTTAGACAATGCATATAGCAAAGTTCAATTTGGAGAGACAATTCTTACTACTTCTACTGCTGCGATCTCAGCATCTCAGCTAATGGCTTCCTGGAGAAGAACGTACATATAGTTTTACTTCTGCTTGTTTTTGGAGTTATATATTAATGATCAGTCTTTTTTAGATGGTTTTTTAATGTGAGTAATTCAATGGTTTTATTTGAAAATAGCTGGTTTTTTGCTTTTGGAATTAATTTTATTCTTATTTTTTTAGCGCAACGCTTACCTTTGCTTACCAGTAAAGGGTGGATCCATGCAGGGGTATTAGGAACAATACTTTGGGGATGCTTAGGCTGGCGTGGTTGGTTAGCGGTATTCTTCTATCTGTTATTTGGTTATTTGGTTACTAAAATTGGTTTCGCTTACAAAAAATCATTAGGAGTTGCGGAAGGTAGAGATGGCCTTCGTGGCCCTGAAAATGTATGGGGATCTGCCGCAACAGGAGCATTTTTGGCAATTCTAGTTGACTTGGTTGCTATTTCTTCTAAGGAAATTTTTTTAGTAGGTTTTGCAGCAAGTTTTGCAGCTAAACTTGCTGATACATTTGGGAGTGAAGTAGGTAAACGATGGGGTAAATCAACTTTTTTAATTACATCACTCAAGAAAGTTCCTGTAGGTACTGATGGGGCTATAAGTCTTCAAGGAACTTTAGCAAGTTTAGGAGGGAGTGTTTTGATGACATACGTAATGTATTCCCTTTCTTTGATTGACTCCTCATCTTCGTTTTTGATAGTTGTTTCTTCGGGCTTTTTTGCAACACTTATAGAAAGTGTTATCGGAGCGACTTTCCAGAACCGCATTAGTTGGCTTAGTAATGAATTAGTAAACGCAATACAAACAACTTTTTCGGCAACTGTGGCAATGATTTTATTTTTATTCTTTAGAGTATAGAAAAATAAAAAGTTATGTCTGATTTGTTTTTTCAATCCATTGTGTCAATGGAGGCCATTTAGAAACTTTAGAATATATCCATTCATGCCCCTTGGAATTGAGATGAATACCATCTTTTGTTAGGAATTGCTCCCAGGACGTTTCATCTCTCATGGCTTTAAAAATTGGTAAAAATGGAATATTTAAATCTAAACAACTCTTCTCTATTTCCCTTTCATAAGCGTCACAAGAATTGTTGGTATACCAAAGACAATCTGCGAAAGGCATTTTCTTTTCGTCAACAGGTGTAAGTCCCATTACTAAGACATTTGTTTGTTTATTCATTTCAGTCAGTAATCTCTTTAATCCGAATCTAAAGGCATCTGCTGTTAATTGAGGTCTACCGTCTTCACGCCCTATATTTGCTGTGTCATTTAACCCTATAGCTAGTAATAATCCATTTGGTAGATTTCTTCTTAATTCACCTCTACATTCCCATTCATTCTTCCAACGCTTGGCAACTTTTTCAAGTCCATCTCCTCTTATCCCTAATGGATAAAGCACTGGGCTGCCTTCCGTACTCATCCATTGTTGCTTCAGTCTTGAGCACCAACCTCCTCCAATTGGATCACCCCACCCGTAAACTGAGCTATCCCCTAAAACAATGAGTTGTTTTGGTGCTAATGCCATAGTTGATTAATTACTAACATTAGGTGTGGGATTAAACGATTGCATTTTTTTATTATTTAATGAAGCTTCTAAAGATCCACTTAATGACTCTCCAATCATAGTTAGAGAAATAAATGTGGCTACTATTATTAGGACTTCTTCCCATGCAAAGGAACTTAGTGATTCTTGTAGCTTCCAGCCTAATCCAGCCCCTCCTACAACTCCAATAGCTGCAGTTTCTTTTAGAATGATGTCAAATCTGTATAAGGAATAAGCTAAGTAACTATTACTTTGTTGACAAAACTTTCCATATAGCCATGAAGAACTTTTACTCGCACCTGATTTTTCAAATGCTATAGCTATGAACTTATCATTTCGATCAATGTTTTCTTTAAGAATTCTCCCTAATACACCCATGTTTTGGATTCCAATAGCCAATGATGCAACAGATAAGCTTGGATAGATAAATAATAATAATAGTAGAGCTATTAATGGAGAAGGTAGTGTTCGACATATCATATAAATTTTAGCTATTACATCCTGACCTATACTCGTTGGGAATAACATAGACATGATGGGGGGTATTCCAACTGCTATGCCTGTTGCAAGTAGGCTTATGAATAATGTTTGAGATATTAACTTAACTAGATCAATATTATTGATTGCTATCAATAAACTTTTGACGCTAGGTAATGTAATAGAGTTAATATTAATAGAAGTGTTTATGTTTAAACCTCCTAGACGTATAACACTTATAACCAATAGAATTGAGATGATGATTAATCCGATTACTGAAAAGTGTTTTATATTCTTTTGAATTTTATTTATATCTTTTATGCGTTCAATTATTTTCTCTAAACAAAAAATTGATATTACCAACACCCAAATTGATGTCCAAACTTCTCTAAATTGAAGTGATTGAGTACTTAGTTGCAATTCTGTCCCAATGCCTCCCAATCCAAAAACTCCAAGCAACGTTGCTCCCCTGATAGCACATTCCAGTCTGTAACCTCCATAGCTAACTAATACTGGAAATATCTTTGGCCAGAGGCCTGTAATGATAACTTGTATGGGACCAGAACCAATTTGTATTAATGAATCTAAGGAAGCTTTATCTAGAGCATTTATTTGATCTGAGAAGACCCTTGCATTTAAACAAGAGTATGGGATTGCAAGTGCCAATATGGCCACCCATGACGTTAAGCCTAGGATTTGAAGAAGCAGTAATCCCCAAACAAGTTCATGTATTCCTCTAGGTATAGAGAGCAATATTTTTAGAAATTTTTTGATAGAATAAGGAACTTTGAATAATATATAAAAGATATCTGATGTTATTAGAGCTAAAGATATTCCAAAAAATAAGCTCACAGACCAGCCAATTAAAGCTATTGATATTGTGTCCTGAAGACCATTAAATACAGCATATAATACGTCACTTTCGAATGAAGGGTTTAATGCTGAAGAAAAGAAGTTATATAATAGATTTATACCTCCAGGATGAATATCGTAGAATACATTACTTGCTATAGGCACTATTGCTAAGATTGGTAAAATACAAAGAACTGGTTTGTTAAGTATCATTTTATTCGCTATAAATATAATTTATTAATGTTGGTTTTATTTAGATTGCCAATTGGAATATCAAAAAATATTTCCCCACTCTTTAAGCCTATAACTCTTGTAAAACCTTCTAATAAATCAGGTCTATGTAAACTTACAACACAAGTGTTTGGGGAAGTATAAAAAGAATTCTTCCTTTTTGTAAGTAAAAGGTTCAAAATATCATTTGCAATTTGAGGATCTAGACTGGATAAGGGTTCATCAGCAAGAATGATTTTTGGTTGTTGATGAACCAGACGTGCAATAGCAACTCTTTGTTGTTGTCCGCCTGATAAGCTTGATATGCTTTTGTTCATTAAAATCTCTTCTAAGCAAGCAACTTGAAGACATTTGCGGCAATTTTCATTGTCAATCAACCCAAATATATTTCTTAATGCCCAAAGAGCATTCTTTCTCCCTAATGCACCTGCATTGACATTTTGGCAAACAGTTAATTCTTTAATGAGTTTCAAGTCTTGCCATAGAGTGCCAATTTCACTCTTTTGCCTCCTTTTTAGCTTATTTAATTCAATCCCTTTCCACAAGACTTTGCCAATAGTTGGCTTTAAAGTTCCATTGGCTACTTTAATTAAAGTTGTCTTGCCCGAACCACTTTGGCCTAGTAAGGCAACCTTTTCGCCTTGTTGAATAGAGAGAGTAATATCCTTGAGACGATGATTTGACCCACTTGATAAGCTGACTGACCTTAGATCCAGAAGTGTAGTCACCTGATCTTTCCAATTTTTCTCCCTATTTGTTCAATGTCTAGGTATTGGTAGTCATATGCAGGTATAAAACTTTCAGCACCAAACAATTCAAGAATCTCTTTTTGCCTTGGGTTTGATTTGTTAAAGCTTAATAAGACATCCTTAAGTTTGGCGGTAAACCCTTTCCCAAATCGTTCGTCAAGATTTGGCTGCGACAACCAATGATAATCAACATAAGAAGGTGTTCGCCATATCACAATGACATTTTTGGGATTAACCTTACCTTCTGATAGGCGTTGCTTCCATACTTGCTCGTTCAGAGCTCCTGCCTCATAGGAACCACTTTGTACCAAAGCTATTGTTGAATCATGACTTCCACTAAATCCAGCATTCCCTCTTTTAAAGTGGTGATTTTCAACGCCTGCTTTTTGTAAATAATACTGAGGCATCAGTCGCCCTGAAGTTGAACTTTCTGAGCCATATGTAAATCGCCTGCCTTTTAAGATCTTTAGATCATTTGGGTCATTTATTATTGGAAGATTACTTTTTTTATTTGCTATAAAAACACTATGAAATTGTTCATCAATATCTCTTTGTGCAATTACTTTTGACCCTGGACTTTGTAGCCTCGCCTGTGTTCCAGTTAAGCCTCCAAACCAAACTAGATCTAAGCTTTTTGTCCTAAATGCTGTAACTGCGGCAGGGTAATTTGTTAAAGGCTTGTATTGGACAGAGACTTTTAGTTGATCAGCTAGTTCACTCGCAAGTATCTTGTACATTCGATTCAAATGCTCTGGATTTTGATCTGGAATTGCACTAATTATTAATTTATCTTTTGCAGAGATTTTGTTAGCTTCAAATATAGAGAGTATAAGTAAAAAAATTAAGACAAAGTATCTTGTTTTGAATAGATTTTTCATTTTATTAGTCAATTAACTTAGATACAAGTTTGTTTAGACGTTTTAATCCGTCTTCTATTGTTTCAACTGATACTGCAGATGAAAGTCTAATACATTGGTCTTCACCAAAGGCTATTCCTGGAACTAGCGCTAGACCAACTTCATCAAGAGCTAACTTACAGAATGTCAGTGAGTCAAGTTTATACTTTGATATTTCGGGGAATGCATAAAAGGCACCATCTTGAGGAACTAAGGAGATACCCTTGATATTGTTCAGGCCTTCTGTAAGTTGACGACGCCTTTCATTATAACTATTAACCATTATTTGAAGAGATTCCCTGGAACCTTGTATAGCGGCAAGTGCTCCTCTTTGGGCAAAACTACAGACGTTACTAGTGCTTTGGCTTTGTAAGGCAATGGTTTTCTTTATCACATCGACTGGACCTGCTAGATAACCAACGCGCCATCCTGTCATGGCCCAGGCTTTTGCAAAACCATTTATAATAAAGGTTCTATTTTGAAGGTCAGGTGCTATTTCCCCAATACTTATATGTTTTTTTTCGTTTGAGATAAGGAATTCATATATCTCATCACTCATCAAGAAAATATGTGGATGATTACGTAATATTCGGGCAATTTCTTCAAGTTCACTTCTAGGTATTACTCTTCCAGTTGGGTTGCCAGGAGAGTTAAGTATTAACAATTTTGTTTTTGAAGTTATTTGTTCTTCTAGCTCTTTTAATTTCATTTTAAATCCATCTTTTGGAGATGAATTAATTGCTATTGGCTTTGCCCCTGCCAAGCGAGCCATTTCAGGGTAACTAAGCCAATAAGGAGATGGTATAAGAACCTCATCTCCTGGATTAAGGATCGCTTGGAAAAGGTTGTAAATGGCTTGTTTGCCACCATTAGTGATTAAGACATTCTCTGAATCTGTAGGGATATTATTCGTTAATGAGAGTTTGCTTGCGATAGCTTCTCTTAACTCTGCATCACCTTGGGCAGGCCCATAACGAGTGAATCCATCTTTCAATGCTTTGATTGCAGCTTCAACAATAAAACTTGGAGTATCAAAGTCAGGCTCCCCTGCGCTCAGGCTACAAATGTCTTTTCCTTGTTGCTTAAGTGTTTTGGCCATTGCACTTATTTCAAGTGTCAATGATGGTTTTAAGGATGCAACTCTTTTGGATATGTGGTTCGAATTTGTCATTTGATTGACATTCTTTCTTTGGATTTTTCTTTAAAGGAGCTCATATTCTTTTAACTTGTGAAAAAATAATGTGTATTAATTCATAAGGTCTCTTGACCGATAGCATAGCCACTAGCTTTATCATTGCATCTGTTGATCCTAAGGCACTTGCAGACTTCTATGCTTTTGTAGGTAATGGAAGAGTTTCTCAAGGTTTAACAAGTGACCATTTCCTAATAATTTACAGAGAATCTTTTAAAATTCAAATTTATAAGCATTCTGTTGATAGGAGTTTTTGTTTTAAAGGATCAGAATCATGTTCTATTTGTTTCCAAAAAGAACCAAATAGCAACCCTTTGTTGGTATTACAAGAATGGTGTAAAGAAATATCTCTCTATGGTTGTATGGTCTCAGAATTACCTCGTTTAGAATCTTTTGGAGCAGAAGCCTGGTTTTTGGATCCTGAAGGAAACAGGTTTGCCTTATTTGTTCCTCGTAAAAATAAATGAGTCATAAAATAAAAAAAGAATAGCTTTGAGAAGCATGAGTGAACCTTCTAGGAATAATAAGAAACTCCTTATGCATTTTGAAACGGACGACTTTGATGGAAATGAGGTTGTTGTTAGCAGAGGTAATGCAAAATCTCGATTGATGTTAATAGGTGAGGCTCCAGGAGAAACAGAAGCAAATATAGGAATACCTTTTGTAGGTAGATCTGGACAACTTTTAGATCAGTTGCTAGAAGGTCTTGGGTTTGATGTAAATAAAGATGTATATATATGCAATGTTTTAAAGTGCAGGCCGCCAAATAATAGAAAGCCCACTAAAAAGGAAATTTCTAGACATCTACCATGGTTGATTCAACAAATAAAGTTGGTTGATCCTCTTGTAATAGTAGCTTTAGGTTCAACAGCTCTTGAAGTAGTTCTTGGTTATAAAGAGAAAATTACTAAAGTTCGAGGTACTTGGAAAAAAATCAATGGCATAGATCTAATGCCAGTATTTCATCCCTCATACTTATTAAGAAATCCCTCAAAAGCTTGTGGAAGCCCCTTTGATCTAACAAGGTTAGATTTATCTAAGGCTAAAGATAGGTTTGATAGCCTAAAAGCATCTTTTGAGATGAATCTTTCAGCTTCTAAAAATTAGTCACCCATGACATCAGTCGAAGTATTTACAGATAAGCAGCTTTCTCGCCGTTACAGCACTCAGATACAACGTCGTAAGACTAGAACTGTAATGGTAGGAGACATACCAATTGGTAGCGAGCATCCAGTAAGTGTACAGTCAATGATTAATGAGGACACTCTTGATATTGAGGGTTCGTCTAAGGCTATTCGCAGTTTGCATGAAATAGGTTGTGAGATAGTCAGATTGACTGTCCCTTCCCTTTCTCATGCAAAAGCAGTTGGTGAAATAAAAGAACGATTAAACAGGGAATATAAATCAGTTCCTTTGGTTGCTGATGTTCATCATAATGGTATGAACATTGCTCTTGAAGTTGCAAAGCATGTTGACAAAGTGCGTATTAATCCAGGTTTATTCGTCTTTGAGAAACCAGACCCTAATAGGACAGAATTTTCATCACTAGAGATCCAGGCAATTAAAGATAAAATAATCGCTAATTTTGAACCAATTGTTAAAACATTAAAAGCTCAAAATAAAGCTTTAAGAATAGGAGTTAACCATGGTTCCCTAGCGGAAAGGATGTTGTTTTCTTATGGAGATACACCTCTTGGCATGGTTGAATCTGCTATGGAATTCATACGTATTTGTGATGATTTAGATTTTCACAACATTGTTATTTCAATGAAAGCTTCCAGGCCTCCAGTTATGCTTGCTGCTTATCGCATGATGGCAGATGTAATGGATAAAGAAGGTTTTAATTATCCTTTGCACTTAGGTGTAACTGAGGCAGGTGATGGAGATTATGGCCGAATTAAAAGTACAGTTGGCATAGGTACACTTTTATCAGAAGGAATAGGGGATACGATCAGAGTTTCTTTAACAGAAGCACCTGAGAAGGAAATACCAGTGGCATATTCAATTTTGCAAACAGTTGGTTTAAGAAAAACAATGGTTGAATATATAAGCTGCCCAAGCTGTGGCAGAACATTATTTAATTTAGAAGAAGTTGTAGCAAAAGTTAGAGAGGCAACAAATCATTTGACGGGTTTGGATATTGCGGTCATGGGATGCATAGTTAATGGGCCTGGAGAAATGGCAGATGCTGATTATGGTTATGTTGGTAAAGGTAAAGGCACTATTGCTCTTTATAGAGGTCGTGAAGAAATCAAGAAAGTTCCAGAAGAAGATGGTGTTAAAGAATTGGTAAATCTAATTAAAGATGATGGTAAGTGGATAGATCCAGACTCTTTGAGAACTAATTAATTATGTTCAACAAGTTATATCCAAAACTTAAAGGTAATCTAGCAAAGTTAACATCAATTACGCGAGTATCTCTTCTCATAGTTGTAACTATTACTCCTTCACTAGCTATTCCTCGTAAAGCACCTTTGCTAATAAAGGATAGTCCAAAGGAGGTAATCGATCAAGTTTGGCAGATAATTTACAGAGATTATTTAGATGCTAATGGTAAGTATGATCAGTCCGATTGGCTTGTTTTACGTAAAAAGCTTCTTTCGAATAAATATCATGAACCTTCAGATGCTCATGAAGCAATAAAAGGTATGCTTTCATCTTTAGATGATCCTTATACCAGATTCTTAGACCCTAAAGATTTTCATGAGATGCGTATTGATACATCAGGTGAACTTACAGGAATAGGGATACAATTATCACTAGATACTAAAACAAATAACTTAGTAGTTATCTCTCCTATCGAAGGTACGCCTGCTTTTAATGCAGGCATTAAACCAAATGATATAATTATATCTATTGATGGTAAAGATGCTACTGGGATGGATATAGATAGTGCTGTGAAATTGATAAGAGGAAAGAAAGGTACATCTGTCACTTTAGGTATACTTAGAGGTGAACAATCTTTAGAAATTCCTTTGATTAGAACTAGGATCGAGATCAGATCAGTTATTAGTAGAATAAATAGTACTCAAGATAATATAAAAATTGGATATATCAGATTAAAACAATTTAATGCTAATGCTTCTAAAGAAATGAGAGATGCAATTATTGATCTTGAAAAGAAAAATCCATCTGGTTATGTTTTAGATCTTAGAGGCAATCCAGGTGGTCTATTAGAAGCAAGCATACAAATTGCTAGGCACTGGATAGATGATGGAATAATAGTTAGTACTAAAACAAGAGGCGGAATTAATGATGTAAGAAGAGCTAATGGAAATGCATTGACAGATAAACCAATGGTTGTATTGGTGAATGAAGCCTCGGCAAGTGCTAGTGAGATTGTTGCTGGAGCTATTCAGGACAATAAAAGAGGATTGCTTGTTGGCAAAAAAACATTTGGCAAAGGATTGGTTCAATCAGTTAGGCCATTGGCTGATGGTTCAGGTATTACAGTTACAGTTGCAAAATATCTTACACCAAATGGAACTGATATTAATAAACATGGAATTAAGCCTAATATAGAGTCACCAATGAATTTAAATAGAAGAATCTATAGTTATGACTTAGGTACAAAAAGTGATAGTCAATATGTTTCTGGCGAAAAAACTTTGATTAAAGAAATACGCTTAGAATTAAATAAGATTTTATCCTTTAGAACTAAAGAAGACTATTCATATAAACTCTAATAATTCCTAATTAGTTATCTAACCTAAGGTATCCTTGCCAATCTGGAACTATTTTTTGACTTCTATTTTTGCAATCTTTCCTTAATTCAATTTGCCAATTTTTCACTTTCTCAATTGATAAACAGTTGTCTATACCCTTTGCAGAATCTATAGTATGACAATTGTCTTCATGCATTTGCTTCAGGCTGGTTTTCCATTTATTTAAAGCTTTTGACTTTGCTTCCTTCTTATTCATTGCCACTAAAACATCTAAATGATGTTGCTCGATTAGATGTCTATGATCATATCCGCCTAAGTAAATAAACCAAAGTTTTGGACTGTTTATTCTTTTTTGATTATTATAATCTTTGTTTATCTTGTTTAACTCAACTTTGTATCCATCGATATACTTTACTGTAATATAGCTATCAATATGCAATCCAGATAAATCTCCAACCCATTCTTTCTTGATATACTTAAAAGTCTCCTTTATATTTCTACCAACAAACCACCTTACATCATGTACTTCTATATTACTCGTGCTTAATCTTCCGCCTAGGACTATAATAAAAAGATTATAGTTTTGATTATTAGATGCATTATTAGAATCCATATTTTTTATTGCTTATGTAATATAGTTTGTATTCAACTACTCATTTCAAGCATTTTCTGAATAGGTCTTAAAGCTTTTTCTCTTATATCTTCCTTAATTATAATATTTGGTTGATTATTTGTTAAGCATTCTATAACTTTCTCAAGTGTATTCAATCTCATATAGGGACACTTATTACAACTACAACCTTCTAACCCTGGAACCTCTAAAAATAATTTGTCAGGATTTCTTTTTCTCATCTGATGTAAGATGCCTGGTTCAGTTAGAACAATAAAAGCATTGCTAATGTCTTTCTGTGTGTAATTTAAAAGTTTAGTCGTAGAGCCTATATAATCAGATTGCTCTAAGAGAATCTCTTGACATTCGGGGTGAGCGATTACTTTTGCTTGAGGGTATTTAAGCTTTAATTTTAGTAAACCTTCTTCGCTAAATGTTTCATGAACAATACATGATCCATCCCAAAGCTTCATTTCTCTGCCAGTTTGTGCTTGAACCCATCTTCCTAGGTTTTTATCAGGTGCAAAGATTATTTTTCGGTCTTTAGGAATTTGTTTTACTAGATCTACCGCATTGCTACTTGTACAGATCAAGTCACTTTGAGCCTTGACGGCAGCACTGCAATTGATATAGCTAATAACAAAATGATCGGGATATTTCCTAAGGAAATTTTTAAAATCTTCTTCTTGGCATTCATCAGCCAAAGAACAACCAGCATCCATATCAGGGATTAAAACAGTTTTCTGGGGGCAAAGAATCTTTGCTGTCTCAGCCATGAAATGAACTCCACAAAAAACAATTATTTCTGAATCAGTATTTGCTGCTTTTCTGGATAATTCCAGAGAGTCTCCAATGAAGTGAGCAATATCTTGTATTTCATTCTCTTGGTAGTAGTGAGCAAGAATTAGAGCATTTTTTTCTTGACAAAGGTCGTGTATTCGATTTTTGAGCTGCTCTTTTTGAAGCACACTAGTGTTAGCCATCGTTTGTTTTGCAATCTCTGTAAACAGTTTCTTTCAAGCAATTTGAGGCAGTATAGGTGTATATATGTGATTTAATTCTGTCAATTATTAGTTTAGCCATTGCTGGAGACCTTCACGGCTTCTGGAATCTAGAAGATAATGACCTTTTAAGGGAATTAAACCCTGATGCAATACTTTTTGTAGGAGATCTTGGTGAGGGAGATTTCCGTTTGATTAAATTAATTAATCAACTGACTATTCCTACAGCTGTAATTCTCGGAAATCATGACAGAGGCGGAGATGTAACGGGGGAAGTCTTAAGAAATCAATTGTCTTTATTAGGAGAGCGTGATTGTTCTTGGCGTTTAAGAAATTGGGATTCGCCAAACATTTCTGTTATTGGAGCAAGACCATGTAGCTCAGGAGGAGGGTATTTCCTTGCACCTGCAGTTCAAGCAGTATTTGGACCAGTAACTATTGATCAATCTATTGATCGTATTGTAAAAGCCTCGCAAAAGGCCTCTGAAAGCCTGCCTCTTGTTTTGTTGGCACATGCTGGCCCCACAGGCTTGGGGTCAGACGCAAGAAGCCTTTGCGGTAGGGATTGGAAGAAGCCTTATATCGACTGGGGTGATAAGGACCTAGAGATTTCCATTACTAAAATTCAGAAGCAAAGACATTTAGATCTAGTTGTTTTTGGGCATATGCATCACAAATTAAAACAAGGTATGGGCTATAGGGATACTTTTGTTAGTGATAATTTTGGAACTGCATATTTAAATACTGCTTCTGTTCCTAGGAGAGGAATTACTGATTCTGGAGAAGTGCTTTCTCATTTCTCCTGGGTTGAATTTCTAAATGGAAAACTGCATCACATATCTCATCGTTGGTATAGGACTGATGCGACTATCGCCTATAAAGAAACATTATTTGATGGAATTCAAAGATAATGAACTTTAGAAATCATTCTTCAGAATCTTGGATTATATTTTTGCCCAAACTATTTTTTGCAAAAATATTTGCTGCTATTGCAGATGCTATAAACGCGACAATATTTCTTAGTACAGGAATTAATTCATTTGTCCTGGTAGCAACCTGAGCTATACCAATTACCCCAAAAGGTATTATCCATATTGGTGAAACAAGAAACAACCATTTCCAAGCTATTACTTGATTGCTTTTACGAGGTGATGATGCGATCCCTGCAATAAGTCCGCCCAAGATTGATGCTGCTAATGTCCATAATAATTGTTCTTTTGTAATACCTGGGACCTGATTACACCCTCCACGGTCCAGACATTTCTCAACCGTTTTTATTGAATTAATAATTGCTCTGTCTTCACCATTATCCCTAACATAAAATTGATTACCGAAACGAGTTTGTAATTCTACCCAAAATATTCTTGGCATTAAGGCGAAATAAGCATCTCCAACGTTGAAGTTAATAAGGTTGCCTCCACGAGGGTCTGCGACTATTAAAAGGGTTCTATCATCAATATTCCAAAAATCCTTAATTGACATCCCTGGCGTACTTTCAAATTGAGTTAAAACTCTTATTTTCCAGCCTGATGATTGTTCGTAATCATTTAACTCAAGTTCTAATTTTGATTTTTGACCTAAAGTTAGTGAATTCGCTAAATCTATTACAGGGGTTTGATAGTTTGGTAAAAGGTCCGGATTGTCATATGCGGCTACTGGATTATTGAAAATCAATGAACTTATTAAGCAAAATACAACTAATGCGATTCTTAAATGCCGTTTTAGTTGCATGAGCTTTTTTCATTTATCTTATTCTCTCTAATGGAGAACTCAAATGCGAAATGTCCCAAATGGCTTGTTTCACATTTTTTAAAAAGGGGTGGAACACTTTCATTTTCTCAGTTTATGGACTTAGCTCTCAATGATTCTGAGAAAGGTTCATATGCCTCTGGCGAAATAAAGATAGGGAGAGACGGAGATTTTGTTACATCTCCTTCACTTGGAAGTGATTTTGCTGAATTGCTAGCGATTCAACTAATCAGATGGTTTGAAGATATTTTTAATAATGACCCATCACTTCACAAGGTTTCTTTGGTTGATATTGGGCCAGGTGAAGGAGATCTTGCTTTGGACTTGTTAGAGGCACTTGAGAGAATGTCTCCAAACTTATATGAAAAATTAGATCTTGTTCTAATTGAAATAAATAGTGCTATGAGGAAGAGACAAAAACATAAGTTGTCTTCTTTAACTAATGCCTCTGTAAGGTGGACAACCCTTGAAGAGTTATGTGATGAACCTATAGTTGGTGTTATTATTGCTCATGAAATATTGGATGCTTTGCCAGTTGAGAGATTAGTTTTTAGGAATGGCGCTTTACATCAGGTTGGTATAAAAATTGTAAGAAATAACTCAAATTACTACTTGAAATATGTTGATTTACCTTTAAGTAATGAGATTATCAAGACTCTTGAATCCTACAAAAATAATTATAATATTATTATACCACCAATTAATGCATCTGAAGGTTGGTCGACAGAATTACATGTTAACTTAGATTCTTGGTTTTCCAGGGTCTCAAGAGCAATAAATAAGGGACTTTTGTTGGTTATTGATTATAGCTTAGATGCTAAAGATTATTATAATGAGTTTAGGTCTTCTGGTACAATTGTTGCTTATAAAAATCAAAAGTTATATACTGATGTTCTTCTCAAGCCTGGCAGATATGATATCACCTCACATATATGCAAGGAAGCTGCTATTTTATCCGCTCAGAAAAATAACTTCAAGTTCATTGGTTCTACAATGCAAGGACTTGCTTTGCTGGCATTAGGTTTGGCAGGTAAACTTTCAATATTAAGAGAACTAGGTAATCATGATATTTCAAAAGCTCTTAAGACAAGAGAAAACCTGCTCAGACTTGTTGATCCAGCAGCTCTTGGAAGGTTTCAATGGTTATTATTTCAAATTAAAAAAAATGAATTTGTAGAGCCCATTGAGTTTAATACATCCTTTTTGGATGAACCTAACAATTAGAAGCTTGGTTAAGATTATAAATAAATTTCTTTATTTCTTCATTATCAATATCATCAATTATAACTTTTCCAATACTTTTAGGAAGTATAAATTTTATATTCCCATCTTTTACTTTTTTATCGGTAGTTAGTGTTTCAAGAACCTTTGTTATGTTTAATTTCGGCCAATGTATAGGTAAGCCTGCTTTTAAAAGTAATTCTTTCTGCCTTTGGTTATCTTCTATTGTCCAAAGATTCTTTTTAATTGCTAACTCTCCCGCGACAATCATTCCAATTGATACTGCTTCACCATGAATCCATACGCCATAGCCTTCAAGGGTTTCTATTACATGACCAAAAGTATGACCATAGTTGAGGATGGCTCTTAAACCAGATTCACGTTCGTCTTGTTCTACTATTTTGGCTTTTGATTTTACTGATCTATAGAGTATTTCTATTATCAATTCTTTATCTATAGAATTAAGATTTTTTATATCTTTGGCGTTTTCAAGAAGCTCAAATAGTTTTTTATCTCCAATTACTCCATATTTGATAACTTCAGCTATGCCTGCTCTAAATTCTCTGTCTGGCAATGTTTTTAATGTAACTGGATCGATTAATACAAGTTTAGGTTGATGAAAAGCTCCTATAAGATTTTTGCCTTTAGGGTGGTTAACTCCAGTTTTACCTCCGACGGAGGCATCGACCATTGCTAATAATGTTGTGGGGATTTGTACAAAGGGGATGCCCCTTAGCCATGTAGCAGCAGCAAAGCCTGTCATGTCTCCTACAACACCTCCTCCCAAAGCAATCATTAATGAATTCCTTTCCAGTTTTTGTTCATAGGAAGAGTCGTGAATATAGCCGATACTTTTTATGTTTTTTTGACTTTCACCAGCTTCTAAAACTAATAATTTTGCCGTAAAACCAGCTAAATGCAGATTTTGGATTAATTGGTTTGCATATTCTTTGGCAACAACCGGGTTAGAGACAATAAGTATTTTCGTAGATTGTTTGAATCCGAGTGCCAGCAGCTCATTACCTATTTGCTTTAAAAGGTTTTTTCCAATAACAACCTCATAGGGATTGTTTGTTAAATCAACTTTTATTCGAATGGGAGTTTGTTTCACAATATTAGGTAGGTTTTGAAGCTGATTAGTCTAGGTTTGTTTAAGAAGAATGATTAGAATCATTGAATGAGGAATTTTGCATTTTCAATTAATAAGAAATCAAATCAAACTATTGGTGTGGTAGGAGGTGGTCAGTTGGCAAGAATGTTAGCTCAAGCAGCCAACAAAAGAGACATAGAACTAATTGTTCAGACTGGATCAAGAACTGATTCAGCTGTTTCAGAGGCTAGTGGATTTGTACATTCTGATATTGAAGATCTTAATGGAACTAAGGAACTAGCTTCGAAATGTAAATGCCTCACATTTGAAAATGAGTGGATAGATATTGATTCTTTTTTGGATTTAGAACTTCAAGGCACTTCATTTATCCCAAGCTTGAAAGCCATGACTCCATTAGTCGACAAAATTTCTCAACGCAAACTTCTTAACAATTTAAATATTCCATGTCCAGATTGGGTTATAGCTTCTTCTTTCAAAATTAATGATTTGGAACTTCCTACTGGATGGCGTTTTCCTTTGATGGCAAAATCTGGTCAAGGCGGATATGACGGTAAAGGTACAAAGGTAATAAATGATTTTAAGGATTTAAAAGATCTCCTTATTGCTTGTAACCCGAAAAATTGGCTTTTAGAAAGATGGGTGGATTATAAAAAAGAACTAGCTCTAGTTATTTCGAGAGATATGGAAGGTAAAATTAACTCATTCCCTTTAACTGAAACTTATCAATATAAGCAAGTTTGTAATTGGGTTTTGAGTCCTGCCGATGTGAGTCATCAAGTAGAAAATATGGCTTTTAATGTAGGCGCTTCATTATTAAGAGAGCTAGATTATGTAGGCGTATTAGCAATAGAATTCTTTTTCGGAGTAGATGGTTTACTCGTTAACGAAATTGCACCAAGAACTCATAACTCTGCTCATTTTACAATCGATGTATGTACAAGCAGCCAGTTTGATCAGCAAGTTTGTATAGCCGCAGGATTGTCAGCCCCTCAAATTGAATTAAAAGTTCCTGGAGCGTTAATGATCAATTTATTAGGACTACCTTCTGAAATGAATGATTCAAGAGAACGTTTGCAGGAACTTACTAAAATTAATACTGCAAAGATTCATTGGTATGCAAAAGATGTAGAAACTCCTGGTAGGAAACTAGGTCACTTGACTTTGCCTTTGCATGAGACGGATAAGACTCTTCGGAGAGCTAAAGCCTTGGATCAATTAAGAAAAATACGTTCAATATGGCCTATATATGTTCCAGAAATCGATTAGATTAGTTTAGAACTTCTTTGTTGGTGAAGACCTTCTTAAGAGCTCTGATCTGACTCTTTTCGACTTAGGGATAACTGTCGTGATGGAGAAGTATACCAGTGTTATTGCTGGAAACGGAACCACACTTTGTTGCCCATTCTGGTTTTTCCAGGTCGATGCTCTGAGGTCACACGGCAAAGAGGTTCCACTTTGTTAAATTGTTATATACATAAGTTCACTTTAGATGAGATATACAATCCCTTACCAAATCGTTAAATGGAAAACTAGTTTTTTATAAGATATAAGATGAGCCGATAATTATTGAGTTTGATTAGTTTATTCTTCTCAAGGTGTTCTACCAATTAGATGGCTTGAGCGCATTAAGATTAAAAAATGAAGTTTGCTATATTTTGCTTTAATATTAATTTTGATTGGATAATGTGAATCAGATTACTTAGGTTCATCGCCTGGGTAAAAACTCCAAAAGAAGATTCCAAGACAAACAACAATAATCGTTAAACCTGCCCAACCCCAGAATTTATCTTCAATAAATAAATTTGTAAGAAGAGATTCTTCATGATAATTTGCTTCCATTTGATTCTGATAAGCATCTATGACTAATAAAAGTAGACGTCTCATAAGGAATAAGAAGAGTCAATTGTTAGAGGAATTTAGGAACATGACCCCTAACTCTATATCGATAATAATTAATAAAAAATTAGTTTTTCATAGAGTTACATAAGTATAAAATACTTTTATCAACTTAATAATGGATTGATTTTATTTGCAGATGTGATTATACAATAACTTTTATCCCTAAGTAAGATTTATTAGAGAAAATTAGTTCATATTATTAGAAAGAGTTTTGTTTGGAAATATCTTTCCATAAATAGTGTCTTATGTATAACAAGCAATCCCATGGAATTAAGAAAATATTGAGGAGATTCCTTGATATTTATTCTTATTTAATCGAACTTAAGAAGAGAAATAAGTCCGATTAAAATTGAGTTATATATCATTTATATAACAATATTATATAGTAATTATATATAATATCATAAGATAATAATATTATCCCACTTGCAAGCAAGTAGAATGAACCCCTAAGTATTTAATTAGTAAATACCAGGGATAATCCAACCAAAAGTAATGTAATTAGTTGTGAGGGCGAATAAACCAATCATAGCAAGACGCCCATTAGTTTTTTCAGCGAAAGACCAGAAATCTTTATCCATTAAAAAATTCCTGGAATTATTTGGCCTGTGGTTACATAAGCACCAAATGCTGCAACGAAACCAAGCATTGCTGCCCAGCCATTAATTTTTTCTGCGTTAGGAGTCATAATAAAAACAAAGTTTTAGTAATCATGATTAGTTGGTTAGTTATAGACTCTTGGGCCATAACTAAGAAATATATTTCAAATCAAATAACTGATATAGCTTCAAAGTAAAGTAAAACTTAACTCTTGCTATAAGATAATTGATTTGTTTTTATTATTCGAACTTATTTGGTTAAAGTACCAACTAGTTTGAATAATATACTTAACTTTATGTTTGACTTAATAGAGCTAATAAAGAAAAGTTGTTTTAATTGATTTGCATGCAGAATTAATAAATTGCTGCATAGGCTTAAAAGGGTTTAACTCCACAACTTAAATCACACCTGGAATAATTTGACCTGTTGTCAAGTAAGCACCAACAGCTGCCCAAAAACCCATCATTGCTGCCCAGCCGTTTATGCGTTCTGCAATCAGCTTTTCAGGCTCTACTTTTGGCTGACTAGTAGTTTTTTTCATTTTAAAAATTTAACTAAAGGAAGAAAGGCCAACGGACGCTGACTTGTAACGAACTATAACAGGTTTTATTACTGAGTGTGAAGCATGAGCTGAAGAATTCCTCTGATAGTACAGAAATGTATTCTTAATTGAAGTATGGTACTGGGATAATAAGGCATTGAATAATTTATTCCTTATGATGTTATTACGCAAAGTGCAAAGTATTTCGGTAAATTCTGTATTTAAAATTACAATAGGAAAATAGATATAGATTCTTTATTCATTTTATAGATGCTTATTAAGCTAAACATAATTTGCCAATTTTGGCTCTATATACTCTTTTGACTTGTATTACTCAGCAAGCATTTTACTGTTTTACTTAACTCCCTCTTCTATCATGCGATTGCCAATAAATTCAAGCTTTCCCCCAAGCTCTGTTATCCCTACGAAATTATTTCTTGATATACTCGTAATTACCTCTAATTATTAAAATGGCAGAGAGGTAATAGTGTTGACACAAATATTTTAGATTATTATAGTACAAATATACTACGAGACTCTAAAATGACTCATCAGGGTTGGCTGCGTGATTCGAAAAATCGTTGGGCACTTCATTTTTTGCAAGTTCCAAAAGCTTTTGACAATGAAATCTATGTCTATATAGATAAGTGGAATGTTTCAAGCATTGGCACCCCAGAAAAATTTATTGATAGAAGAAAAGTCGCTTTGTTGCCTGCTATTGAGACTTGGAACGAGCTTGTTGGACTTGGTTGGTCAATCGTTGATAAGCAGTTTGGCATGTTTGCATGAATTAACTCTTTGATATAGTTCTATTTCTGATATTGACTACTCTTATCCTGCCTTTCTATCTAGTATAAGCAACAAGCATATATGTCAATCACAGAGTCATTCCCTTAGGCTTTATAGCCTTCCCTATATAGGTATAGATTTTAATCTTTTAGGAAAATTATTTTATAGACTCGTAATATTATCTTGCTAGTACTAAACTTTGTATACGCTATTTGCTTAGAAATTGGTTTTTGTCTATTTGCAGGGCTGTTTTCTTTTCACACTTAATTCATTGATTCATTGATTCATTGGCATGGTCTTTTTTCAATCTTTACTCAGTATTTTACTTGTTCTTCACCCTTCTCCACTTTTTGAATGTGACGGTGAACCACTTACAGCGACTATAAGAAACAACTTAAATGGTGATTTTGCTTTGGTCAAAGATCTAGATAAAATAGATGAAGGTTCCTTTGTTGTTCTTGAATGGAAAGACCTATCTCTCATGCTGCCTATTTCTTTTCAAGTAAGTGAAATTTCTTTTACAGATAAGAAGTGGTTATGGAGCTATAAGGATCAAACAAATGGCCTGCACATAGATAAACCTCGACTAGCACAACTACTTCCTCGTGGTGAAATAATTGAATATCAATGTAGCCTTCCCAGTTGACTAGACAGTTAGTAACTATTTTAATTTTTGTGAACTATATTAGGTAGTCTTATCTAATTTTTTTATATGTATTTAGCTTTCTTTAAGAAGATAAAGAATCTCAAGATCTTGTCTTGATTCAGCAATCCTTTTTCGCAGGAATGAGATAGCTGATTCATTCATTCTTGATTCTGCAATTAGTTTCTCCGCTGCTTGCAAAGCATGTTCTATATTTTTGATTTTTAGTTTGAGTAGCTCCGTGTTACTGCTACAGGACTCAAGAGTATATCTATCAATCATATTTTTACCACCATCTTATTCGGTCTGGCTTATCCCTTTCAATCCTTTTAAGAACAATAATCAAACTAAGAATAATTAGTGGGCCTAAGAATGCGCTTATGCCTATAAATGCTTTTATTGATGGATCGAGACTAGCCAAATGATTATTAGCCATTGAATTAATTATCATTTTAGGAATCTCCAAATACATCGTTAAAACGTATTGAATTGCAATTACTACAATGAATTCTCTCTATGAAGTATGATTGGTTCAAATGGTTCATTTTCGTCAATGGCTAACAAGGACAAGATCTTTTTTAATAGATATTAGCTTATTCTATCGAACTCTTTTTTGTTAGATTACAAGCATTATTGAAATTATTTAGAATTACTTTATTAGCGTCTCACAGTTTTGAGATCTAACTATTGTAGATCAAATCTTTGCATCTTAGATTAAGCTAGATCTAAATAGCAATTAACTACCTCAATGTCTCGAATATCAATTAATCTTAGTGCAAAGGTTGATGCTATGATCGATCAGCTTCAGAAAAAAATCATTAATCGACGTCGTAAAAAGCTTAAAATTCAGGAAGTCCTTTCAACGCTTCTAGAAAGGGGGGCAAATTCTCAATCTGATAAATGTTCTGTTGCTTCATCGAAAAATTTAATTAGCGATATTGAAAAAGCAGCTAAAACATCCAAAGCTCATGCGACTAAACCTAGCAACATATGTTCAGAAAAGTGGGCACTAATTCTTTCTCACTGTATACGCAAAAGTTTAACGTCTAGAAAACTGAATCAACAACTTCTTTAAAAACAGTAGATAATACGTTTTTACTAACCAACTCCCCTGAAAAGGTTATTTACATTCACTCTTGGACGTTTTTTAATGAATTTCTACCCTCATAAAGATGATTGGCAATATGTTCTACCTTTTATAGCTATATCTATAGTTTTTTTGTTGACAGATATTTTTGTTGTTTTGGAAAAGATAAATCTTGCATATATATCTGGACGTCTAGTTTTAGAGCCTTATCGGTTAATAACTTCTCATTTTGTACATTCGAATTTTAGTCATCTCTTGGCTAATTCTGGTGGGATAGTTATTTCTCGCTTTTTTTTTAAAGAATTAAACTTAAAAAATCGTTTCTTATTCTTAGCACTAACTGCTTTATTAATCCCTTTTCAAACTATATTTCAATGGATATGGGATATACAATTAACTAATAATTCTTATTCTGTATTAGTTGGATTTAGTGGAGTTCTCTATGGCATTGACGCGTTCGTTCTCTTATCCGCTTACTATGGAAAGAAAACTTTCTTAGGCTCAAAAATTAACTTGTGTAGTAGTTATAGTGTCTACAGAGCTTCTTTAGTTATTACAATCTTAGGCTTGTTATGGTCTTTTATGCCTGGAGTTAGTTTCTCTGGCCATCTGACTGGCTTTATTAGTGGCGTAGCCCTATTCTTTTTAGGATAAGAAAAAAATATTACTGCTATAACATATGATTGAATAAAAAAACAATTAGAGATTAGATATCAGCTTTATCAAGTGAATCCATCGAACTATACTGGTTGGTAGGATATTCAAATATGGTACTAATAATTAGTAGGTGTTGATCATTTAATTGTCTACTAAGTAGTTGGTTTAGGACTTTTATATAGCAATACTTGACAAAAACATCTATTCTAAATTTATTGATATTAACTTGTTATGCCGTACGACTTAATTTTTAAAATTCTTTTGAGCACATTTTTTTGCTGAGCTGTTTTGGTCTTTACCTTCGTCTATTATTGCTTTTAGAGCACAATCACAGAAACCTTCTATTGAACTTTCTTTGGCACCTGCCACTTCTGGATTTGATTGGGCCGAAAGGATGCAAGCAGTTAAGTCTTCAGGGTTGTATGCCATAACCTTTGGTGCCAATGCAAGCAATAGCAAATACAAAGTGATCAATAACTTCATTAGTAATTAGAGGATTAATTTTTTTATTTTATCTTTAAATTGTTGCTTAGGTTGCAGAAGTTGATATGTATCATATTTTACTTTGGGTTCCTTCTCTAGGGATGTGAATTTTTCCGATATTACTGCTTATGTAAAATCAAGTATCATGTTGACTCAAAATAACTTTTTTAGTTACTATTACGCAAAAAACTTTGTCATGAACTCATTTGGATTTAATCGATATGGTTTAGATAGAGCTGGTATTCACTGGGCACAGCATCTTGCTATGACAATTGTTTCATTGCTAATTTTCTTAATTGCTTTGGACAAGGCAGTTCCTGCTTTCCATAATCTCTTAATCTCATCATTGTATAAAATTGAATGTAGTGGGTTGTTTTGAAATAGTATTCGTATCCATAGGTTCTTATAGAATCTTCCTTTAAAAATCTAAGACCAAATAAATCTTCGTTTCTTTTTTACGCTTATTAAATATATAAATATAAAAATTTGTTTTTTGTCTAGGTATTGATTTGGGCCACTCTCTGTCATATCTGTGTTTATTGATATTGGCCCTTCATAATTGACTTGTCTTAGCCTGGCTTCTATGTTTTTTTGAGGTTTAAGAAAGAAAGCGTCTTTTAGGATTTTTTTTGTTATTATTAAAGCAGAGGATGATTTAAACAATGAAAAAGGTTAAATATCCTGAATGGGTGCCTTGGGATGGCGGTCCTACTCAGTTGCAAGCAAATGATGATGAATGGGTAATGCAGAAAGGTGAAAAAGAAGTTATCTTCAGCAAGAATAAGCTTGACAGTAATTACTTTCATGTAAGAAGTGCAGAGAAGGAAGAGCAAATCTATACTTTTCAAGCGAGATACCTTTATCAAGAACTAGTGAATAAGGGATTTATCCTTAAAGCGTAAACTTAATTTAGGTTAGAAGCTACTTCTCTAGATACTTTTTCGTCCTTCCACCGATATTTCAAGTTTCTTTTTGCGAGACCTTGCTGACCAAAAGCGCAAAGAGAAGTACATTAGTACTAGTATGCTTGCTTGGTTGCGTGGGCCCAGCTTTTTTGCGAGTTCGTTCTGGCGATTGTGTTCTTGTTTCTAGCGAGATCGACGGTTTTCCTTATTTTGGAAAGATTTTAAAGTGCATTGGGAGTTCTAAGGACTCTCGTGCTTGGACTCTTTTTCAAGTATTTGATATTGATAATGGCTATATAAATATTATAAATGCATGTGATGTTATTGAGATTCTTAGCTCATCAAAAAGCAACTAGTTAGAAAAGTCTGAATCTAAAATTTTGGAGTATCTAAGATATAGCGCTATGTTTTAATATTTAAGCCTAATTAAAGTGAAGTTTTTTCTTTATAGAGTATTTATTTTCTATTTAGAAAATTCCAGAACAATTAGAGGAAAATTCAATTAGAAATAAATACTTATATATTTAGAGAATTGATTTCTTTTAGTCACATTTTTTATATTAGGTAATAACTTATATCATTAGATGTTTTTGTTGTTCCAGCTTTCGTTAATAGTTAAGTATTAATGTATGCTGCATGACTTTTCCCCAAATAATATAGTACATTACATATTAGTAAATTTTCATCGAAGGATGTATAGGGGTTTTATGAACATTAAAAAATCTGCAATAGCTATATCTACTTCCCTTATAGGACTGGGTTCTTTGGCAGGAGGACTTTTGCCACAAGCATCAGCAAGTAACTTTCTCTATCAAGGAAAATGTGGATTTTTAGTAAGTTCAAATTTCCAGGAAAAATGTAATGCTTTATTCACAAAGACAATGCTTACGATTATGCCAAAGGGTTCTAAGCAAATACGAATATGGCCTCAGCAGATTTCATATGTTTCCCTTGCTACAAAGAAATCACTTAAAATGAATGAAGATTTAGTCTTATGGAAAAAAGCTGCTGGAAAAACAGGCATCCTATGGTGGCGTAGAGATCGTATACCTCAATGGGTAATTGATGTTACTGCCAAGGAGCAGGAAGATCATCAATTTAGTATTGGTTTTGTAGATAAGTATAAAAAACCTCAAATCGTTTTATTTGTACTAAATGATAAAGAACAAGCTTCTGGAATGATAGGTATGCTCGAATCCTACTCTGGACTATCATTAGGCCAAAGTAGAACACCAGGATCATATTTAGGACCTACACTTACAAGAAACTTATCAAGAGAGGCAACTCGTAAGGCAAGAAGACTTGCTGGTTTATGCTCACAAGATATGTTTGATGATGCAGAACCAATCGCATTAGAATTGGATAGTTATATTGAAAATATTATTGATGAAGTTTCGATTTTTTCTGGTACAGAAAAATTTACTTACAAGTTACGTAAAACATATGATGAAGCAATAAGTTATTGTGATGATCAGATTTTAAGGGCACATAGAGAGCGAGAAGCAGAGAGAAATGAAATAGCAGAAGAGAAAAGAGCAGAAGCCAGGGAAGCTTTTGATATGCTTGCAGAATTCTAGTCAATCAAAATGAAAGTATTTGCAAGAAGCAGTCTTCGTTCGTTGGGCTCTTCAGTTGTTTTTTTAACATTATTAATTCAACACCCTGTTGATTCTTTCCCCTTTAAAGGATTTGATACAGACAATAGGATAAAAGAGTCTTCTTCAGGTTTTGTTGATTCACAGACTGGGGATATAATTGATAAGGAAATAGATGAGTACGGAAACTTAAGAGATTGCACTAGGGGCAAATCATCCTTTAGAAGAAAACTACCTAGTTGTAATGAAATAGTAGATCGACGCCAGAAAAGATTAAACGATTCAAGAAAAAAATCATGGGGTCTATTGCGTAACGAACTTTCAGGAAAGAATATTTTTATTCTTCCTAATGGTAGTAAAATAAGAGTAAGTTCTTCAGTCAAATATAATGATGAGACTCAATATGGTAGAGGTGGCGGAGAGCTGATAATCAATGCTTATGTCGAAAAAGTAAGCTCTAATCTTACAACATTTGAGAATCTATTTATTAATCGAGGTTCCAGATTAGAGATATCTTTCTTAGATAGGGATGGTTTTGAGATGCTTGATAAATTGATAATTCCTTTTCATATTGAGACTGGTTTGGCTAGAAATATAAGTTATCAGAAGAAGATAGGTAAGACAGCAGATGACTTGCTAGGAATTAAGGTTCAATCACGATTACCTATTAGAAGTGTTAGAGAGTATAAGGAAATAAAAAGAATTGGCGTATCAGCTAAGTTTGGAAATAAATAGTATTCTTGCTATCTAAAAATATTTGTTAGAATAAATCTAATGAATCATTAGATTCTTTGCGTTGTAAGTCTTTGGCTTTATAAACTTCTACACATTCATCTTTTAGGTAAAGAACGCAATCAAGATATGAAGCAATTTCTTGCATAGCTTTTCTTATAACACGAGTTTTGTTTACTCCCTCAGCTTTCTTCTGGGATTGTCCAAGGCTGACTCCCTGAAAAGTACCAGAAAAAGCTTGACTTTTAGACTCTTTAGAAGCTTTTCCTTCAATAGTTCTACTGTAAGCAATAGTTCCGGTAGATGTATTTACTACCTTTAAATCAAAAGAAACATAAAATGAAGATATTTTTGTTCCTCCGCCAACAGCGAACCCGCCATAACCAATTGTTTGAGCATCATCACCTGTACTTGATTCTTCAAAGTCAGTTAAAGATGCCAAAATTATGTACTTGGCTTGGTTGAGGTTGTTTTTTTTGGCAGCAGTTTTTTTATTAATACCTGTCATACCAAGTTCCTTTCTTAACTCTTCTAAGGCCTCTGTATCTCTTTCAAGGACTGTAAAGTGACCTGTGCTAGTCAGTTCTGTTGATAAAACATTAGCAAGTTTTTCAGGGAATGAGCTTCTAAACCAAGGGGCACCACTTCGATCTTTGACCTGTCTTACTGCAACAGTTATAGGTTTCATTGGACGCAGCCCTTCTCCCTTGACAGGTTTGATGAGAGGGATTGATGATATTAAGGTTATTGTCGGAATAATTATTGCAGTAATAGCTTTAGATGAAAAAGAAGTACTAACCATTTTTCTTTGACTATAAATTCAAAACCATAAAGATCATATCTCTAAACACTCCTTACAAGTCTATAAATGAAAAAAAAAACTAAGATATTTCAACAAAATTGCATTAACTCTGATTTTAGATCTGCAGATATATCTTCTTTAAAATATTTAGTAAAGAGATTTAAAGTAATCTAAAATAACTAATTAGCTTCTATTTTCCTTCTCATATCATGCATTTTTTCTAATTCATCATAAATAGCTTTTAATTTGCTCTCAATATGATCTGTATTGCTTAAATACTTTAGAGATTGCAGTGTCTTTAACAAGTGTTCTTTGGTTTCAATGATTCTTCTACACTCTGTACTGCCAGCTTCGTAGGACATTTAATTAAACTAACTCTAATAAATATTATTCTTATACAGGAATCCATTAAGTGATAAATGATACAGCAGAAGTCTTCTTTGTTTTAAGGGTTGCTACTTAACCGATGGAAACCATTACCAAGAAGGTTGTACTCATTAGGATTAACCCCACCGCAGCTGTAGCAGCCAAAAGAGAGATATTCATCTAAAAAAGTAGATCTATAAAAATCTTAAGCTTTTCTAAAGGATTGTCAGGATCTTTATGCATTCTCTATACAGAATGTAATTATTTTTCAATAAATAGGCTTAACTTTCCAAGGTCTTTGTTTTTTGCTTGATATTTATAGTTGAGTATAAATTTTAAGATTATCCAAGTTTTTTTAAACCTAAATCATAGTATTGATATAGCTTTAGTGGGTTCTATTTGATAGTCATATTAAGCTTTAATAAGCCTTCCTCTTATTAAGAGTTATTCTCTATTTTAATGCCGATAATCGTAATTATTATTAGTGATATATGAATCATTTGGAACTTTAGTTTTGTATCATTTGTACAATTGAACTTGCTAGGTTAATCCATCTTGTTCTAGCTCAACTCTCTTCCTTAAAGCCTGATTTAACTTGCCAGCAATAAATGGAATATGAACTGAGTACTTTCTAAGTTCTATTCTTTCTTTCAAGGAGACACTAGAACCACTGCCAAGTCTTCTAATGATTTCTTCTAATTTCTTTCTTGTACCCGTAGTTAAAAGCCTCATTTAACTTAATCAAGTTTTCTAATCATATTAATTCTGTGAAAAAACACAAGAGTAGTAATTTATTAATAACTATTGAATCAACTCTTCAGAACCTTCTACTAGTTCACTACTTGATTCTTCCGCTTTGTCAATTTGTATAATTGTATCTTTTTCTAAAGTGTACATTATCTTTTCTCCCATCAAGTCGGGAACTGTGATTTTACAACCTTTGTCTCTTTCTAGATTACAGTTTCGGGTCGCTTTAACAGTTTTCCAAGTGCAAGGTACTTCAGATACAGATTCGTTGACTACAGTCCATCCATTATCTAGATAATCTTGAATAGTATCTTTATTGCATGAGATTGATACCTCAATTGATTCAGTCACACTTTTGTTCAAAAGCTCTTCCTTTGAAGAAGGCTTTAATTTATCTCCAAGCTGTTCTTTTACAGGACAACCAGTCAAAAGGACAGTTAATGGTAAGAAGTAAATCAGATATGATTTGAATTTAAGCATCTTAGGATTTAAAGTCTTTCGTATTCTATAGTGAGATTACTTTTTTGTTTGTTTGTTTGATTTTTTTGATGATTTTGGTTCTATAACAAGTAATAAATCTTCCATTTGATCCATTAGTTTTTTGATTTCATCAGGTTCTGGTAACTTTAATTCATCGGCAACAGCTAGATGTATTACCCTTAACTCTGACCTTAATTTCTTAAGGTATTTTTTTACTTCTTCTTTTTTTTCTTTTGCAGTAGCCATTAGTTATTAAGATGATAAAGAATCTAGAAACCCATTAACGCTATAGAATCATCTAGATATTAAGCAATTATAACATAATGAACCTTCTACATCTTATAATAACTGAATTCAATACAAGAGATTGGATCATTTATGAAATTACTAAAATCGGGTTATGAAAAAATATGGGTACCTGTTTTAGGCAGAATACTTATGTACTTTTCTTCTTTGATAGAGGGTAAAAAAATTTCGGAAAAGCCTTCCTATAAATTTGATGAAGATAAATTTGATTTCAAATAACTTTAATTTAGTGTCATTGATTCCATAGATCCACCATTACAGTAATTAACTGCTAGTTGCTTTCTATATGGTTTTATCTCTTCAGATTGAAGTAATTTCATAGTGGCATTTATACACTTATTTTTATTCCTAGATTCCTGTATTATTGGAAAGAAATAAATCAGAAACACAAATACAATAAGAAGAGATTTGTACTGGCTCTTTTTTTTCACTATATGATTAGATGTTTTCTTTTGAAAGCCTAAGAGTTTAACAAGTAATTTTTCAGGAAGACCTATTTGAACAAAAAGTAGTTCAATCCACCATGGTAATTTCTTCTGGCCTTTTTTATTGTTGAAATTAGGTCTTATTTTTTTTGAAGGTTCTTCCATTTTGATCTTTGTTCCTAGATGTTGAATGTTGGCTTTAGAGTATATAACTTAAATTATATACCAAATATATCTTTATATTGTCTCCTTGCCTGCTTTATATAGTCTTATTACCCTTTTCAAAGCTGATATATGTTGACTTTTAATTCCAAATCTTTGATATGTAATCATTTTACTGTATTGTTTAAACAATTAAAAGCCTTCGATGGTAAAAAGAAGAAGAAAGCTTTCTCCGGAATACGAGAAGCTAATTACAAGATCATTGAAGGAAGTTGAATTGATTACGGCTAAAATCAATGATATATATGATGATGAT
The DNA here is from genome assembly GCA_003278305.1 of Prochlorococcus sp. AG-363-M21. Classification (GTDB taxonomy): domain Bacteria; phylum Cyanobacteriota; class Cyanobacteriia; order PCC-6307; family Cyanobiaceae; genus AG-363-N16. Next base: position 45,097 of record QCFU01000004.1, read on the forward strand.
ATACGTGAAGAATATACTATTGCTTTTAGAGCTGTAAAGCTTCAGTTGGTTTCTCTAAGCCAAACCTATAAGGAAATTGGTTTTAACGACGATTCAATCCCTCTTATCCAGAAGTACCAAGAAAGTTTAAATAGTTTTATTAATGAATATGAAATTTAGAGATCTTTTATTCAAAAAAAGATACTTTATATCTTCTTTATTCACTTTACACTGCATCTTTACACCATTATCTTATTCTGAAATTAAAATTATTCTTGATACAGATTCACAAAGTAAGCAAGACCAAAGAAGTGAATATGGACCATTATATTTATATTTTGAATATTTAATTAAAAAAGGAGACAAATATATATTACCTGCGAGAAATTCTCAGGGTCAAAATATTTATTTAGCTTTAAGCTGTTCAAAGCAAAAGATTAATGTGTCCACCGATAGCATGACTTGGAAATCGTGGCTTTCTCCCAGCAAACCTTTTGAATATAGGTTGATTAATGAAATATGTAATTAATACTTTTAATCAGTCGGTATTTTTATATAATATTAGTACTTCCATGGTATAACCTTGATTTCTATAGCTTTACCCATTCCTTGATTTTGATTGGTGTCTTGAACTCCTTGAAATTCAATCATGCACTGGCTATAATTTTTTGTCTTTTTGCAGAACTTTTCGATTTCTAATTTGTCAATAGAATAGGTATTTGCAATAGGTACACAGAATATTAAACCAAGGCAGATAAGGCTATTTTTCATGCTTTTATTATGCCAAATTATTTAAGAGCTGCAAAAAATTTTGATTTATTTAATGATTCCAATCTTTAGGCTTATTAAAATATAAATTGATAAATCGGTAATCTTCATGAAAGATAGTATCAATCTTATAGACCAAGCAATGGATGATATAAAGGAAGATATGATTAGAGACATAATTAATACTTCACCATATAGCGATGAGCAGAAGTTCAATCATTCAGAAATTCTGAAGACTCAAGAATAATAATTATCTCTTTTCTAAGACTGAATTAAGATGTTGTTCTAAAGTTGTTTTTGATAATTTAGTAATAATATACACCTCTTGAGCCATCCTTCCTTTGCGGGCAATTAGTTTGAACCCTCCTTGTGTCTCTTTTGTGATCCTTAAAATTAATTTTTCAGAATTACTTTTAACTCTTTTTATTATTCCTGGAGTGATGCTTTTTATAGATTCATTACGTGAAATTATTGTTAGACGGTCTATTAAGCCCTCTATGTGAGTGCTGTGATTCTTTATGATTCTTCCCATATCTTTTACTACTACCCCCTATTTCTGCTTTAGTGTATTGAACTTTGCTAAGCTATAATAACAATAATATTTGAGATCAGGATGCTATTTACTTTTGCGTGGGCTTCTTTGGCTGCCATCTTTACTTTCTCCATTGCCATGGTTGTCTGGGGAAGGAATGGAGATGGAACAATTGATTTCTAGCCTTGTTGAAGGGTTCAAAAATTTGACGCCTGCCAATTATTTAGCTATAGCAGTACTTTCATTATTAGTTTTTATTACCCTCTCTGTGTTGTATATATCTATTGTTGATTATAAGGATAAAAGGAGAATGATGAATAAGTAGATATATTTAAGAGACTTTTTTCTCTTCTCTTGATTTTCTTCTTTTTGCTTCCTCTGCGATATTTATTTTGATTAGCTCTTCCATCTTCTTAACTTTATCTATATTGCTAGTATATAAATTTATGTCTTTATAGAGTCTATCTTGATTGATATCTAGTGATTTTGTGATGGCCTTGATGAAATTATCTTTATCTTTATCTTTGTTTTTGGTTGGTTCAAAACCTAAAAATACGATTAAAAGGAATAAACCTATCCCTGATAACCGGGAGTAGTAATTATCCTTTTGGAATCCTATTTCCTTTACAAAGAAATTTAATATTTCTTTTTCTTCAGTATGTTCTAATTCATTTAGATGTTTTACAAGAAGATCCTTTTGGTCAATAATTTTATTATATTTTTCATTGATTATAGCTGGATCAAAGTTAGTTGAATTGCAAATTGCTGAAAATAATTTATTTGTATGAGCTTCTGGTTTGTAACCCTTAGTGAGATCTCTATAGGCTTTAACTAATCCAAATGCAAATAATGAGTCAATTTTAAAATCTTTCTGATTATGTAATAAGTTTAACTCAACTATAAATTCATCCACTATTCGTCTATAGAGTGCTGGTATTACATAATCAAACTCCTTGTGGAATTTTGCTTTGCTATCTGAGACTGTTTGCCTAATACTCAATTTCTTAATTTAATTCTTACACAACCTTATCTTTTGTTCTAGTACAATTAAAATCGTGGAAACCGATCAATTTAAGAATGATTCCGATAGTTATTGAAGAAACTGGTCGAGGCGAAAGAGCCTTTGACATATATTCCAGGTTATTAAGAGAACGAATTATTTTCTTAGGCGAACCAGTAACCAATGACTCGGCCAATCGAATAGTGGCGCAACTTCTTTTCTTAGAGGCAGAGGATCCAGAAAAGGATATATTTCTCTACATCAATTCTCCTGGAGGGTCTGTTTATGATGGGCTTGGAATTTTTGACACTATTCAGCATGTAAAGCCAGACGTTCACACAGTTTGTGTTGGCTTGGCCGCTAGCATGGGTGCCTTTTTACTTTGTGCAGGTGCTAAAGGCAAAAGAAGCAGCCTTAAGCACTCTCGAATAATGATTCACCAACCTTTAGGAGGCGCAAGAGGTCAGGCTAGTGACATTAGGATCCAGGCAGATGAAATTCTTTATTTGAAGAAAAGATTAAACACTGAGCTTTCTGAAAGATCAGGACAACCTTTGGAGAGAATTTCTAACGATACTGATAGGGATTTTTATATGTCACCTGAAGAAGCTTTGGAATATGGGATTATCGATAATGTATTAAATAAGAGGCCAGTAAATATTGTTTAGAATATTTTACTTATAAAATTTACTAATTTAGTATATTTTCAGTTCTTTCTTTCTTTGGCAAGTTTGTATATTGAGATAATATTTTAACAAACTCTTCTCCATCCATTGTTTCTTTTTCAATAAGTACATCAACTAATCTATCTATTGCTTCGCGATTACTCTTTATGATATTTAGTGTCTCTTCATAACTTTGTTTAACTATATTTCTTACTTGTTCATCTACTTGTTTTGATATGGAATCAGATATGTCATTCCTTGTCATTAAATCTCTTCCAATAAATACTTCTTGTGAGTTATTTTCTAATGAAATCAAACCTAAATCACTCATTCCAAATTGAGTTACCATTTGCCTTGCCATTGAGGCAACCTGTTGAATATCGCTTCCCGCTCCAGTTGTGACTTCTCCATCACCAAAAATAATATCTTCTGCTGCTCTCCCTCCTAATGCACCCATTATTCTGGCCTTTAATTGTGCCTTGCTGACTAACATTTGATCTTCATCAGGCGAAAACCAAGTCAAGCCTTTTGCTTGTCCTCTTGGTATAAGAGTTACTTTTTGAACAGGATCATGATCTTTAACAATTGCACCAACAATGGCATGACCTACCTCATGGTAAGCAATAAGTCTTTTGCTTCTTCCATCAGTTAAGGGTTGACCTTCCATTCCTGCAATAATCCTATCGACAGCATCATCAATTTCAGGATTACCAATAAAATTTTTCCGTCTTCTCGCGGTAAGTATTGCAGCTTCATTTAATAAATTAGCCAAATCAGCTCCTGTGAAACCAGGAGTTCTTCTGGCTATATTTTCAAGTGAAAGATCTTCTTCTAATTTTTTGTTTTTTGAATGAACTTTTAATATTGAAAGCCTGCCACTTATATCAGGAGTATCTACCGAAACTTGTCTATCAAATCTTCCTGGTCTCATTAGAGCTGAATCTAAAACGTCAGGTCTATTTGTTGCAGCAATAATTATGATTCCACTATTCCCTTCAAATCCATCCATCTCAGTAAGAAGTTGATTTAAGGTTTGTTCTCTTTCATCATTTCCTCCACCTATACCCGCGCCTCTTTGTCTGCCTACAGCATCAATTTCATCTATAAAAATTAAACAAGGGCTGTTCTCTTTGGCCCGTTTAAACAAATCTCTAACTCTACTAGCTCCAACACCAACAAACATTTCTACAAACTCTGAACCTGAAAGTGAAAAGAAAGGAACTCCTGCTTCCCCAGCAATTGCTTTTGCTAAAAGAGTTTTACCTGTTCCTGGAGGACCAACTAATAAAACACCTTTAGGAATTTTTGCTCCAACAGAAGTAAACTTTTCAGGCTGTTTCAAGAAAGTTACGACTTCTTCTAAGTCTTGCTTGGCCTCGTTAACACCTGCTACATCATCAAATTTCACTCCAGTTTCTGCTTCCATAGCAAATCTTGCCTTGGTTTTTCCAAACTGCATGGCTTGGCCAGGTCCACCAGGCATTGAATTAGATCTTCTGGCTAGTAAAATTAAACCTCCTATCAAAAGTAATGGGAAAAAAAGATTTCCTAGTATCCCTAATGCCGGTGGGGCTTTTCTCGTTGAATGAATATCAAAGCTTATCCCTTCTTCTTTAAGTCTATTGATTAGTTCTGGCGCAAGTCCTGGAAGATCCACTCTTATTCTTTGAACTCTATTGTCTATATCAGGATCAATGGCTTCAACTACAGCATTGCTTCCTCCATCGTAAAAATCAACTGCTGTAACCCTTCCTGAATTTATATAATCAATAAATCTTCCATAACTCATCCTGGATACAGCCGAATTCCTTTGAGTAATTGATGATGTTGTACTTAATCCTGATGGATTGCTATTCCCAAATATCTGCCAACTAATAAGGACTACCATTCCAATAGGAAGTAACCATAGCGCTATAAGTCTGAATCTCTGATTCATGAATCAATAATTTTTTTTTATTCTAAAAGGGTAATACAGCTAACTGTTGGATTTTTTGATTAATTGTTCTTCTTGAAGGATCTTTTGTGATTAGTTTTGCTTTGTTGTTAGGTTCTATAAACTTCTTAGGGCAACAATTGGATCAAGTCTGGCGGCTCTCCGGGCTGGCAAGACACCAAATACAAGCCCAATAGAACCTGAAAGGGAGACAGTTAATATAACAACTTTATATTCTATTTCTGCTGGTAGTGGTGTGACTATAGAAACCGATTTTACTGATCCAAGCCCAATGATTATTCCAATAAAACCCCCTAATATTGAAAGTATTAATGACTCAATTAGAAATTGAATTAAGATATCAGATTTTCTCGCTCCTAAAGCTTTCCTTAAACCTATCTCTTCAGTTCTTTCGCTTACAGCAACTAGCATAATATTCATAATTCCAATACCACCAACTATCAATGAAATGCCACCAATAGCGGCTAACATTAATGTTAGTCCTCCTGTAATTGTAGAGACTATATTTAGGGCATCTTTTTGAGATCTAACTGCAAAATCATCGTCTTTAATGATTTTATGTCGTTGTCTAATTAAATTAGTTATTTGAAATTTCGCAGCACTTATTGATTTTTCGTCATTTGCTTCAATACTTATAAAGCTTAGACTAACTCCAAAATTAGGATCTTTTCCCGTAATTCGATTAACCATAGTTGTTATTGGTATGTAAACATTCTTGTCTTGATTGTTACCAAATACAGCTCCTTTTGGTTCCATTATTCCAACAACCTCGAATGATTGGTCTTTTATCCGAATTTTATTCCCTATAGCATTATCTATTTTAAATAATTCATTATTAAGCTCAGATCCAATTATAGCAACATTTCGAGCAGACTTGATATCTTGTTTAGTAATGAACCTTCCACTTGCAATCTCAAAACTTCTTACAGGCAAGAACTCTGTTGTTACACCTAGTATTGATGAACTAAAACTCTTTGATTTGTATTGTATTACTTCGTTAGAAGATATTTGTGGGGCAACTCTTTTTATTGAGGGAACTTGCTCTTTTATAGCTATTGCATCATCTAAAACTAAGTTTTTAGGGAAGGCAACTCCTCGACGTCTAGTATCATTATTCCCTGGAACAACAAATAGTACATTTGCACCTAAATTGCTTAATTGTGCAGAGGCTAAATTTTGAGCCCCTTTACCAATGCCTACTAAAGTTATAACGGAAGCGTTTCCAATTATTATTCCCAGCATCGTTAATGAGCTTCTTAACTTATTAGCTTTTAATGTATTTATTGACATTAAAAGAGTCTCTTTTAGGGAAACTTTTCGGGACATATCTCGTATTTTATCTAAATAATTTTATTGTTTTCTCCTTTATATATTGCCCCTTCTTTAGGTACTAATGTAACCACATCTCCATTTCTTATTATTTTTGATGCATCCTTAACCTCAGAAATTGTTGGTACATTAATAAGTTCAGGGTCTTTTATTTTACTCTCAGCAATTACACCTGCTGTATATTTTGAAAAACTATGATTAGTGTTAATTCCTTCTGCAAGAACTAATATTTCCTCATGCTTTAATTCTGAAAAATCCATTTCACTTTTTATTACTCTTACTTTCCCGCTCACTGATTCTTCTCCAGTTGAATTTCCTCGAGCAATTAATTTACTTACAATACCAACTTTTATTAAATCTGTTGAGCCACTGATGCCAGTCAATGTTCCAGCAGTTTGTACAACAAGATCACCTGGGATTAGCAGTCCCATTTCCTGAGCTATTTCCATTGCCAAACTAAATGTTTTAGTTGTGCTTTCTTGCGTGGGAATTAATAAGGGAGTAACACCCCAAACTAGCTGTAGTTTTCTAGCAACAGATATTTCACTCGTAATTGCAAGGATGGGTGTTGCTGGTCTGAATTTGCTTACATTGTGTGCTGTGCTTCCACTTTTAGTTAATGGAAGAATTGCAGAAGCGTCTAATTGTCTTGCTATTGTGCTGACTGCAGCACTAATTGCATTTGGAATCGTACTTGGTAGATGACTTTCAATAGCTCTCTGAGGGTAATCTCTCTCTATTCTTTTTGAAATTGTTGCCATCGTTTTGACTGCTTCAACTGGATAATCACCAACAGCAGTTTCATTAGAAAGCATTACTGCATCTGTACCGTCAAGAATCGCATTTGCTACATCGCTTACTTCAGCTCTTGTCGGTCTTGGACTAGAAGCCATTGAATCAAGCATCTGAGTAGCTGTAATTATTGGAATACCTAAACTGTTGGCTTTTTTTATTAATTCTTTTTGAATTAATGGAACTTCTTCGGCTGGTATTTCTACTCCTAAGTCGCCTCTTGCCACCATGACACCATCACATAAGCGAAGTATTGAATCCATTTGATCTATGGCTTCAAATTTCTCGATTTTGGCTACTACTGGTGTAGTAAAACCATGATTTCTAATAAGCTTTTTTATTTCTTGTATATCTTCTGGATTTCTTACGAAACTAAGCGCAATCCAATCAACAGATTGTGATAATCCAAAGGCTAAATCAACTTTGTCTTTTTCAGTTAAGGCATTTATTGATAGTTGGACATCAGGAAAGTTAACTCCTTTGTTATTGGATAGCATTCCACCAACAACAACTTTGCAATGAAGCAGTTGATCTTTTTGATCTACTTTTTCCACTATCATTTCAACTCTTCCGTCATCTAGTAGGACTCTTTTTCCATGAGAAACTTCATTTATTAACTTGTCGTAAGTAACATTTGCAATGGTTTTGTTACATTCTATTTTCCTTGAAGTAAGAATAAACTTGTCTCCAGCAGATACATTAATCGGGCCCTCTTTAAATGTCCCTAAACGTATCTTTGGACCCTGCAAATCTTGCAGGATACCTATGTTTACATTGAGTTTTGCAGAAACTTCTCTAATAGTTGATATACGCTTGGCATGCTCCCTATGATCTCCGTGAGAAAAGTTCAGTCTAAAAGTTGTTGCGCCAGCTTGGATAAGCTCTGCAATACGTTCAGGACTCTCTGTTGCAGGACCTATTGTCGCAACAATCTTGGTCCTTCTGTTAGGAGCTTTAAATGTCATGAGATGGACCTTTGAATCTCAGGGAGAAACCAGTTTTTGTTCATTTGCAATGCTTTTTTAGCATTACTAATTACTTATCATGGACCTTAATCAGTATCAACACAAATCTAGAGGAACTGCTCTTTACCCAAATTTAGGTAAAAACCCAATTTATCCAACCCTAGGTTTGGTAGGTGAAGCTGGAGAAGTCGCAGACAAAGTAAAGAAGGTCTTAAGGGATAAAGAGGGGATTTTTGATGATGATGTCAGGAATTCAATAAAGTTAGAACTTGGAGATGTCCTTTGGTATGTTGCGCAACTTTCCACAGAGCTAGGGTTTGACTTGGAAGATGTGGCAATAAATAATTTAGAAAAGTTAGCTAGTCGAGCAAGAAGAAACAAGATATCAGGTAGTGGAGATGAGAGATAAGGGTTATTGCTTAAGTTTTAACTAGGGTATTATTTTATTTCTTAATTGTAATATTGTACAAAGCTACTATTTAAAAATGTATAACTTAGCCTTAATAGAATATCTTGAGATAAACTAAGAACAATAAAAGCTAATATTGGCGATAGATCAAGTCCGCCAAGAGGAGGGATTATGCCTCTAAATATATTTAGATAAGGGTCTGTTATTGAACGAACACTTGTTAGTATTGGGTTAGACCAATCTAGATTTGGGAACCAAGTTAATAATACTCTGATTATAAGTATATACGAATATATCATTAGTGTTTGGCTTATTACTCCAAAAATATTTGCAAAAATGTTTGAGGCCATTTTTTAGATGTTTTTCTTTTATTTTATGCAGCTATATCAGTTTTGGGTGATTTTATCTCAGGAAGTATAGAAAACGTTCTATGAAATTTTTCTGAAAGAGTGATCCAATACGACCTTCCATCCCTTTGGCGTTTCCTTTCAACAAAGTTTTTAGATATTAGTTCTTTTATATGTTCATATGCTCCTGATCCTCTCAGCTCTACAAGATCTGCTTGCAATATTCTTTTCTTTAGAGCAATAGTTCCAAGAGTTCTTAAGGTGGCACCTGAAAGATCTACAGGTAATAGGTTTTGAACTAATCCTCCAAGACCTGCTTGAAGTTGCAGGCTATATTTGCCATTCTTTTCTTTTATCTCCAATGCTGTGTCTCGTTGAGAATATCCTGCCATTAGGGCAAAAAGCGCTTGTTCGATTAAGTGATCTGTCTCATGTAATAACTCAGATATTTCAGCAATGCTCAAAGGTTTTCCTTTTAAATATAAGACGGCCTCTATCCTGGCTGGCAAGGACAGGAGCATAGTTTCAACTTCGTTTGAATTGGTTGAATACTCTTTAATGATCTCAATGGCAATTTGACTAAAAATACCTTGATTAAAGGTTATGTGCACCTAAAAAAAGTTTATATGCAGGATTTTCAGTTTCATTCCAACTTTTATAGCCAATATCTTGGAGAAATTTTTCCCATATCTGCATGTCAGTTTTAGCGACTATTACACCTATCACTATCCGCCCAATATCCGCACCATGGTTTCTGTAATGAAAAATGCTTATGCTCCATTCAGGTCTCATTTTGTTTACAAATCTCATTAAAGCTCCTGGCCTTTCAGGGAATTCGAATCTATAAAGCATTTCTTTATATAAGCCATTAGACAATATATCTGAGGCAGAAGGGAGTCTTCCTCCAACCATATGGCGTAGATGAACCTTTGAAAGCTCGTCTTCACTAAGGTCAATACATTTTATCTTCGCTTCTTTGAAACTTTTTAAGAGGTCAGAACGATCATGCTTATTTTCTAATTCTATCCCCATGAAAATGTGTGCACTATTTCCTTCTGACATTCGGTAACTAAATTCTGTAAGACTTCTTTTGCCTAGTAATTTGCATAACTCTTTCAGGCTTCCTGCTTTTTCTGTTATTTCTACAGCAATCATGGCCTCTTTCTTTTCACCTAATTCTGCTCTTTCAGCCACAAAACGAAGTCTTTCAAAATTCATATTTGCACCACATGCAATTGCAACTAGGTCTTGACTTTTTAACTTTCTATTTTCTGCATCTGACTTAAGACCCGCAATTGCCAATGCTCCGGCTGGCTCTAGTATTGATCTTGTATCTTCGAAAACATCTTTTATTGCTGCACATATTTCATCTGTACTAACTGTCACCATATAATCAACATATTTCTTTGCTATTTCAAAAGTATTTTCGCCAACTTTATTGACAGCAACTCCATCAGCAAACAATCCAATATCTTTGAGCTCTATTCTTGAACCTTTCTCTAAAGATTTTGTCATTGCAGCGGCTTCATTAGGTTCAACGCCAATTATTTTTACTGTTGGCCAAAGACTTTTAACATAACTAGCTATTCCAGCAATTAATCCGCCACCTCCTACAGCAACATAAATAGCATCAGGGGGTGACTCCATTTGTCGAAGAATTTCTAAGGCAATCGTCCCTTGTCCAGCAATTACTTCAGGGTCATCAAAAGGATGTATGAACACCAAACCATCTTTTTGACTAATTCTTTTTGCTTCTTGATATGCTTCATCATATGTTTCACCATGAAGCATTACTTCTGCATTAAGAGCTTTGACTGCCATAACCTTTACCTTTGGGGTTGTTATTGGCATAACTATTAAGGCCTTACATTTCAAATAAGAAGCGCTTAAGGCAACTCCTTGAGCATGATTACCTGCGCTGGAAGCAACAACCCCTTTTTTAAGCTCTTTAAAATTCAGTTTTGACATTCTGTTGAATGCCCCTCTTAATTTGAATGAGAAAACAGGTTGCAAGTCTTCCCTTTTCAGCCAAACATTATTTTTCAGTCTATTGCTAAGCCTTTTGGCTTTTTCTAATGGTGATTCTATAGCGACGTCATAAACTCGTGCTCTAAGAATTTTCTGCAGATAGTCCTCCATAACTTGATTGTGATAATTTTATGAATGAAAAATTCCAAAAAGGAATTTTCGATTAAGTAAGAATTTTGTAGAAATGTTGTTAGACCTCGTAGATTGGGTTAAACAAATTTGAAGTTTATGCGTCTGAGTGAGGTTAGTCATCCTAATCAACTTCATGGTCTTACTACAACTCAACTTGAGGATATTGCCTGCCAAGTTCGAGAAAGACATCTTCAAGTTGTGTCTACTAGTGGAGGTCATTTAGGACCAGGATTAGGAGTTGTTGAATTAACTCTTGCCCTTTATCAGACTTTAGATCTTGATGTGGACAAGGTTGTTTGGGATGTGGGTCATCAAGCTTATCCTCATAAGTTAATAACTGGTAGGTATGAGCAATTTCATACACTTAGGCAAAAGGATGGTGTAGCTGGTTATTTAAAACGTAGTGAAAGTAATTTTGATCATTTTGGGGCAGGGCATGCCAGCACATCAATATCAGCAGCATTAGGCATGGCATTTGCTAGAGATCGACTTGGTAAGGATTATAAATGTGTTGCGGTGATAGGAGATGGAGCATTGACAGGAGGAATGGCATTAGAAGCGATTAATCATGCTGGCCACCTTCCTAGCACTCCGTTTTTGGTTGTTCTCAATGATAATGACATGTCCATTTCTCCTCCTGTTGGGGCATTGTCAACTTACCTTAATCGAATGAGGCATAGTGCTCCTGTTCAATTTATTTCTGACAGTGTTCAAGAAAGTGTAAAGAACTTACCTTTTATTGGTAAAGAAATGCCTTCAGAAATCAAGTCTTTAACTGGTAGTGTTCGAAGACTTGCAGTCCCTAAAGTAGGAGCTGTTTTTGAGGAACTTGGGTTTACTTACATGGGCCCAATAGATGGTCATGACATATCACAAATGGTGAGAACATTTCAGGCAGCTCATAGAGTGGGAGGACCAGTATTAGTTCATGTTGCCACAACTAAAGGGAAAGGATATCCCTACGCAGAGGCTGATCAAGTTGGATATCATGCTCAATCGGCTTTTGATTTAACAACAGGCAAATCACTTCCATCTAAAAAACCCAAACCTCCTAGTTACAGCAAGGTTTTTGGTCAGACATTAGTTAAGCTTTGTGAGCAGGACTCAAAGGTTGTGGGAATTACCGCTGCAATGGCAACTGGTACAGGTTTAGATCTTCTTCAGAAAGCTATACCTGATCAGTACATAGATGTAGGAATAGCTGAACAACATGCTGTTACTCTTGCAGCTGGTATGGCAACTCAAGGACTAAAGCCTGTGGTTGCTATTTATAGTACTTTCCTTCAGAGGGCCTACGATCAGTTGATTCATGATGTAGGGATTCAAAATTTACCCGTAACTTTTGTGCTTGATAGGGCAGGAATTGTTGGAGCCGATGGACCTACTCATCAAGGACAATATGACATTAGTTATTTGAGATCAGTACCTAACTTTACTGTCATGGCTCCCAAGGATGAAGCGGAATTACAACAAATGCTTGTCACTTGCTTAGAACATAATGGGCCAGCTGCACTTCGAATCCCTAGAGGACCTGGTGAAGGTGTTACTTTAATGGAGGAGGGATGGGACCGGATTAAGATCGGTAGAGGTGAGTTACTTGAAGAGGGAGATGATTTGTTGATATTGGCATATGGATCAATGGTTGCACCTGCTCTAAAAACATCATCAATATTAAGGTCATCTGGCATTGATGCCACTGTAATCAATGCACGATTCCTTAGACCATTAGATCAAGCCTTAATACATCCCTTAGCACGAAGAATAGGAAAGGTTGTCACTATGGAGGAAGGAACCATATGTGGAGGTTTTGGAGCGGCTGTAGTTGAGTCTTTCTCTGATCAAGATTTGATGGTACCTACCTTGAGAATTGGTATTCCAGATAAATTAGTTGATCATGCAAGTCCAGATCAAAGTAAAGAATCCTTAGGTTTAATGCCTCCCCAGATGAGCGAACGAATCAAAGAAAGATTCGGATGGTCTAATCCAAACAGCCTATTTGTTAAAAACTCAACCTCAGAATCAATTGAAAAGTAAGCTAATAGTATATAAATAAAAGTGACTATATTAATAGCTGGAGCTGGACCTGCAGGGGCTCATCTTGCTTCTTTACTTGCTCATAATGGAATAAAAGTAATACTTGTCGATAAATTAAAACATCCATATGAGCAGACTTTTTCAAGTGCTGCTATTCCAATAAGTGCAATTTCTACAAATAATATTCCTAAGGATTCAATTTCTTCTTTTTGGAATAGTTGGAATATTTTTGGGCCGGATGGAAACAACTATAAATGGGTTAGTAATGAACATATAGGAGTTGTTTTGGATTTTGGAAAGTTAAGGCAATGTTTGTGGCAAAGAGCTAGCTCTTTAGGTGTAGATATCTTATTAGGCTGGAAGGTCTTAAATGTAACTTCATCAGAGAAATATGCTGATGTAGTGCTTGTCTCCTCAGATGGAATAAAAAAAATAATGAAAGTCAACCTGGTAGTTGATGCAACAGGTTCTAAACGATCCTTCTTAGGACTTAGTATGCATAATTCTGATGAGGTTTTAGAAGGAAGTGGTATTGAATGGGTTTTAGAAGGTAATGAGATGATAAGTAGAGACTGGGGAGAATCTTTGTCATTTTTTCTTGGTTCTAATTGGGTTAAATATGGATATGGGTGGATATTTCCAATGGAAGGTAATCAAATAAAGATTGGAATATGTAGATTGCCTCCTACAAGGCTGAGGAGTAGATATTCTAATTTAGAAGATCTGAAATCGTTAATTTATCGGAATGGCTTAAATAATTTAAAAGTTATTGATAAACATGGAGGTTCCATTAAAAGCACATTGAAACGAACTGAATTGCATTATAAGAATAGAATAATAGGAGTAGGTGATTCTATTAGTACAGCAAACCTTCTTGGCGGAGAAGGCATTCGTCATGCGATGACTAGCTCGGAGGTTTTATCAGAAATTCTGAAGAAGGTCGTTAAGAAAAATTCTTTTTGCTCTTTAAAAGAGCTAAGAAAACTTGATTCTTATAGCAAAAAATTAAAAAATAAATTTGGTTGGAAATGGCTTATTTCAAATAAAATTGCTAAAAGGACATGGTTGAACCTAGAAAATAAAAGTTCTGATAAAAAATTAAATAAAATCCTTTATGGCCTTTCAAAAAATGGAAAAGCCAAAGACCTCAGTGATATCCTTTTTGAATATAAGTTTGGTAGCTATGGAATTAGATTATTCCCTTACTTAATTGGGTTCAAATAAGGTTGCTTTTTATAAAATGCCTCTAGCAGCTAACCCCAAAATAGAACCTATTCCAAGTATGTGACCTAAGCAATTTGCAGCAACAACAGATGCATGGCTCATTCCTCCAAAATAATGAGAGTTTGGTATTTCAAAACCTTCATTGGGCTTGGAAATATTAGCTCTAGCTATGGCATAAGCCAGAACGTTGCATAGGATCATTATCACTGCGCATTTAGGAGACCAGTGAAAGGTGGCTGGTGCAGCAGAGGCTAGCAAGGTTGTGATCATTACTTTTGAAAGCATCTCTAATATTCTCTATGATTATGCACACTTGACCACAAAGTTTCTATGCCTCTTAAGAGTTTTTCACCTCTTTTCTTGAACCATCCCATAGAAGCCAATCACAATCAAAGCATCACTAAGAGCCAAGAAAGCCTCAGCTGACCCATGTAATGGATCAATGTTGGTTAATTCCTCTCCATAGATAACCTTTGCAAAAATTGCGAAAACTATTGTTATAGCAACAAAAAGTAGCGTCAGTCGAAAACCCCATAATGATGTTGAAGGAATCTTCGTACTCTTTTGCGCCCATAGAATAAAAGCTATATAAGGAAAAATTGATAAAACAAAAAAAGGACTTGGATCTATGTTGTTTAATGTTTCTAAAATAGTTCCTAGCGTAGAAAAATTAATCATGTTAGCTGCCTATCTTGTTTTTGAAGATTCCAAGCAGCAATAGCCAAGCATGTATTGCCAATAAAAGTGAGAGCTGCTTGAAGAGTTACAAGTCCTATGAGCTCTTTTGTGTTGTCAAAAATGTGCCAAGTTATTGCTGCCATTGCACTAGCTAGATTTGGCAGCATGGCCAAAGCAAGATATTTATAACCATTGTTTTTTGTTCTAGAACTTAGTTTTGATATTAGTAATATTGCCAGACTCCATTCCAGCACCGTGGCTATATGTATGGCCCAAGTCCCAATAGATAGTTCGTGCATCTAGGTTTGTAATTTTTGGTTTAATAATTTAAGTACATCATTTGGATGGGTAGATGGATTTACATCATTCCATTTATATACAATAAGCCCTTCAGGATTAATCAGAAAAGTGTTCCTTTTAGAAAAAGGCTCATTCCATGAATCATAAGCTTTACTGATTTCACCTTTTTTATCTGATAAAAGTAAAAAGTTTAAATCCTCTTTGATACAAAATTCCTTATGATCACTACTACTATCATTGCTAACTCCAGCTATCGTTATATTCCTACCTTTTAATTCTTTTGATATTCTTTCAAACCCTTTGCCTTCTATAGTACATCCTTGGGTAAAGTCTTTTGGATAAAAATATAAAACCAACCACGAACCTTTAAAATCATTTATTTCCCACTTCCTTAATCCATCTTTTTTTGCTGAGTAACCCTCTAATTGAAAATAAGGAGCTTTAGCATAAATATCAATTGATGGACTACTATTGGTATTGGCTAATGAATAATTTGAGAATGAAACTAGAATTATAATAAAGGCTATTAAATTTCTGACAAATCTCATTATATTGTCTATCAATGTCTAAATCAAACTTATATCTTTCCAAGGTCTATACCTTTAGACTTCGCATATGCTTGGAGACCTTTTTTTTGTATAGATTTTAGAGTTCTTGTTGTGACTCGAAGCTTTATCCATTTTTTACCTTCTTCCCACCAAAGCTTTCTTTGTTGCAGATTTGCTTGTTGGAGCTTCTTGGTACGAATATGTGAATGGCTGACTGCCATCCCATTGTTTGCTCTTGTCCCTGACAGGTCGCATACTCTTGACATTTAATTATCCTAAACAGGTTTGAAGTTCATTCCAATATTATCAAATGGTTGCACTCATACCGCTTTTGATATGAGCTTGCCCATAAGTTCTGAATTTCTATTTTGAAAGTCAGCTATAGACTTAGGCTCTAGTCCTCCAATGCTTAACTTGGCAATATCATATAAATGTCTAGCTATATCTTTGCTTAAATTTTCATTGGAGGAAACTCCTTCTTGACCTGTAATGATAGAGGATGACTTAAGCTTAATTAAACCAGAAACCAAAGGATGATTTTTGTTGATTAGAAGAACATGATATTCAGGAAGGCCTGGAAGTCTTTGTTCCATCAAAGCACCTACGTCATTTATTCTTCGCATTTGTTCCGGTAATAAAATCATAGCTGGTATTGAGTTTTCTCCTTTTAAAGCCTGTATTTGTATTGTTATTTTCTCATTATTTAATGCTTCTTTGATTAGTTCTTTTAAGCCATCTGATTGTTTCTCTCCATCTTTATCAGTTATTTCTGGACTATCATCTTTTAAATCTTCATCCAACTCAGAATCAACTCTTTGAAATTTTAGATTACTATCTTTTGATTCTAGCCATGATATAAATTGTGAATCAATTAGCGTATCTGTTATAAGAACCTCAACTCCTTGACAGTTCCACAGTTTAAGTGCATTTGCTTGAGAAATCTCATCTGTACAGTAAACCACCTTTTTTTCTTTTTTGGAGTCTATTCTATTAAGATAAGATTCTATGGTTGTAAATTTCTTATTATTTAAATTGATTAGATTTTCTGAATTGTTATCACCAATGCCTAGTTTGGTTGGGAATATAACTATATCTTTAATCTGCTCTGCAAATTTCTCATCTTCCATTGCTCCTATTTTTATAAATGGTCCAATAGATTCCCATATTTCAGCATAAAATTCTTCACTTTCTTTCTTTATATCTTTTAGTTTGCTAGATATTTTTTTTGATACAAAGTTACCAATAGACCTAACCTTTCTGTCCGTCTGAAGAGCACTTCTGCTAACATTAAGTGGAATATCTGTAGAATCAATAATACCTCTCAAAGGTAATAGATATCTTGGCACAACTTCTTTTATAGAATCACTAACAAAGACTTGATTACAATATAATTTTATTTCTCCATTTTCCCAATCAGCCCGACCCGTTATCTTGGGAAAATATAGAATACCTTGGAGGTCATAGGGATAATCTGTATTCAGATGAATCCAAAATAATGGATCTCCTTGAAATGGATAAAGATATTTATATAGTTCAATATACTCTTCATCTTTAAGTGTGTTAGGACTTTCCCTCCATGGCGGGTTCATTTTATTTATTACTTCACCCTCAAGTAAAACTTGTACTGGCATAAAATCACAATATTTTTTTATTAGAGTTTTTATTCTGCTAGGTTCTAAATACTCAAGCTCTTCTTCCATTAGATAAAGTATTACATCTGTACCTGGCTTTTCTCTAATAGTATTTTCCAAAGTAAAGTTTGGAGAACCATCACATGACCATTTTGTAGTTTCTTTGTGTTTTTGAGCAGATTGTGTAATAAGCTCTACATTTTTAGAAACCATAAAACTTGAATAAAAGCCAAGTCCAAAATGACCTATTATCGCTTCATCAGTTTGTTTGTATTTTTCTAAAAACTCTTCAGCACTTGAAAAGGCAACTTGATTAATGTATTTCTTAACCTCTTCCTTTGTCATCCCTATCCCATTATCAGATATCGTTATTGTTTTAGCTTCCTTATTAATAGATAGCTCTACTTTTGGTTCGTCCACATTCTCACAATCTCCAGCCAATGATGCCATTTTTCTTTTCTGAATTGCATCAACACTGTTACTTATTAGCTCTCTTAAGAAGATTTCATGATCTGAATAAACTGCTTTTTTTATTATTGGAAATATATTTTCCGTATGTATCTGAATTTGGCCTTCTTCAATAACAGACATTGAACAAAAAGTATTTTTATAAGATTAATCACTTTCATCTCTACGACTCAATAGGCATAGAGGTGTGTTGTCCGAACCTCTTCAGTTATCCTTGCTTTTGAACGTCTGGTCTTTCTTCGTTTAGTACAGCCCCTTCTACTGGACATACTTGCAAGCAAACGCCACAGTCAATACAAGTCATAAAGTCGATATAAAAAAAGTTTTTTCCTTTATTGTTTCTAAATTCAGCTGGTTTGATACAGCCAACTGGACATGCTTGAACACACTTAGACACACCTTCGCAAATATCGCTAACAATACTGTGAGGCATAGAGGTCTAATCGCTTATCCATTTAAGTTTCTCACATTTCCTTTTTTTTAGTAAAGACTTTGCCTGGTTTTTATCAATACATTCGCTAAGCTCAAGAACTGCTATATGACCCTGTTCATGCAATTTCCTTTGTTCTTCTAATGCATCTTCTATTGACTTGTTTGAACTAAAAGCAACCAGAACTTTTTCTTGACTAGTATCTTTTATAAAAGTTGCATATTTATTTAGTTCTCTAATTTTATCAATGTAAAAGGCAAAACCTCCTCCAATATGATTATGTGTTTGACTCCCAAATTTCCTTACCAGTTCATCATAACGTCCTCCTCTAGCGATTACGACTGGGGCACTAGTTCCTTCGCAAACTAACTCAAATATAATTCCAGTATATAAATCAAATAGAGGCTTATATGTTGGATCTAGTTGTATATTAATGTTATACTTTTGGCCTATCGGTTTTATAATATTGAACAGTCTTTTTAAAGAATTTATTGTATCATTTTCTCCAAATATACTACTTAATTGATTTAAGACCTCTTCAGGCTCTCCTCTTAACTTCTGGATACTTAGCAGATTATTCTTTTCCTGTGATGAAATTTCAAGTTTATTAAATTCAACCAAGTCAAAGTTTATAAAAGCTTTATTGATCTTTTCTTGAAGCTTATTTTCATATCTAGAAAGGATTAAATTCATTAATGAACTATGTCCTACTAATAATCTCTTGGTAAAGCTATTGTTCAAATTTAAGGATTTAAGCGATTCTAAAAGTAAATTTAAGAGTTCAACTTCTATTAACATGTTTTCTGTGCCAAATAATTCAACACTACTTTGAAGGCTTTCTTCAATTGATATCTTTCCATCTATTTCGTCTCTACTCTTGAAAACTGTCCCATTTGCCCATAATCTTAGGGGCCTATATTTTTTGGAAAATCTCGTACTAGCAATTCTTATAATTGAGGCAGTCATTTCAGGCCTTAGACCAACAGGCTCATCAGCAACTATTTTTAATATATCTTTGGTTGATATCCCTCCTCCTGCAATTAAAGTTTGTATCCTTTCAACTTTTGGTGGAGAGACTTCTTCGTAACCCCATTTTTTATAAATATTTGATAATTGTGAGAGTAGGATTTGATTTTCCTCTACTTGTTGAGGATTTAAGTCTTTAGTTCCTGATGCTGGTTTGATAGTCATGATTTAGATTTAAATATTTTTTGGAGACTTGATATTTAATTGCCACCGTATGAATCTTTTGCTAAAGGATTCACTTTTTTTAATTCGTTTTTTAATTCTTTTTCAAGAGTTGGATTACAAGCAAGTATCCTCCCATTATTAAGCTTGAATTCTTCTGATTTGTAATCATTAATTACTCCTCCAGCCATCTCAACAATTGGAATTCCTGCAGCTAAATCCCATTGAGCTAATCCTCTTTCCCAGTATCCGTCTAAACGACCATTTGCTACAAAGGCTAGATCTACAGAAGCAGCGCCCCCTCGTCTCACACCTCTAGTTCTATGCGTAAGATGGCAAAACTCAGCATAATTATTATCTAATAATGTCTGTCTATCGTAGGCAAAACCAGTTACTAATAAAGAATCTTTTAATGATGCAGTATTTGAAACATTGATTCTTTGGTCATTACAAAAAGATCCTTGAGAAGGAGAAGCAAAATAAAGCTCGTTTAAAAAAGGTACTGAGATAGCTCCTAATATTGGGTTGCTTTTCCATAAAAGACCTACAGAAGTTGCAAATAGAGGATATCCATGTGCGAAATTTGTAGTCCCATCTAAAGGGTCAATGCACCATATCAGGTCATTTTGAGAGCCTGAAGCACCACTTTCCTCGGCAAAAATACCAATTTCGGGTGTTTTGTTTTTGAGAAAACTAATAATTTCTTCCTCTGCCTCAAGATCAGCATTCGTTACAAGGTCTCCAATCCTTCCTTTGTTCTCAATCGTTTCTATTGATCCATAGTGTTTCATCAGGATATTCCCTCCTCTTATAGCTGCTTCTTTTGCAACCTCAAGGATAGAATCTTGCTTTGAATCTAGAATTTTTGATTCTGAAGCTGCTCTTTTACAAATGGAATTTCTCATTTACATTTATTTGTTTTCAAATGTCTATTTATTTAGCATAAACGATATCCTAGATTTTAAAGTCATAGATGAATTCTATGCTTTTACAAGAAAAGGATCTATGTAAAAGATTCTTTTTGGAGAGATGGCCGAGCGGTTTAAGGCGCAGCACTGGAAATGCTGTATAGGGGCAACTCTATCGAGGGTTCGAATCCCTCTCTCTCCGTAAATACATTTCACGAATAAATTGTCTAATTTGGCTTAAGCCTCAAAATATAAATTCTTTGGAAAAGTAAAGATTTTATTCATCCAAATCTACCTGAGATGTAGTCCTGTGTTGCTTTTTCAGAAGGTGATTTAAATATAAGCTCTGTATCACCAAATTCAACAAGGTATCCAACCTTGCTTCCAGAAGTTCCGTCAATAGCTTCAGCATTATAAAAAGCAGTCATGTCACTAACTCTTAAAGCTTGCTGCATGTTATGAGTGACAATAATAATAGTAAAACTCTTTTTTAATTCATGCATAGTTTCTTCTATTTTTAAGGTTGAAATGGGATCTAACGCTGAGCAAGGTTCATCCATAAGTATTACATCAGGCTCTATAGCTATAGTTCTTGCTATACATAATCTTTGCTGTTGACCGCCAGATAAGGAATAACCACTTTGATTTAATTTGTCTTTGCATTCTTCCCATACAGCTGCTTTCCTAAGAGATTTTTCTACTAATTCATTCATATCACCTTTATACCCATTGACTCTTGCTCCAAAAGCTATGTTTTCATAAATACTTTTAGGGAATGGATTAGGTTGTTGAAAAACCATACCAATTCTTCTTCTGACTTCTACTGGGTCTACTTCTGGAGCATATAAATCATTACCTTCAAAAAGAATACGACCTTTTAATGAACAATCAGGAATAAGGTCATTCATTCTATTGATTGCCCTTAATACAGTCGATTTTCCACATCCAGAAGGGCCGATTAAGGCAGTGACTTTCCCTTTTGGTATATCACAATAAACATTTCTCACAGCATCTATCTTGCCATATGATATTGATACATTCTGGAGTGATACTGATACATCACATTCATGGCTGTTTTCAGGAGATCTAGTCATGTTTTGGCTAAGAATGTGACTTCACATCATTTGGTATTATATTACTTTTCTGAAGCTAAATTGCTAATGAGTCTGGATATTATATTTATTCCAAGCAAAATAATAACTAGAACAAATGATGCAGCCCATGCTAACTCATTTTGAGCTTCATATGGCTCTAAAGCAAAATTATATATAAGTACTGATAATGAGCTCATTTCATAAAATATGTCAGAAAAACTAGTTATATGATAAAAAGAAAATAACGCTGTAAATATTAATGGAGCTGTTTCACCAGCTGCTCTAGCAAGTCCTAAAACAACTCCTGTAGCTATTGATCTAAATGATGCAGGAAGTGTTACATAAACTATAGTTGTGAACATTGAAGCCCCTACACCTAAGGAAGCATTTCTGAGATCATTAGGAACAAGCTTGAGTCCTTCATCAGTGGTTTTTATTACTGTTGGAAGCATTAATATTGATAAAGCGATTCCACCAGCAATACCGCTAAACATACTTCCAAAAATTACTTTAGATACAACGATAACTGCATATACAAAAACACCTGAAATTATAGAAGGCACTCCTGATAATACGTTTGTGCCAAATCTAATAAAACGAGAAAATGTTCCGTCTTTAGAGTATTCTGAAAGATAAATACCTCCGCCAACTCCAATTGGTATTGATATTAATGATGCTATTCCCGTCATTATAAATGTTCCTACTATTGCATTACCTATCCCACCTGCATTTTCAAGGTCGTCTCCGGGTGGTTGGGGCTCAAGAATCAATAAATCTAAATTAATAAGAGAACCTCCTTTGATTAATACATAAGTGATCACTAGAACAAGTGGTAATACGGCTATTGATGCAAATATCCCTGAGATTAAAGTCAATAATCTATTAGAAATATTCCTTGAAAGTTTTGGTTTGTAGTTCAGGTTTCTTTTCACGATAATATAATTATAATGACGAAAATTATTATTCTAATATTTTAAGCTTAGTGACTTAACAATCCATTGAGCAAATATATTAACTATTAAAGTCAGTATCATTAATATAAATGCAGCGTACATAAGTGATGAAACTTGACTTCCATCTGCTTCACCAAACTGATTTGCAAGCATAGCTGAAATTGTATATCCAGGAGATAATATAGACCAACTAAAATTATTAGAATTTCCAATTATCATTGTTACTGCCATTGTTTCACCCATTGCTCTTCCTAATGCAAGCAAGACTCCACCAGTTATCCCTGATATTGCTGCCGGTAAAATAACATTAAATATTGCAGTCCATCTTGTTGCTCCTATCCCATAAGCAGCTTGTCTAAGTTTGAAAGGAACTTGATTTAGAGAGTCTCTTGAGATAGATGTAATTATTGGCAATATCATTACAACTAATATGAGTATTGCAGGTGCCATTCCTGGTCCAATAGGCTCTGTACTTAAAAATGGTATCCAACCTAAATATTTATATAAAAGTGATAAAAATGGTCTAATAAAGGGTTCCATTACAAATACAGCCCATAGCCCTAATACAACTGATGGAATTGCCGCAAGTAGTTCTACCATTAAGCCAATAATATTTTTAATGCTTTCAGGGATAAAGTTTTCAGTTATAAATATTGCTGTTCCAACGCCAAGTGGCACTGCTATTACAAGTGACAATAAAGAAGTAATTAAAGTTCCATAAATTGCTGTAAACGCACCATATTGATCTGTAACTGGATTCCAGTCTGAAGTAATTAAAAATTTTAATCCATACCTGGCCATTGCTTCTGTCGATTCAAAGAACACAACAAGCAATATGCTGATCAAAACAAACGCAACCATAGAAGCCATAAATACAGTTAGGCTTTTAAAACCTTTATCGATTATCTTTTCTGGCCTTGTACGATTCCTAAGTAAGAAATCTTTGTTTGAAGCCAAGGTTAGGATTCGTTTTTTCTATTATAATATTTGAAAATTAGATTAAGCATCTTTTTTTTTTTATCAAGATTATTAACGTTATTAATCATCTGTTGGCATCACAAAAAAAAACTTGGTTCTATTCATGAATGAAGTTACCGTGGGGGTTCAATAATTACTGCTATGGGCAGGATCGTTGGTATTGATCTAGGAACAACTAACTCTGTAATAGGAGTTCTAGAAGCAGGGCGCCCCTGTGTAATTGCAAATGCAGAAGGGACCCGAACCACTCCTTCAGTTGTTGGATATACAAAAGATTCAGAATTACTAGTTGGTCAGATGGCACGCCGGCAGTTGGTGCTCAATCCTAAAAACACATATTCAAACCTAAAAAGATTCGTTGGTAGAGGTTGGGATGAATTGGATGAAAATAGTATTTCTGTGCCTTATACAGTTCGTTCAAATGAACAAGGCAATGTAAGAGTCACTTGCCCTATCACTGAACGAGAGTATGCCCCAGAAGAACTTGTTGGCAGCATTGTTAGAAAGTTAATTGACGATGCAGAAACTTATTTGGGTGAATCTATTGATTCAGCTGTTATTACCGTGCCAGCTTATTTTAATGATTCACAACGACAAGCAACCAAAGATGCAGCTCTCCTGGCTGGTATTAGAGTTGAAAGAATCTTAAATGAGCCAACTGCAGCTGCATTAGCTTATGGCTTTGATAAGAACTCATCTTCGCGAGTACTTGTTTTTGATCTTGGGGGAGGTACTTTCGATGTTTCATTATTAAATATTTCTAATGGTGTTTTTGATGTTAAAGCCACATCTGGGGATACTCAATTAGGGGGCAACGATTTTGATCAGAAAATTGTTGACTGGATAGCGGAAGACTTTAAAAAAACACATGAAATTGATCTAAGAAGAGATCGTCAAGCTCTTCAAAGATTGTCTGAAGCTGCAGAAAAAGCTAAACAAGAATTATCAGGGGTACAATCTACTCAAATTTCATTGCCTTTTATTGCTACTGCTAAAGAAGGACCTCTTCATATTGAAAGGAAATTAGATAGAAATGTTTTTCAAGCACTTTGCAAAGATCTTTTAGATCGCCTATTAAAACCAGTTGAACGAGTACTTATTGATTCTGGATGGGCTTCAGATGATATAGAAGAAGTCGTTTTAGTTGGTGGAAGTACTCGAATGCCTATGGTTCAGCAACTTGTTAAGACTTTAATATCAGTTCCCCCTTGCCAATCTGTTAACCCTGATGAGGTTGTGGCAATAGGAGCTGCTGTTCAAGCTGGAATACTTTCTGGTGAACTTCGTGATCTTTTATTGAATGATGTAACTCCTTTGTCTCTTGGTTTAGAGACAGTTGGTGGTTTGATGAAAGTTTTAATACCTAGGAATACTCCTATACCAGTTAGACAAGCTGATGTATTTAGTACTTCTGAGGCTAATCAATCCTCTGTAGAGATTCATGTATGGCAAGGTGAGCGTCAAATGGCTACTGATAACAAATCTCTTGGTAAATTTCGTTTAAGTGGAATCCCTCCAGCTCCAAGAGGGATCCCCCAAGTCCAGGTTGCATTTGATATTGATGCTAATGGATTGTTAGAGGTCAGTGCCACTGATAGAACTACAGGCAGAAAGCAATCTGTAAGTATTACTGGTGGTACAAATTTAAATGAGAATGAAGTTAAAAAAATAATTGAGGAAGCAAAAGAAAAAGCCACAGATGATCGGAGAAAAAGGGCTTCTATAGATCAAAAAAACAATGCTTTAACTTTATTAGCTCAGGCTGAGCGTAGGCTCCAAGATGCTTCTATTGAATTAGGTCCTTACTCTGCAGAGCGACAACAGCGAGCCGTTGAAGTTTGCATGAGAGATGTACAAGACCTCTTGAATGATAATGACCTTTCTGAATTGGATTTGGCAGTTTCCTCTCTTTCGGAAGCTATTTTTGGTTTAAACAAAAGGATATCTGCAGAAAAAAGAACTGAAAGTAATCCTATACAAGGTATCAAGAATACTTTTGGATCTCTAAAAGATGAATTGTTTTCAGATGATTATTGGGATGATGATGATCCTTGGGATTATCCTTCTAATAATAGAGAGATAAATAGGCCTAATCGCAGAAGAAATTCTGATAATTGGGATAATGATGTCTACTACTAATACTAATTATTGGTCAATTTTAGGTATAAAGCCTGGAAGTGATTTAGATCAAATAAAAAGGGCTTTTAGAAAGGAAGCTAGAAAATGGCATCCAGATTTAAATATCAATGATATCAATGCAGAGGAGCGTTTTAAACTAGTCAATGAAGCCTACGCTGTTTTATCTGACTCAACAAAAAGAAAACAATGGGAAGAAAATTCTCTTCCAGATGATCATTCAGAAGACCTATTTTCAAATGGATTCCCATCTTATTACGATTATATCGAATTAGTTTTAGGAATTAATAGTTCTGATGATTCTGTTAACTCACAAGAAGAATTAAATATTAATAATGAAGATGACCAATTTTCTTATACAAACAATCTCAATCAAAAACCAACCACTTCTAAAAAGTCTCCTCCACCTATAAAAACAAATGTAGACCTTGAAACTATTGTAGATATAAGTCCAGAAGAAGCTTTGCTTGGAGCTGAAGTAGAAGTTGAACTTGCTGATGGAAGTGTTGTCGCAGTTTCAACACCACCTTTTTCTGGAGATGGTTGGCGATTAAAACTCTCAGGAGTTGCATTAGGCGGTAAAGATCATTTTATTCAACTAAGAGTGCAAACAGAGGATGGCTTACGAATAGATGGCCTAAGAGTTTTATATCGATTAGAGCTATTCCCGCACGATGCATTGTTTGGTTGTGCTGTTGATGTTCCTACTCTTGATGGTCCAGTAACCTTACAAGTCCCTCCAAATTCTTCATCAGGGAGGTTATTACGTTTAAGGGGGAGAGGATTGCAATATGATGAATTGCAAGGAGACCAAATTGTAGAAATTGTTGTAGTCATCCCTTCAGATCTTAATGAGGCAGAGATAGCTTTATACAGAAGACTACAAGAACTAGCATTTGAGTAATAATCAACTTAAACTAATACTTAGATTATTTTAATAAAAATGTTGATTCATATTTTACTTTATGAAATTGAAGGAGGTGATGAAGGTATCCATTCAATCGAAATCAATGGAAATACAATAGTACTTATGTTTGAGGAAAAAGATGATGCTGAAAGATATTGTGGATTATTAGAAGCTCAAGATTTCCCTAAACCTAGTATTCAATTAATAGACAGAGAAGAAGTTGAGGTTTTTTGTGATAACTCAGGTTATGAAACAAGATTTGTAAAGAAAGGCTTTATACCTAAAACAGACGAAGAAAGACTGCTTTTAACTCCTCCACAAAGAAATTTAGATGTTTCTTCCTGGGATAGTAAGGAAACAAAAGATAATTTAAATAATTTTACCAATGAAATTGAGATATATAGAAAGAAGTTAGAAGATTTAATTTAATCATAACTATATGAAAAATAATTTGAAAAAAGAATCTGTGGATAGAGGAAATCTTTCTACTGAAAGGATAAACGAAAATTCAAAAAATTTAGATAAGTTAAATACAGAAGATTTAGTAAGTCTATTTTCTGAAGAAGATATTATTCCACAGTTAGCTGTATCTAGAGTAAAGACTGAGCTTGTAGAAGCAATAGATGAAATTGCTAGAAGATTAGAAAATAAAGGTCACTTGTTTTATATAGGAGCAGGAACATCTGGTAGATTAGGAATCTTAGACGCATCGGAATGTCCTCCTACATTCTGTACTCCACCTGATCTGGTTCAAGGTATTATTGCTGGAGGTATTAATTCTTTAGTAAAGAGTTCTGAAGGATTAGAAGATAGAGAAGATTTATCAATAAATGATCTTGTCTCTAAAGGTTTTTCAGGTAAAGATTGTCTTATTGGAATTACAGCAGGAGGCACAACACCCTATGTTATCTCAGCCTTAAGTCATTCTATGTCTATTGGAGCATTAACAATAGGTATATCATGTGTACCAAAAGATCAAGCTTTTATACCTTGCAATATTGATATTAGATTACTAACAGGACCTGAAATTCTTGCCGGTTCAACAAGATTAAAGGCTGGAACGGCAACAAAAATGACTCTAAACATTATATCAACCTGTGTAATGGTAAAACTAGGAAAAGTGTTTGGGAATAGAATGGTTGACCTTTCGCCAACGAATAATAAACTTATAGACAGATCAATAAGAATTTTGTCAGATATAACTTCTATTGATCGTAAGAATGCAGAAGATTTGCTTAATAAGTGTGACGGCTCACTTAAACTAGCTATTTTAAAATCACTTTCAGGTTTGGATATCAATTCATGTAGAAAGCTTTTAAAAGATAGTCATTATAAACTTAATAAAGCTTTAGATAACCTATAATTTTCTTTATATAGACATTTAACGACAACTTTATTATATTTATTAGTATCTATTATTTCCCCATGACAAAAGCTTTGATGGATACTGATGCAGGTCAGATTAATATAGAGTTCTTCTCTGATGATGCACCTAATACAGTCTCCAATTTTATCAAATTAGCAAAAGAAGGCTTCTATGATGGATTGTCTTTCCATAGGGTCATTCCTGGTTTTATGGCACAAGGAGGCTGCCCAAACACTAGAGAAGGAGAAAATGGAATGCCTGGTACTGGAGGTCCTGGTTATACCATAGATTGTGAAATCAATGATAAAAAGCATTTAGCAGGGTCTCTTTCAATGGCTCATGCAGGTAAAGATACAGGAGGAAGTCAGTTTTTCTTGGTTCACGAACCTCAACCTCACTTGGATGGGGTGCATACAGTTTTTGGTACTACGCCAGACATAAATGTTGTTCTTGCAATAAAGAGTGGAACTCGTATAAATAAAGTTTCAATTTTAAATTGATATTAAATAAAAATATTATTTAAACCTATCTTTTTTTTAATTTGAGCGATATTCATTTAGAAATTAATAATTTGAGCCATTCGTATAGAAGGCATACTTCAAATCAATTGATCTTAAACGAAATAAATTTATCTGTTATTAGAGGAGAATTATTAGGCTTACTAGGTCCTTCTGGATGCGGAAAAACAACTTTGCTGAGACTGATAGCAGGATTTGAGAGACCTGTTAAAGGCCAGGTTGTTTTAAATAATAAACTTATTTCTTCTTCTTCCTATATGTTGCCTCCAGAGCGAAGAGATATTGGTATGGTCTTCCAAGATTATGCTCTTTTCCCTCACTTAACTCTCTGGAAGAATATTTGCTTTGGGATTAAGTCTTCAGTAACAAAAGAAAGAGCAAGGTGGTTGATGCAATTATTAGGTTTATCAGATTTAAAAAATTATTATCCTCATGAGTTGTCTGGTGGTCAAAAACAACGCGTGGCTTTGGCACGTTCTTTAGCACCTGGTAGCTCTTTAATTGTTCTTGATGAGCCTTTTTGCAGCTTAGATGTTGAAGTGAGGAATTATTTGCGAAGTGAATTGTCTAATGTCCTTCGTTCTTGTTCAGCTACAGGAATTCTTGTCACGCATGACCCTAGTGAAGCCCTTGGAATATGTGATCGAGTGGCAGTTATGAAGGATGGTAAATTACAACAATGTAATAAACCTTCTACACTACTAACGAATCCTGCAACTCCTTTTGTGGGTAAGTTTGTTTCACAGAATAATTTAGTTAAATTAAATGTAATGGAAGGTAATTTAAAAACACCCTATGGATCTATTTTAGTTAAGAAACATTTATTACATGAGTTGCCCAGAATTTTAATGTTTGATGAAACTTCATTAGACATTAGCCTTAACTCAGAAGGAAGGGCTTTTGTTACTGGTAAAGAGTTTAGAGAGTCTTATTGGATACTTAGAGTTCGTCAAGATGATGATACTTTAAGGGTCAATATTCCTTTAGATAGGGAAATTAACCTTGGTGATAGATGTGATTTAAAATTTATATATGGAAAGTATGCACTGCTATATCCAGGATGTGTATCATGCATATTGACTTAATTGATATTTAAGCTTGCTAAATTATTTTCCGCATATACATTTTCCACCTTTCCAGTTTGAACATTTTTGCTTTTTACATTTTTTCTTTTTAGCCATATAAATTCTAGCCTCGTTTAGGTTGCTTCTATTTTTAAGGAAAAGAGCTCTTGACATGAAACAAGAAGAGTTAAAGCAACTGAGATTCATTATCATTTTACAATTTCATTAGCGTTTATTTTCAATAGACAATTTTTGTCTATATCTTGTATCATTCGTTTTATAGGCTAATTATGAATTAATCACTTCTGTTGTTAACCAGTTTCGTTATGAAAGAAATTATTCTCCAAAAACTAAATATTTCTTCTGGTCCTTCTGGTCGTGCAATTGCACAACCAATGGATAATGCTTTGGTTGAAGCACTATTTCATCACTTAACTATGGAAAGAAGTGCAAGTTCTCAATATTTCTCAATGTCCTTATGGTTTTTAGAAAGAGAATTTCGCGGCTTTTCTTCTTTCTTTAAAAATGAATCGCTTACAGAACAAGAGCATGCTTCAAATTTTGCAAATTATTTAATTGCAAGAGGTCAATCAGTGGTTTTGGAAGAAATTGCTGCACCTAAGCAAGATTGGAACTCAATAGAAGAAATTATTAGTTATTCTTTTCAGATGGAAGCGGATGTAACCTCTTCTCTGCATCAAATTTATTCAATGGCTGAACGTTCATCAGATACAAGGACAAATGTTTTTCTAGACCCTGTGATAGACAGTCAAACAAACTCAGAGGATGAATTTGCACATTTATTAGGTAAAGTCAGATTTGCTAATAATCAGGCTTCAGCTATCTTAATAATTGACAATGAACTTATAAAGGTTAAGTAAAACTTTAGATGCATCTTCTGCACATCTCTATAAGAAATAATATAGATAGACTACTTGATTTATTTTTATCTACAAATTGGCAAGCTATTTTATTAATTTCTTCTTTTCTAGCTCTTAATGAAGTTAGTTCATTATCTAACCTAGACTTAAGTAGATTATTTTTACACAAATTTAGTGAAGAATTAACAGCCATATAGCGTTGTTTAATAAATTCTAACTCTCTACAAAGACTACCTATTAAAGAATCAGATAAAGCGAGTGTATTATTTCTCATATTAATAACTAAACAGTTAGAGGAGCAGCTTCAATAAACTCAGGAGCCAAACTTAAAGTTGATTCTCCAGTAGGAACTACTAATAGATCTGCTGATCTAAGGCGACTTATTAACCGAGTTGAAGTAACCCTTGTAGAGCCTATTAGCTCACCAATCCTTTCATGTGTTAAACGGAATGGTAGTTGACACCAGTCGCCACATCTTTTACCTAATCGATTTACTAATAAGGCAAGTAATGCTTGAAGCCGTTGTTCCGCATTACCTAAATGTCTAATTCTTAGTAGTTGTAAAGTCCATTCATTAACAGGATCAAAGCCAGAATTTTCTAATGCCTCTACATCACTGTTAAAACAAAGGGGAGTCAGAGCTTCTACACATATACCTTCACTACATAATCTATCTGTTCTCAATTGATCGCCAGATTGCAAAAAGGCTAATGTCATACCTTCAGTTTCTTCGCATGGGCAGAAAACCCTTGCTACACCTTCAATAACTTCTAGACAAGAACCACCTGACCTTGAAGATGGATCGATTAGAACTGTTTGCCCGATATTTAGCCTTACTTTTGGAACAGGGCCATCAGGCAAAAAACGATAACTCATAATATGAATTTTGTTGCAATTGAGAATCCTAATCAAATTACAATAAAAAGGACTGCTTTTGCAAGCGATTCTCAATAGCAAGAAGCTTAATGAGACTTTTCTAGCAAATGATGGTCTCAACTGTTATTTTTTATACATACGTATCTTTGGTTCCTGATATTGCTTTTGTTTTTTTATAAAAAAAGGGCCTTTAAGGCCCTTTTTTAAACATTATCTAATGTTTAAGTTTAATTGGTTTGGTTCATCCAGCAGTGATTTTTGCATCCTCCATATTGTCAAAGGCTTTACCAATTCTTTTAAAATCAAAGCCCATTCCTCTTAAGGCATGCCATAAATGACCTTGAAGGAAGAAGAATCCAAGGAAGAAATGTGCATTAGATAGCCAAGCACGAGCTGTATGCATTTCTGAAGGAAGATTAGCTGTATCTGCAAAGTAAGGAGCAAATTCAAATTTTAAGCTTAGAACCTCCCCATATAGATCTACAGGATAAACAGTCGTGTTTGTAGAGCACCAAAATGCGGCTACAAAAGCGCAATAAGCAACTCCAGCTAATGAATAGGAAAGAACTGATTCCGCGGATAAAAGGCCTTTACCCTTAAATTCAGTGTATTCACCAACATTTTTTGTAGCTATGTGGAATGCTCCTCCAATAATTAGGAAAAATGCCAAGAATGCATGGCCGCCCATAACATCTTCCAAGCTGCTTATAGATAAGAAATCTGCTTGGTGATTCCAGATCATACCTAGATCCAGATTGTAATCTACTGTTCTAGTTGATCCTATTGCTGAATCATAGATCCCATGAATTCTGGCCCATTCAACAAATTGAATGTTGCCTAACCCAAGGAACATCAAATGATGGCCTAGAATAAATGTAAGTCTGTCAGGATCATCCCATTCAAAGTCAAATTTCTTTGCGCGAGATGATTCAGGGTAATTTCCAAGATCACCTTCGTATCTCATAGAATGAAGAAGGCCTCCTGCGCCGAGTACTGCTGAGAAGATTAGATGTAGAACTCCTACGACGGTACATCCATAAGGTTCAGTGATAACACCATTTGTAATTCCACCAATTCCAAGACCAGCTAAATGAGGAAGGCAGATTAAATTTTGATTGCCCATCGGGATTGATGAGTCATAACGAGCGAGTTCAAAGAGAGTGAAAGCACCAGCCCAGAACATCATCAGACCAGCATGTGCTGCATGAGCTGCGATGAATTTCCCTGAACGGTTTGTCACTCCTGAGTTACCCGCGTACCAGTCATAGGTAACGTTTGGGTTCCCGTAAGTCTGCACGAGAGTAATATTTTAAAGGCATACTCAAATTATTTGAATCAACAACAAGTGAGGAATTGCATTTCACATTGTTTATTAATAATGTAGGTTTTATACATTCAAATGTATTTATCTAATACATTCAATGTTGTATTTTTGCCAGATTTATGTTCCTTGATAGATTAATACTTGATTTGTGAATATTCTATGAAGGGTCAAAAATCATTTTCAAGTCTAAAAGACTCTTGTTTTGACGGAGAATTCATTAATAGTCTATTTGCTAAAAGATTTGATATTGATTTTAACGGGAAAAGGAATCTTTATATAGTATTAGGTCTTTTAGGAGATTTTGATAGCATTGAATATACTCAATGTTTAGTACCGTATCTGGATAAATTAAGCAAATCAAACATCCAGCTCAGTGTTGTGGGAATTGGTAATAATGACTCAAAAGAATACTTTTGCAATTATACAAAATTACCAGAAAGCTATTTAAAATTAACAGAAGATTTAGACATTCATAATCAATTAAAATTAAGCAAAGGTTTATGTTTGCCAATAAATCCAGTTCTGAATCTTATGTTAATGTGCATGGGGATTAACTCTCCAGGGACACTAAAGGAAGTTTTAAGAGGCTACGTTGGTGATAATACTGCTTCCAATATCTTTGACAAAGAAGAAAAGATTTACTTCACAAATAATATAGCCTTTAAGGCTAGTATGTTTAATACCTTTGGTCATGAAAACGCTCTTAGGCCATTTGAGCTTGCTTCATTGAGATTAAAAAATATGATAGAAGTATTAGCCAATTGGAATATATATATGCCGAATCATAATTACCTCACTCAAAGGGGAGGCACCTTTTTTATTGATGAAAATAATCATTTGCTTTTTTCTTATTACAACAAAGCCTTGTTAGGATTTTCTAAAACTATGTCGAAACCCCTAGATTACTTAGATAATTTAATTAAAGATTTGAATTCCTTATGACTAGAAAATTCTGCAAAAGATGTGGATCATCTAGTTTTATAGCAGATAGGGCTCTAGCAGGTAGGATTGTTTGCTCATCCTGTGGATCTGCAGAAATAAATTCATTTAATAATAATTCAACAATAAATTTTCTTTCAAGGAAGAAGTCACGGAATATAATTTATATTTTACTCGTGATTTTTGTATTAGCAATAATTATTTCTTGATATTTTATCCAGGTATAGTTCGCCAATAACCCTCAATATGCTTAACAGATAGTTTGTACTTATAAAGACTACTTAAATTTTCTGAAGTTAGTACTTCTTTCGGACTTCCATCTTTTAATATATTACCAGAGTCAAAAAGGATAACTCTTTTTGTTTCTTCTATAATGCTTTCAATTGTATTAGTTACATATAACAATGTGATACCACTTTTGGCTAATTTATTTAATATCTCTAGCAACTCATAATTTGCCTTAACATCCAACATACATGTAGGCTCATCAAGTATTAATACTTTTGGCTTATTTATAATTGCCCTTGCTATTAGGGCTTTCTTTTTCTGACCATCTGAAAGTTCATTGAAGAACTTACTGCTATCTTCAAGATCAAACAATGCTGATAATCTTTCTGTTTCTATGATTTGTTCACGGGTTATATTCTTATGATTAATCAAACCTATAGTACCTTTGTAGCCCGATAGAATAACTTCCTTTAACGTCATATTGTGTTTAATCCTAGATTCTAAATCAGTTAAAACAAAACCAATTTTTGATCTTAGTTTCCATATATTTATTGAGTTAGATCCAAATAAATTTATAAATGAGTTTTGACTATAGCGTGGATATTTTAACTTTGTAATTACCTTTATAAGGGTACTTTTACCAGAACCATTCTGCCCAATTATTACAGTGTTCTCTAATAGATTTAATTTTAAATTTAATTGACTAATAACTCTTTTTTTATCATAATATACATCCAAATTCTTTATTTCAAGCCAGTTTTCTTCATTCAAAGCCTCTGACTCCATAAAGTGTAGAGTTGCAGGCTTGAGAGAATAAATATTCCTAGATATAGCCAGTTCAGCCAAACTGGCCTTTCTTTTTGGCTCATTTAAAGTATAAGTAAAATAATCCCAATGGGTATAAGTGCTCTAATTGCTATATTCCATCTCAATGAATTTACATTTTTTCTCTCTAATTCTGTATTTGCTGGAGGGTATATCATGGAAACATCTTGATAAACTGTATTTGTATCTTCATTTGTTGGATGAAGGTCCCATGGGGAGTCTTTTATATTTGAGCTTTTAAACCAATCCCAATAATATTGAACCATTTTATCTTCACCAAGTAACTTTACATTGTCTTTTTCTAGGAAACCCATTTGATTGTTATAAGTCTGAGTCCTTAGAATCATATAATCCTCTGAAAATACTTTATAAAAGACCCTATGTTGCAATTGCTTAAACAACAATAATTTTGTGAGTATTTTATTTTGCATGAATCTTCGGTAATGTCTAACTATTACTCGTGCCTGATTTTTTGCAAGTGGTATATGATCTAAAACTTGAATATATCTTGATTTGTCGGGATCACCTTTATATATAACTATCCTTCCTGGAGGCAAGAATTTTATTCTAATAAATTCTCCTTTACTTTGATCTTTGTATTTGTATTTACTTTCTATTTGATCTTTCTCTTTTGTTATTTCCTGATTAAAACTGGTAATTACTTTTCTATTGACCTCATTATCAGGAATAGTCTCTCCATGAACCCAGAATAAATGAAGTATATCTAAATGGTTTTCTATGACTCTTGCCCAGTCACATTTGAAATCCACAACTACTTCTTCATAAGAATAGCTGTTAATATCAAAACCATAGTTATTTATTAGACTCTTATCAAGCGAATCATTTACAATAAAATCTCTTAAATTTGTTTTTGCTTTGCCAGTATAATAAATATATATATAGTCACTTACTTCCTTACAAATGTATTGATATAAATGTATTTTGGATGCATAATTGTCATAGTTTTCATCTACTATATGATTACAAGTTATTCTACTTAGATTTGTGCATTCTCCATTAGAAGAAAATCTTGCACCATGATAAGGGCATACTAGCTCTCCATCTTTAACTTCTCCTCCAATAAATGA